>NZ_CP041151.1:625572-938358 GCF_006494715.1 Shewanella sp. SNU WT4
GAGCACCCGCTGGCCACAGGGTGCTCATTTATCTTTTCCTCATCACATCATCTAACGGAATTATCATGTTTGTTTTATTGGTTGAAGATAATCGTCTACTTGCCAACAATCTAATCCAGTATTTGGCGATAAAAGGTATCGAGTGTGATTACGCCGAGAATTTAGCCCAAGCCGAACAGCGTCTTTTACAGCAAACATTTGATGTTATTGTATTGGACTTAAACTTGCCGGATGGTGATGGCATAGTGGCCTGCGCCCGTTGGAAGGCTCAATGCATAGGCACTCCAGTCATCATGTTGACCGCCCGCAGCCATTTAGACGACAGGCTTAATGGTTTTGAAGCGGGTGCAGATGATTACTTGATTAAACCTTTTGCTATGGAAGAGTTAGTGGCGCGGCTTAAGGTATTGGCGCATAGACGTGCCCCCAGTATTAATCTGACCATAGGCGATTTGGACATAGATTTTAGTGCTCACCAAGCATTTCGCCAGCAACAAGTATTGCCACTCAGTCCAACCGCTTGGCAAATACTGGCATTACTCGCTAGACGTAGCCCTGAAACGGTCAAAAAGGCAGAAATAGAGCGCATGCTTTGGCCTGACTCGCCGCCTGATAGTGACTGTTTGCGCGCGCATATTCATTTATTGCGGAAAATTGTTGATAAACCATTTGATTCGGAATTACTGCACACTATTCGTGGCGTCGGTTTGTGCCTGAGGGCGAGTTAATATTATGCCTAAGTTCAGCCTTAAGCGCAGTTACCAGTTCTATGGTCTAGTATTTTTGGCCGTAACCTTACTGATTAACATGATTATCCCCTTGTGCATGATGTGTACTGGCATGTTTTCTATGCATCAGGTTGCGCTGCGCAATACTGCGCAAGCCGCTGAAGTGATGTTCCAAAATGGCTTAACTGAACTCTCGACCGACAATATTCATATTTATGCCGATTGGCAGCAAGTGCCAGACAAAATCAAGGCGCTAAACAACTATCAAATACCTGATGAGAATACAGGCATAGTCAATGCCCATGAAGATGGCCCCTTTGTTGATACGTTATCGGTACACATCACTCAGGATGGCCGCCCTTTGTATATGTGGCTGCATTATGATGTCACTCATGATTTATTGTTTGCCCCCAAGAATATGACGGCGATTTTATTGCTGGTGATCATGACCTTTGGGGTGGTGGCTAGTCTAGCCTTTCATATGCAGAAGAAAGTGATCAATCCAGTTCATAAAATAAGCCAAGCAATTAAGCTGCATGACTGGCAAAGCAGTAAAGATTTTAGCTTTCCTAAGCAAGGGTATGCTGAATTGCAATCCATTGTTGATGCTCTTAATCATTCCTTGCAGCAATTACAGCAGACCCAGCAGCGGGAACTGGATTTTCTGCGCTTTGCTAGCCATGAGTTGCGCACTCCAGTGGCTATATGCCAGTCATCATTTGAGTTGATCACACTGCAGCAAGGTGAGTTAACAGGACCGTTAAAGTCAGCGAGCCAAGCGACTTCGCAAATGAAATCCCTGATTGAGACTTTGCTATGGCTGACTAATAAAACCAGTGTCAACTTAGCGCCTCGAAGCATTAATCCTTGTCATCTGCTTAAGCAACTGGTTGCCGAACAGGAATACGCGCAGGATAAACCTGGCTTAGTGACGATAGATAGTGATGATAGCCCATTGATTCTATTGGTAGAGCCTTTGAGCATTATGCTCAATAATCTTATCCGCAACGCACTAGAGCATGGTGATAGTCAGGTATTACTGACTCAACAACATGGTCTGTTTACCATAAGTAATCCCATATGCGCCCACAATACTGTGGGCTTTGGTCTTGGCTTAATCTTGGTTGCTCGCTTAGCCGAGCAATTGAATTGGCCATTTACCTCACATATTGATGGCAAGCAGTTTGTCGCATCACTAAAAGTCGATACGGCTCCCAAATTTGGCCACTGACTTTTACGTAATTTTGACGTTAGCAAGTTCATTATGGGAGTGAAGACAGGGAACCCCCTGTTATCAAACCTCTTTGAACTGTCGCTGTAGGCTCTGAGATAAAGGATGTTTTCTTTATTCTTCATAACAATCAAGCTTGGCGGCCTTCATTAAACTCTGTCACGGTTTATAGACGCAGTACTGTCATTCTCTCTATAAATTACGCAGGTATGACGCGAGCCCAGGGCGCTAATGTCAAGCATTGACGGTTTCATGGGTCGTACTTCAGCAGGAAATGGATTATGCAATTGAAGAACTCAGTTCTGGTTATCAGCTTGGTTGCTACGGCAGTCATTGCAGGCTGCGCCGCCACCAACGAAATCATTAAAACCAAAGGCAAAGCTCAGGGGAAACATGGTGAACTGGTGGTCGAAACGACTTTCACTAACGGTCAAATCACCCAAATTGATGTTATTGAGCAAAAAGAAAATAAAGTACTAGCCAAAGCGGTATATAAGGATGTTCGTCAAGCCATCATAGCTACCAATTCAGTCGACGTAGATGGTATTTCAGGGGCAACAGTTACTTCTAATGCACTGAAACAAGCCGTCGCAGATAGCGTTAAAGCTGCAGGTGTCACTTTAGTGGCTGCTGCCGCTGTTGGTGGCAAACAGCAAGCAGCGCAACCTACTGATTACACTTATGATGTAGTAGTGATTGGCGCCGGCGGTGCGGGCTTTAGTGCCGGTCTGGAAGCGATTGAAAGCGGCGCCTCTGCAGTCATCATAGAAAAAATGCCAATCATTGGTGGCAACTCGCTAATTTCTGGCGCTGAGATGAATGTTGCTGGTAGCTGGGTTCAAAAAAATATGGGCATTACAGACTCCAAAGCCCTGTTTATCGAGGACACACTCAAAGGTGGCGACTACCAAGGTAATCCTGAAATGGTAGAAACCATGGTCGACAATGCGGTCGATGCCGCCGAGTGGTTACGCGATTATGTAGAAGTGGAGTTTTACCCTAATCAACTATTTCAGTTTGGTGGTCACAGCGTGAAACGTGCTTTGATCCCTAAAGGGCATACTGGCGCTGAAGTGATCGGAAAGTTTGCGACTAAGGCTGAAAACGTCGGCCTGCCAGTACACACACATACTACCGCCGATCGCCTGATTATGGACGACCAAGGTCGTATCGTTGGGGTTGAAGCCACTAAGAATGGGCAAAAGATTACTTATCACGCGACCAAAGGTGTCGTGGTTGCTACGGGCGGTTTCTCGGCTAACATCGAAATGCGCAAAAAATTCAACCCAGAGCTTGATGAGCGTTATGGCACCACAGGTCACTCGGGCGGTATGGGGGATGGTATTGTGTTGGCCGAAAAAATCAAAGCAGCCACTCAAAACCTTGGTTATATCCAGACTTACCCTATCTGTAATCCAGAATCTGGTGCTATTGCCTTGATTGCTGACTCGCGCTTTTTTGGTGCAGTGCTGATTAATCAGGAAGGTAAGCGCTTTGTAGAAGAGCTTGAACGTCGTGACGTGATAAGTCACGCCATTCTGGCGCAAACAGGCGCTTATACCTATGTGCTGTGGAATCAAGCGATTGATAATATAGGTGGCACTATCGATATGCACCCAGGTGAATTTGCTGACTTGCACAGTCGTGGCTTGATGTTCAAAGTTGACTCGCTTGAAGAAGCCGCAGCCAAATTCAATATCCCACTAGAAAGCTTGATGAGCACAGTGACGGACGTTAACCATTACGCTGCCACAGGTAAGGATGAGGCGTTTAATCACAGAGCGGGTTTAGTGAACTTGAGCCAAGGTCCTTACTGGATAATGAAGGCTACCCCTTCAGTGCATCACACTATGGGCGGTTTAGTTACGGATACTAAAACCCATGTGATTGATACTAAAGGCAAGGTTATTCCTGGTCTCTATGCCGCTGGTGAAGTTACAGGTTTGACTCATGGCACTAACCGCCTAGGAGGCAATGCCTACACAGATATTATTGTGTACGGCCGAATTGCTGGCCAAATGGCAGCTGCCGCTAAGTAACACTCTTTTTCTGCCAAACCCTCGGCATATTCAATATGTTGAGGGTTTTCTTTTATGGGGACATCTTGTTTGTGGCTGTTAGTCTCTGATGCCATCAATTTATAGCGGCTATTAAGATTTATTTTTAACATTAGCTACTTTTTACTCAATTGCTCCGTATATTTAACCACCGATTAAATGCCTTAAAAGTTTGGCCTAGATGCATTCAGACGTGTCACTTGCCCGCTTTAAACAATTTCCGCGCCTCATGTGGATTTTATTATTTGGCTCGTTTATTACCCGCGGCAGTTATTACATGGTATGGCCTTTTCTAGCGGTAATTCTTTATGAGAAGTTTGCGCTAACAGCCACCGAAGTCGGCTTAGTCTTATCTAGCGCAGCGTTAATTTCTGTGGTTACTAGCTTTGTTGGTAGCTCGTTATCGGACAAAATTGGTCGGCAGAAATTAATGTATTTCACTGGTGTGCTTTACGTCATTTCATTTTCACTGCTGGCGGAAGTGGATACTGTGGTGGGCTATGTCGTGGTCATGACATTATGCTCAATAGCTACTGCGCTGTGGCGGCCACTTACTTCAGCAGCCGTGGGCGATATTATTGCCGATGTCAAAACCCGCGAATTAGCCATGCAATCTTTGTATTTTGTGGTCAATGTCGGCTGCGCCTTAGGGCCATTACTTGGCATTTGGTTTGGCGTTACCGGTCAGCAATCGAGTTTTTATATCACAGCTGCGGCTTTTGCTTTGCTATTAGTACTGCTATTTTTTGGCTTTAAACATCAGACAAAACAGGGCGCTAATGACTTAAGCAAAATCTGCGCTAATCCTAAGGCTGACGATGGTATGGCTTCTGCCGTTATTGGGCGGCGGCAGATAATGCGGGTGTTATTGCAAGATAAATTGCTGCAATGCCTAATAGTTGCCAATATTTTATGTATGTTCATTTATGCGCAAATGGATAGTTCGCTGATTCAATATTTAACCCGCGCCAATGCCCCCAATTTGCTGGAGCTCATTTCATCACTGATTTTGACTAATGCGTTAGTGATTATCTCGACTCAGTATTTATTATTAAAATTGCTGGCACGGTTTGAACTAACAGAGCGCATTCGCATGGGCTTAGTATTATTAATGCTGTCGCAGTGTTGGTTAGCGGCCAACCCCATAGATTTATTCTGGGGCTGGGTTAGCGCCATTATCGTAATGAGTTTGGCTGAAACTATTTTATTCCCGACCATGAATGTGCATATTGACCGCCTCGCCCCCGCTAAGTTACGCGGCGCCTATTTCGGCGCGGCCTCATTTTATGACTTAGGCTTTGCGCTTGCGCCGCTCGGTGGCGGTATCATTCTCGATCACTTAAGCGGCACTTGGTTATATCTCATCGGCGCCGCCCTGTGCGGATTAGTATTTTATTTGTATTCCATACTCAACCGCCTCTCGCGCCCAGATTTCAGCAAGCTGTGATATGGTTAAGTTATGAGCAACGATTTTTTAAAGCGAGTGATGCGCTATCAAGGCTATTATTGATGCTATGAATGGCGAGGTAACTGGCATGAAATTCACTATAAGCGGGAGTCTGTATGAATAAAATATCAAGATGGGTTATTGGCTGCGTGTTATCAAGCTTACTCGTGCCAGCCATAGCTACGGCTAATTCGGGTGGTGAACATCATAAAAAAGACAAAGGCTTGCCACCGGGTTTACAAAAGAAAGTGGATCAAGGGCAACCTTTGCCACCAGGCTGGCAGAAGAAACTGCGCCGCGGCGATATTTTGCATAGCGATATTTATGATCGCGGCCATATAGTGATGCCCCTCGATAGAGATGGGCGAATTAGTATTCGAGTCGATGATTCGATTATTAAGCTTGATGAAAAAACGCGAAAAATCTTAGATATAGTAAATGTGATTACCCGCTAATCATCCTGCATTCCAATACGGGCGTTTGAATAGCTAGTGTGTTGTCGTGTTCGAAAACCGCCGAAGCGAGGTGGCGGTGAGCCTAGATATTGATAAAACAGTAGCCGACAACACAGTAGCCAATAAAGCAGCGCTCGTGGCAGGATAACCGGATAAAAACTCCCTAAAGACAAATATACCCCATCAATCAGTCATATCGTGCCATGACTTATGGCACTCACCACCCCTTGGGGTCTAAAATCCTGTCATTATCGTTTTTGGGCCACTGACTTATGCATCGCACTCGCATTCTGATTTCTACCTCCACTAACCCTTGGTTTAACCTTGCGGTTGAAGACACTATTTTTCGCAATATGCCGACCGATCAGCGGGTGCTGTTTTTATGGCGCAATGCCGATACTGTGGTGATTGGCCGTGCGCAAAATCCTTGGCGTGAGTGCCGCACCGATAAGATGGCCGAAGATGGGGTGAAACTAGCGCGGCGCCAAACGGGAGGCGGCGCAGTATTCCACGATTTAGGCAATTCTAACTTCACCTTTATGGCGGCCAAGCCCGAATACAACAAAGATATATCCACCCAAATTGTTCTCGATGCTTTGGCAAATTTAGGTATTCAAGGCTGCGCCAATGGTCGTAATGATTTAGTGATAGATGATGGCGATGGCGTACGTAAATTTTCAGGTTCAGCGTACCGTGAAACCCAAGAGCGGGGCTTTCATCATGGCACTTTATTACTGAGTGCTGACATGCAGCGTCTTGGGGATTATCTAACGCCAGATCCGAAAAAATTGCAGGCCAAGGGCATCACTTCGGTGAAATCGCGGGTGATTAACCTTAATACCGTTAAGAGCGATATAGATCATCAGCAAGTGTGTGATGCCATGATTGCTGCGTTCAGTGACTATTATGGTGAGTCAGTGGCGCCTGAATATATTTCTGATGATGATTTTGCTGCGGGTAAGGGCGTTGATTTACCGGGGTTAAGTGACAAGTTTGCCACCCAGCAAAGTTGGGATTGGAACTTTGGTCAAACGCCGCCGTTTACTCACAGCCTAGATGAGCGCTTTAGTTGGGGCGGGGTTGAAATGCTGTTTGCCGTGGAAAAAGGGCAGATTATGACGGCCACCTTATTTACCGATATGCTCGAGCCTACGCCATTTGAATGTTTGACCCAAGAGTTGGTAGGCTGCGCTTATCAAGCCACGAGCTTACAGGCCAAAATTGCTGAGGTGATGGCGACTAACACCCTCGCAATGGACGCGCAAACCCTTGAAAATATGGCGCAGTTTAGCCAGTGGTTAACCACGCAAATCGATTAGTCGATACATTAATGGTTTAACACTGCCCTTGATCACAAGCTGCCCTTTTATTGCCTTTTTATTGCAGCTTAGCAAGCCACAAGCCACTTAACCTATTAGTGGCTTGCGTGCTTTTTGGCTGGCACTTTTATTAGCACAGCTATTGTTGGCATAGCTATTATTGGCGCAGCTATCGGCACTGTTAATGACATTCCCAATGGCGCTGTTAATGGCGCCACTAATAACAACCTGCGCTACCTAGTTTGAGTCATATAAAATGTCTTTTTGTTCAAAATTTGACTAAAGCGATGTTTTTTTAATAAGCGGCTCGGCGGGTTTTGTAACAAGCGTCGATCAAGTTGGCAACTTGCTCTTGGCCTTAGATATTAGTAACTGTATTAATGTTTTATTTTTCAGCAGTATAGGCTCTATTGATTTAGTTCGATTATTTAGCCTTAAGCGTGAGTCAACTCAAGTTTTTGGCTAATTTGCTGCTTGCGCCACAATTCTACCTAGTGAAAAAGTAACAACTGCAGTTTGAACCCTGAGATCTCTTACAATGGATATCACTAATACAGCTTGATTTGATTACCAAAGTTAGCCAAAGCCAAGGCTATCACCAATCAAATAGGCTGTGGATTCTATTGAGGTCATAAGTCATGGAACGTAGAAGTTTCTTAAAAATGAGTGCCGCCATGGGGTGCGCTGCTACCGTTAGCGCCTGTAACCCTAGCACTAAAACTCCTGCATTTAGCAAGCCACTGCAACCTACTGCTGATGAAGTTCAGCACTGGTCCGCCTGTTTGGTAAACTGTGGTTCTAACTGCCCTATCAAGGTTTTCAGTAAAGATGGGGTGATCACTCGGGTTGAGACCGACCACGAGACTTCTGATCAATATGGCGAGAATCACCAAATTCGTTGTTGTACTCGTGGCCGCTCACTGCGCCAACGTACTTATGCCCCAGACCGTTTACGTACCCCAATGAAGCGTATTGGCGCAACTCGCACTGGTGAGCTTGATCAATTCGTTGCCATTAGCTGGGAGCAAGCCTACCAAGAAGTGGGTGAAAAGCTGATGCAAATCCGCCGCGATCATGGCCCAGCATCCACTTACTTCCATTACCGCAGCGGCGCCTATTACGGCTTTGCTGGTTATCAGGTATGGCAGCGCTTACTCAATAAAACTGGCGGTTACTTAGATCACCATTGGGATTACTCGTGGGCGCAGCTGTATATGGCGGCCGAAGCCACTTATGGTGATGCTGGCCATGCTTACTATGGCTCGCGTTTAGCTGAAATTGCTAATGCTGACTTATTTTTAGGGGTTGCCTTTAACCCGAATGAAATGCGCATGAGTGGTAGCGGTGAAGGCTATGACTTTGTGCAGGCACTGAATAACCACCCAACGGGCATTAAGGTATACATGGTTGATAGCCGTTATACCGACTCTATGCTGGGTAAAGAGCACCAGTGGTTGCCTATTCGCCCTGGCACAGATGCGGCATTAGCCGAAGCCATAGCTTATGAAATGATTAGCAGCGGCTGGATTGAAAACAATTCTAAAGCCTTCTTAGATAAGCATTGTTTAGGTTATGACTATGAGTCACTGGCGAGCTTTAAAGCCTTGTGGGCAGCGTCTGATGATAGCGAACAGCAGCGCTACGCGGCGTTAATCAATCCAGAAGAAAACTATCGCGATTATATTCTTGGCACCTATAGCAAGTTAGCGCGCACCCCAGAGTGGGCGGCGGCGCGCACAGGTATTAGCGCCGCGCAAATTCGTGATTTAGCCAATGCCATTATGGCCGCTAAAGCGCCGTACATCAGCATAGGCGCTGGCGTTAGCCGTCATGCCAATGGCGATCAGGCCACGCGCGCCTTGTACATGTTATCGATTTTAACCGGTAAATTAGGTCAGCCTGGGGTTAACACTGGCGCTATGCCAATGAACTACGGTTTAGGCGTGGCTGGTATTGATATTGGTGATAACCCAGTTAAAGCCACTATTCCAGTATTTACCTTTAGCGAAGCCATTGAGCGCGGTAAAGAATTCACCCCTTATACCCATAACCTTAAGGGCGCTGAAAGCTTAGATTCCAACATCAAGGCCATTATCAATGTCAGCGGTAATGCCATTGTTAACCAGCATTCAGACATTAACGGCACCACTAAGATTTTAAGCGACACCAGTAAGTGTGAGCTGATTGTGGTGTGTGATTGCTGGATGACGCCATCGGCGCGCTACGCAGATTACATTTTACCTGCTGCCACTTGGCTTGAGTCTGATGACTTAGCGGGTGACTCTTATGCATCAGGCCAAATGGGTTATATGACCATGATGAGCACTGGGGTTAAGCCGCTGGGTGAAGCCAAAAACATGTACGACATCTGCACTGGCTTAGCTAAGGCTATGGGCTGTGATGATTATACCGAAGGCAAAAATGTTGCCGATTGGAATAATACCTTGTACCAGCAAACCCGCGCTAACAACCCAGATATTGGTTTGCCAGCAACCTATAGCGAAGCGCAAGAGCAAGGGGTATTCCGCAAATACATGCCTGAAAGCTTTGTGGTGCTTAAAGATTGGGTAGCCGGCAAAGATGATGCCTACGGGGTTAAAACATTATCAGGCAAGATTGAAATCTATTCTTTGTCACTGGCAGATAAACGCGCCAACTGGCAGTTACAAAATTATTGGAGCGTGGAAGAGCAGCAACGCTTTAGCAGCGAGCAGCAGCAAGAGCGTTATCAAATCACGCCATTACCTCAGTATGTGGTGACTTGGGATGGCTATGAAGATAAGCAAACTGCGGTGGAATATCCTTTGCAGTTAATTGGTTATCACACTAAAGGCCGAGTGCATTCAAGCTATGACAACGTGCCTTGGCTGCGTGAAGCGGTAGAAGATGCGGTATGGATGAACCCTATGGACGCAGCAGCGCGCAACTTAGTGTCTGGCCAAACAGTGCGAGTATGGAATGATCGCGGCATGACCGAATTGCCTGTGCGTATTACTCCGCGTATTGCTCCTGGCGTTACTGCCATGGGTGAAGGCCGCTGGTATAAGCCGGGGACAGATAAAGATCAGCAAGGTCGCCCAGTGGATATCAATGGCGCCTTAAACGTTCTGACCAAGTATCACCCAACCCCAGTGGTTAAGGGCAATCCTCAGCACACTAACCGCGTGCAAATTGCTGCGAAACAGGAGGCATAAGCCATGAAAGCAAATGTTCAATATGGTTTTTACCTAGATACTACTAAGTGTACTGGTTGTAAGACTTGTCATGTGGCTTGTAAAGATCGCATGGTCGGGCTTGAGCGCGGTGAAGGCGAAGGTGCCACGGGTATTTCAGCCATGAAAGGCGTGTTGTGGCGCCGTGTGTATGAATACGGCGGCGGTGAGTGGACCACAAATGATGATGGTAGCTTTAGCCAAAACGTGTTTGCTTACTATATGTCGATTGGTTGCAATCACTGTAATGAGCCGGCGTGCGTTAAGTATTGCCCAACGGGCGCTATGCATAAGCGCGCTGAAGATGGTTTAGTGCATATTAAGCAAGACTTATGTATTGGTTGCGAAAGCTGCGCTTGTGCTTGTCCTTATGACGCGCCGCAGCTCGACCCTGATCGTAAAGTCATGACTAAGTGCGATGGTTGTTTTGAGCGTATCGCCATTGGTCGTCAGCCGATTTGTGTTGAATCTTGCCCGCTGCGCGCGCTGGATTTCGATACCATGGATAAGCTTAAGGCCAAGTATGGCGAAGGCGATGGCCATATTGCGCCGCTGCCATCTCCAGACATTACTAAGCCTAACTTAATCATTAAGGCTAACCGTCATGGTCGCCCAGCGAAAGAGACCATAGGCTTGTGTTATAGCCAGCCATGGCCATCAAATAGCGAGCCTAAGCTTAACTTAGTGGAAGGCAGCGTACTTAACCCTGCTGAAGTGTAAGTCTTAAACCTCTAAGAGTAAGCATTAAGGCCAAGGTGCTGTGCGCCTTGGCCTTTTGATTGCTAACTTATTCAACGCCTTAGGCGTTAACTCAGTGGAAGCCAGTATGACTATCTCCCGTGAAGAAATGCAAGCCATGGCCCAAGTGCTCCATAACTTGTGGTTTCAGCCGCCATCTGCCGAATTATTGGCTCAGTTTAGTCAAGTCGATTGGTGTCAAGAATGGCCGCTCGCCCGCAGCCAAGCAAGTATGCAGGGCTGTGAGTTACTGTCTAAACCGCAAGCCAGTCTAGATGAATTGCTTAAAGACTATAGCCGTTTGTTTATTGGCCCAGGCGTGCCTTTATGTCCGCCTTGGGGCTCAGTGTATTTGTGCGAAACTGGGCTGCTCAATGATGTTAGTACCCAAGCCTTGATGGCGTTTTATCGTCAAGCGGGCATTAATATTGATAGTGAGCGCAATGAGCCGCTAGATCATATGGGGTTGTTATTGGCCATGTTAGCCAACGGTCTTGGCGCAGATGCCGCCCTTGGCAGCGATGAAATTTATTGCAGTGACGCTTGGCTTGCGCAGTTATTAGCGCAATTTATTATGACGTTTGCTCCTGCTTGTATTGACCGTTTAGCTGATCATAGCGATACCGATTATTATCGGGCATTAGCCTTGTTAACTCGCGATTATTTGCAGCAGTTAACTGTATGGTTAGAATTGCAAGGGTAAGCTGCGGCATAGTTTATGAGTGTCAAAAGATTGCTTAAGAGCATGGTTAACGAGTGAGTGCTAATTATGAGTGTGATTAATGCCTTGGCGGCACAGCGCATAAAAGCGGATTTTGCCCAGCATCTAGCTAGCTATTTAGTCGCTAATCAAGACATTAGCGCCTTGTTTGTTGGCGCCACCAGTTTAACTACTGTGACTAATTTAATTGCCGCCATGAGTTATCGAGCGCTTGATGGTGAAAGCGATTGGCGATTTGAGTGTGATGCCAATACAGAACTCGCCGATGAAGTAGTGATGAGCGTGCTGCTCGATGCCTTTAGGTTATTGTTTGTTAAGGCGTCGCAGCAAAACCTGTCTCAGCCTGAGCAGTTAATCGTTAATATCGCCATTAAGCTTGCCAAGCAATGGCAAGCGCAAGGATTGGCGCCAGAGCAGCAAGCGCTGGCTTCATCCTTAAGCGTGATTTTGCATTTAGCCGAAGTGCTGGCGCAAGGTCAGCAAGTTAGACGTCAACAAAGCCGCAATATGGGGCGCTAAGGCAGCCCCCATACTTCCAATCCCCCTCTTAGTTGCCATCTTGAGTTGCTATGTTTAGTCGCCATGTTTATTTGCTATGTTGATTTGCCATGCGGCAAGACAATAGAAAATTGCTGGTGGCAAATAGCGCCTGGCAAACCGCTATGAGTAAAACCTGTCTCCCTGCAAATCGTTAACTGGCTTAGATTGACTGATTAGATGTTATTTGTGGTTAAAATACCCACAAATGCTGACGGCTTGTTAATGGATTGGCGATATACTCAGGCCCTTAGCGTTATCTCAAGGGATATTCATGAGTCATAAACTTGGCCGGCTTCAAGGCGCGGCTATGATGGCCACAACTTTGCTCGGCACTGGCGTGTTTATTTTGCCGCAAATGACCCTAGCGTTAGCGGGCAGTAATGCTGTTATCGCTTGGCTGGTATTAACCTTAGCCATCTTACCTGTAGCTTGGGTTTTTGGTCGTTTGGCCGCGACGTTTAGCCACGCGGCGGGGCCTGCCTATTTTACTGAGCTGGCATTTGGCGCTGTGCTTGGGCGAGTCATCGGCTTGATGTTTTTGCTGGTGGTGCCCATTGGCGCGCCGGCAGCGCTATTAATGACTTATGAATTTATTGAGCTTTTTTGGCACTTTACGGGCGCTTGGCCGCTCTTGATCCAGCTGTCTATGTTAGCTCTGCTGTGGTGGGTAAATCGCGGCGGTATTCAAGTGTCGGCCAAATTACAGCTCGGCTTAACTCTGCTAATAGTGGCCGTGGTGGTGGCATTAATTGCAGGCGGTTCAAGAGAGATAAGCCAATTATCTATGGCAGTAGTCAGCAAGATAGAAGTCAATGCCGTCATGGCTGCTATGGCCATAGGTCTGTGGAGCTTTCTTGGCATAGAAGCCGTCACTCATCTGAGCGATGATTTTATTGACCCCAAACGCGACATGCTGGCTGCCATCATAATCGGCACGTCATTAGTTGGGGTGATTTATCTACTTTGTACTTGCTTATTGCTGTGGTTTCCCATGAGTCATGCCACTAATAGTGCTGAGGCTATGGTGATGCTGTTTAATCACTTTTTTGGGGCGGGCGGCACTGTGATTATTGGCATTTTAGGGGTAGCAAGCGGTTTGGCCACGGTTAACGTCTATAGCGCAGGCTGCGCCCGATTAATGGCAAGTTTTGCCGAGCAAGGCTTGTTGCCTGAAGCTCTGTGTCATAAAAATGCTAAAGGGGTGCCCATCAATGCGCTTTCACTGTTACTTATCGCTATGGCAGTTATTTTAGTGATTGCAGAGTTTTATGGCGCTTCTCTTGAAACCTTAATTAGTTGGAGTAACGGCGTATTTGTGCTGATTTATAGCTTGTGTATGCTGGCCGCCGCCAAGCTACTTAAGGATAAAGGCATATACTGGATAGTCGCATTCTCAGCGGCTTTTTGTGGCTTATTAGCTTGGTCAATCGGTGCCGGCATGCTTTATGGTGGCCTGATATTTAGTGGCTGCGTTATGCTGTTATGGACACTGCGAAGAGTGAGAGCCGTTAAGCTAAATTCAAGAATTTAAATAGTAAAGTGAGTGCGCATGACAATTGTTGACTATATTTTTAGAGACAACAAAAGGAGAAAGGTCATGGATGCAGCACTACTTTTATCTAAAGTGGATGAATTACCTCGGTTACCAAAGGCCATCAGTGAATTATTAGATGTAGTCAATGATAGTCAGGCGACAATTAAGGGGATTTCCAGCAAATTGGCACAAGAGCCTATCGTCAGCGCTAAGGTGCTGCGGATGGCAAACTCAGCATATTTTGGCAATAGCCGCGAAGTTGCTTCCTTAGATGAAGCCGTGGTGCGCTTAGGGATGCAAAAACTGCGAACCTTAGTGATTGCCTCTGCCTTAGTTGGCGCCGTTCCTAAATCAAACCATGTCGATCTCAGTGAATTCTGGGGTAATACCTTTGAAGTGGCATGTTTTTGTCAGGTGGTGGCTAAAGTCGCCAAAAGTCAGCCAGAAGAAGCCTTCACTTGCGCCATTTTGCACAATATTGGTGACTTATTAATTGCCACTATGATGGCCGATAGTGCCGTTGAAATTAAAGCCTTAATTGATGCTGGTGGTGGTTTGGAAGCCAGCCAAGTGGCAGTGCTTGGTTACGCGGCCGCTGATATTGGCGCGTTAATGGCTGACAACTGGAAGTTCCCAGTATCCTTAGTGGATGGTATACGTTTTCAAAATCATCCCGATGAAACCTCTCCTTATTGCGAATTGGCTGGTCTATTGTACTTTGCTAAGAAAGTGATCGCCGATTGGGACACGATTGAAGACCATGGGCGCACTTCTTGGTTAGCTACCACAGCTAATGTTGCGGGCCTAAAAATTCCTATGGATGGCTTAGCTGAGCGTTTAGCTGCGATTCGGGGTCAAGGTTATGCCATGGGTAAAATGCTCGCTTAAGCCGAGGCTTGAGTCTAGCGGCAGTGAGTTACTGCGATGAAACAATAAATAAAGGCTTCACCTTAGGGTGAAGCCTTTATTTTTGTGGCGTTAGCTATGACGTCTGGCGCTGCGTTGGTATCTAATGCATTAGAGATTGAGGCTGTCGCGCGCTTGATTGCGTAATTGAATCAGCTCGCTGTGTTTTAGATAAAGTAAGTCGGCGCAGCGGCGAATAATTTGATCTTCATACTGGCATAAACGGCCATCGGCATAGGCAAGTTTCCACATGGCTAAGATCAATTGCCGTTTTTGCTCCAAGCTAAATTTATCATTAAGCTCATTGGTAAATTCATACAAGGACGTGGCCTGATGGCGGCTAAGCTTGGCTTCTTCTGTCAGTTGCTCTGCCTGATCTTTATCTAAATTGAGCAGTGAACTTAGTAGGTCTGGTAATAAATCAGCTTCTGCATCTGAGACTTGTTCATCAGCAAAAATCACTTCGCACAGCATACTTGCCGCCGCAATATTAAGGTGCTGTTGTTGCTGCTCTGGCGTTTGTGGCTGCAAGTGCGATAGCAATAATTGTTTGAGTTTTGAAATCATGACCGAGAGTTTTGGCAATAGAACACATATTGAAGACTAGCATATGGACACTAAGTTCAGACGGATGGGGGATTAAACCTAGTTCATTTGTGGTGTGCTGGCGCTACTTGCATCCAGCTAGCACGGTTTGCCGCGCTAGCTGGTGATAAATTACGGCTAACACTCGCTTAGAGCAGGCTTTCTAAGCCTTTATTCAGTAATCCTAATGCGCCAGTATCGCCTTGAGATTCAAGATAAGACTTCACGCCATTGATCATAGGCACCACCATGTCTTTAGGGATGCCGAGCTTCTCGAACGAATCATAGACCATAGCTCCGGCTTGTAATCCTTGACCGACATTGCCGGCTTTAGACAATAAGCCTGTGAGACCATCGTTACCGCCAAGCGCAGGCGCTGCGGCTAATAAGCTATCGGCGCCAGGAATGGATTGGCTTAAGGCGCTAAAGTCGCTGGCACCTAAGGTGCTTTTAGCCACATTTAATAAACTGCCAATCCCGCCTTCAGTTTGCGCTGCATTTAAGCCTAGGGATGACAGGCTATTAACCAAGGGATTAGTGCTTAGACCTGATGTCGCCGCGCTTTGGTTAGACGTTGCTGTATCTGCGCTGCTTGAACCCACCAAATCATTGAGCCAACTCGCATGAGCTGCGCTCATAGTGAGAGTGGCTGCGAGCAGAGTAGCTAGAGTAATAGATTTTTTCATTGGAACCTCAGTTCAGAATACCTAGCGCCATCTTAACGGCAAAACATTCCGATAACAGCTTTTTCTTTATGTAACGGCAAGCTATTTGTATTGTGCATTGCAGCGGGATATTGGGTATCCTAGCGGCAGTTTATGTTGAATATGTTATGGAAGGGCGCATGTCTTTGTCCGCTATCTTAACCGAAGCGTTTTATTTCTTTAAAAATCATATGGGGCAGCTGGCTAAGCTGACTCTGCCAATCTTAGTGATCCAAGTGGCGATTCAAGTGTGGCTGGGCGCAGAACTGCGCGGCGCTGACTTAGAAAATCCGCAGTTTGGTGCCGGTCATGGCGCGGCCATGATGGTGCTGTTACTGGTGTTTTCACTGCTAATTGCGGCATTAACCTTGTTTATGGAATGGCGCAGTGAAGGTCATCAGCCAACGGCTATGCAAGTGTTAAGTCACAGCTTTGCGTTTGTACCGCCATTATTATTGGCGGGCGTTTTTTCAGGCTTAGCGATTTTAGCGCCATTTTTTATCTTAACCGCCTTTGCGGGTGGCTTAGGTATCATAGGCTTAGGTGTGAGCGCTTATTTGTTCTCGCGTTTGGCCTATGTCAATTTCATGGTAGTGACTGAGCGCTTAACGCCGCTGGAATCTATTAAGGCGAGCTTTAACTTTAGTGGTCCTATTGCCTTAAAAACCATGTTGATCTTATTTTTGTACATGCCATTTTCGTTAGTGGGTGGCTTAGTTGCCTCGGCCTTGCTGCCACTGGGATTACCGGTACAAATTGTTGTTGATACTGGCATCGCTTTCTTTAGCTTATTCGTCAATATCGCCTTGTTCCGCTTATACATGGTTAATCGCGCTCCTAAAGCCGTTAACTTAGATAACTGCGACAATCAATAGGATACGCATGCAAACTGACAGCCAATGGGTAGCTAATATCGATGCGGTATTGGCAAGTGAATATGATAAAGCGCGGGATTACGCCTTTGAGGTGCCGACCCAATGTCTATTACATATTCGCGCCTTTACCCATAGGCTGTGTCAGTTATTAGCAGGCGAGCGCATTTTTGATAGCGTTAACTTGTTCGATAGAATTGAGCAGCTCAATAAGCAGCGGCTCATTTCGGTGCGTCTCGCGCGATCGCTACACAAACTCAGAGGTCACGGCAATCGTGGCGCTCATCCTGAAAAATATCACCTCACTCAAGAAGCCTTATTAGCGCTGGCCGAAAAATCCTTAAGCGATGCTCGCCAAGTATTAGCCTTAGCCTGCGAGCAATTGCACCCTAAGCTTAATTGTCAGTATCAGTTGCAACCCTTAGGGCAAGATGCTGGACGCGAATTGTGCTATCGCGCTGTGATGGAAGATGATTGTCGCTCGCAATATTTACTCGGTATGTCATTTAAAGCCAAAGCCTTGCTTCTACAAGAGCAAGAGCAGGCCTTAGAGGATGACTTACCTGACGCTGGAAGTTTACACCAAGGCAGTGATGAGTTTTTAGCTAAAGCTATGTATTGGTTTAGTTTGGCTTATCGCTGCGATATGGATGCACGCTTTGAGTACGGCGTGGCCTTATTGCACGGGTATCAAGGTGATGCTGACGCTGACCAAGGCGAAGCCTTAATTGCAGAGGCAGCAAATGCCGGGGTAATTAATGCTAAAGCTTTGCTTGGTTATTTTTATTTAACGGGCACCTTGCATACCGCCGCCGATAAAGCGTTAGCGCAGCAGTATCTTGAAGCCGCCGCTAAGCAAGATAACGCTGAGGCTATGTGTAATCTTGGGGTGCTGTATTATCAGCAAGGTCAGTTAACGCTGGGCTATGACTGGAGCTTAAAGGCCGCGGATGCTGGCTTTGCTCAAGCGCAATATCATTTAGCCTTAATGCTCGCCAAAGGTGAGGGCTGCACTAGCAATCCAAGTTTAAGTGAATACTGGCTGACGGAAGCGGCCACCCACGGGCAGTTAGATGCCATGCTGCTGCGAGCGCAGCAATTATTAAATGATGAAAGTTTAAGTGCACAGGAGCTTAGCGTTGCCGAAGATTATCTGCGCCAAGTCATTCGTTTTGGCCGCAGTGTGCCCGCTATGATTGAGCTCAGTGTTGCGCTTACCGATGGCATGCTCGGGCGCATTGATGTGGTTGGCGCCGCCGCCTTATTGGCCTTAGCTAAGCGCCACGCCAATGATGAACATCACGAGATTATTACTGCGCTGCAGCAGTCATTGCAGCAACAGTTAGCGCAAGTTATGCCGCTGACTGATAATCCGCAAGAGCTTAGCGCCATGCAGCGCGCCGCCCAGTTACTTGATATGCCGATAAATTAATGTCTAATGCTTAATGGCGCTCAATGCTCGCGCTACTAAATCGTTAACCTCTGTGTTAACTATCTGCACTGAATTAGCTGCTTTGCCACCTAGCTTATCTTTGCATTTAGTCTTTACGTTGCCATTCGCTGCTAGGTAAATCGACTATCTGCGCCTCATGCTGCTTAGGAATAAAGTTGTCATCAAATGGATGGCTTTGGTCTGAGTCCATCTGCTCAGTGTAGGTTTCACTTTGAGCATAAAATGCCTGCTGACGTTTTTGTAAGCGCCGCCATGCTAAGTTAATGGCAATCATGGCGACTGCGCCAATTAACAGTAGTAATGGCAACGCCACCATAGTGACGGCAAAAGTAGCGACTAACAGCAATACTGCCAGCACGAGTTTCATGGGGGATGCTTTAAATAACTGGCCGCTGGAATTGGCTGAAGTAAAAGTGACCATAGACTCTCCGATAGAGGTTCGCGTGAGTGAATCACATAAGATGCTCGAAAAAATGTATGCCCGAGCAAATCGAAACAAGAGTCTGACACTGGGTGTGATATAGATCACGTTAATTGCCGTTAATGAAAACGACACTCAGCAATAAAGTTGAGTGTCGCTCAAGACGCAATCTTGATAGGTATTGCTGTTATTTTAGTGGCTTGCTCTTAATGGCATTGGGAGCACAGGGCATCGGGCTTCACGTCTTTATGGGCAATATGGCAATCATTACAGCCGATAACGCCATCATGGATCTTATGGTTATCGCCAGCAATATCCTTCATCGCACCGTGGCATGACTGACATTGCTGTAACTCATGCACCATGTCGCTTGAAGGTTCACTATTGACGTGGCAAGCATCGCAGCCTGACATTTCTGTGTGGGTGTCGGCAATATTGGCCGCGGCAACGCTGAATGAACTACAGATAAGCACCATTATTATTTTTTTCAACATATTGATTTCCTTTATGCTAATGTCATTTGGCCTGTATATAAAATGAAATGTCTAAGCAGTAACACCCCAAGCAGACTCATGCTGGCGGTGAAGGCGACGTAAGAAAATTTGCGCTGCGACGAGGCGCTCATGAATAAGTTCATGGCTAACGGAATCGATAATCCTAGGCCGATAATTCCGCCCCAAAAAATCCAGCCCCAGAACCCTTGACCTATGGCATTGAAGGCTGCCACTTGCTTTTGGCCACCACTTAAAATGAGGCCGAGGAAGAAGGTAAATAGCAGTACCAACTCAATTAAAATCAGCGGAATTTCAATCTTATGAATGAAATGCACTTCTTTACTGTCGGCCGCACCTTTAAGTAGCACGCCCAGCAATAACGAGCCTGCAGCTCCCGATGACAAGCCTGAAGCTAAGAAGAGTAAAGGTAATACTGGGTTGTTAAGCATGGGATAACCAGGTAATGCCGAGAGTAAGAATCCAGTGTAGGCCCCAAGTGATATTGAAAGGATTAATAATAATCCGGTAATCGTGGCTTGATGATGTGCAAGCCAACGCAATAAGCGGCTGACGATTGCCAAGCGACCCGCTAGGAGTTCAGTGAGTGATTTTTGATAGATGGCGCCTATCCAAGCAAACATAAAGACTTGGTAGATCATCAAGACTATGACACCAATGGACATCACAGATAAAGGATTGTAGAAAATTAAAATCTTCCAGAAATCCAGTGGCTTAGTTAAATCTACCACTAAAATACCAAGACCCGCCCACACGGCAATCGGCGCTATGATACATGCGCCCAAAATAAAGCGTGAACCTTCAGCTTTATCTTTTACACAAAAGTACTTAAGTAAGATGGCAAAGAAAATGGAACCTGCAGAAATACCAGCAAGAAACAGGTAAATCGCAATGGGCCAATGCCACACTAAAGAATCGAAATGAAAGGGGCTCATATCACTACCTCGCCATTAGCGGCCAAAATTTTAAAGACTTTAGGGCGGGTGCCTAAGGCTTCTTTATCGCGATTAACGGCCACAGTTTGTAGTATTTTGCTGACCTGGGAACTTGGATCTTTACTATCACCAAAAATAAGCGCTTGTGTTGGGCAGGCTTGAACGCAGGCTGGTAATTCGCCCTGCATTAACTTAGTTTCTAAGCAAAAATCGCATTTATCAGCAGCCTTGGTGGTTGGATGGATAAATCGAATTTGATAAGGGCAGGCGGCCAGACAATATTGGCAACCCACACATTTCCATTCGTTAACTCGCACTATGCCAGTGGCTTCATCGCGATAGGCGGCGCCAGTTGGGCAGACTTTAACGCAAGGCGCCTCTTCGCAGTGCTGACATGAAATACGTTCAAAACGATAGCTTTGGTTAGGGTATTCACCATAAGGGCCATGACGTTTAATTTCTAATCGTGCCACGCCTTCTGGCACTTGATTAGTTTCGCGGCAGGCCAAGCTGCAAGCATCGCAACCTATGCACTTGTTCTCATCGTGAATGAGCACCAGTTTTTCAATTTTGCCCACAGTGGCTGCTTGGGTAGTCGCTGACATTCGGTAGATTGAAAACCCTAATGCTAAGGCTCCCGCACCTTTAAGAAACATTCTTTTACTCTTTTGCATAGAGATTATTCCGCTGAGGTTTGATGACAGCTACTGCAAAGTTCAGCGCGTTGCTGGGCTGAGATTGCGACCATAGGATCTATGTTTGGATGCAGTTGATGGCACTTGGCACAATCGATTTTGTTGGAGTGAACATTATGGGTCCACTCTTGCTCGCCAATCACAGAGGCTTCATGGCAAGTTAAACAGCGAGAAGTTTGTTGAAGACTTGTACTTTTATCTGAATTAAAAATCACTAACTCAGAAGGTTGGCGAGGATGGCCTTGTTTTTCACCATGGCAATCATTACAGCTAATATCGAGCGCAACGTTGGCGTGCACACCTAACATTTTTCCGTTCTTTTTATGGCACTTAAAGCAAGCGTTGTCATGCATTGGTGACAGAGGTTCCTGGGCGTGTGCCCAGGAGATTCCAGTGCCCACTAGCATCAGCCCTAACATTAATGGCTTCAGTAATGTGAACATATAGCGACTCCCTGACATAGTGTAATTAGGCCGCTAATGCAGTTTTGATTAAGTTGAAGTCATATGGCTGGTTGGGTTTAACATTAATGTGGTTAATGTTAAGTTTTCTAAAAATATTACGAATAGCCCTATTTTCATTATGTTCATTGTCTGTGATGACTAATTTTATTTCTGATGACTTATGGTCAATCACGACATAGTTCATTTTATATTGATGTAAGACTTCTTTTAATTCGTCATTGTTTTTTACTTCGATCACTTCATCTAAATTAACACCATACAGAATGTCATATTTGTCTTTTGCAAGCGCATTTAAGTCATGAAGTTGGTTTAACACCTGCTTGTTACTAAAGTGTGGCGTAGCACTTGCGCCTAATTGTTCAAGAGTTAAGTTTTCAATGTTATATATAGATTCGTTTTTGAAAAACTTAATGCAGGTGAGGGTAAAACTCACAATTAACAGTGGCACAATTAAAAATAAGACGAAATACATAAAGGCATAATTGGTAATCACTGAAGTAGACATGATGTTCTCCTTGTTAATCTTGTCCACTTCAGTATTGTTTTTTTTACCTAGGATAATGTTGATAGAAGTCAACATTTCCGTATCTTGAGAAAGTAAATGTTAATAATATGATGTTGTTGGGGTTTGCGAAAACAACATACATATATTTTGCATTTTATAATCAAGAATTGCTAACAGCAGAATTCTTAATGGCTAGGTATGTAGTAGGAGTGATTTCTATGTGATTGATTTAAATGGTACTTGTTGATAGTGGAATTGTTATTTGCATAATCCGGTGTAAGTGTTGGATTTTGTTAAAAATAAAATTGTGATCTTGGTTGATAATTGCTGTGCAACTAGTTGATTACTTTTTGTATAGATGAAATTGTGTTAATTATAATTATAATTATAAATCAGAAGGAGCTGGCTGTGGTGAATGTTGAAGGCGTTGACCTGT
Organism: Shewanella sp. SNU WT4; assembly: GCF_006494715.1. Lineage (NCBI taxonomy): Bacteria > Pseudomonadati > Pseudomonadota > Gammaproteobacteria > Alteromonadales > Shewanellaceae > Shewanella > Shewanella sp. SNU WT4. The sequence goes on from NZ_CP041151.1 coordinate 648,043, forward strand.
CTCTTCTACACAAATTATTAGCAAAAAATGGAACTTTCTTGACTGGCGATGATCAGATCATGCAAATTCACTCACTTCATCATTTTTAATGTCAATTTTTAACCCGAACAAATGGGCATATGATCACTTTCATCATGCTGAGCTAGGTGATAAACGACGAGCGGCAAGGTTAACCGTCGTCGCTGAACACATGGCGGTTGGCAGCGGTAAATCGGTTGCCAGATCTTGTAATGGTGAAGATGCCAAACTCGAAGGAGCCTATCGATTGATCCGCAATGATAATGTTAGCCCATCTATGATCAGAGCCGCCGGTTTTGCTCGCACCGCCCAAGCGATTGAAAATATAAATGAAATACTTGCTCTCGAAGACACGACAGCCCTGAGTTATAAGCACAGTGTGGCGTCTGAATTAGGGAAATTAGGCAAACCTACCGATAAGTCTCGTGGTTGGTGGGTTCATTCTGTCTTGCTACTGGATAGCCATACTTCTCGGACCTTGGGCTTGATCCACCAAGATTGGTGGTGTCGACCTGATAATCCCAACGAGGCCGATGAAAAAGAGAGCGGTAAATGGGCCGATGCATCCTATTTTACGCGGCAACGCTTGCAGGCTCACATGTCGCGAGTGATCTCAGTGTGTGATAGAGAAGCGGATATCATGCATTATTTATCGGATAAACAATCACATAGTGAACGGTTTGTGGTGCGGGCAAAACATGCAAGAAACCTAGTAGAATACGAGGCTAAGCTGTTTGAGCACATGGATAGTCATCCCGTTACCGGCGGATACACCATCGCCATCCCACAAAAAGGCATAAAGGAAGCCAGTGGGAAAAGCAAGAATCGTCCCTCGCGAACAGCCAAACTCACCCTCAAAGCCAGTGCGGTTAACATCAAACATAATCGTCAGCAGCATGCGATTAATGTGGTGTACGCACAAGAGCTCAATCCTCCCCAAGGTGAAGATGGACTATCTTGGATGCTACTGACCAGTGAGCCGATTGACACGTTGGCGCAGCAACTTCATGTGATTGATATTTATACCACTAGATGGCGCATTGAGGACTTTCATAAGGCGTGGAAAACCGGCGCGGGGGTTGAAAGGTTACGCATGACATCGCCAGACAACCTTGAGCGAGCGGCCTCGATACTTTGCTTTATTGGTGTGCGGCTACTGCAACTTCGGGAAGTGATGAGCCTGCCAATTTATCTGAGAAAAAGAGGGCAAATCGAAGCAGCGCAAAGCATGGAAAATCAAAGCTGCAGCAATGTCTTAGAGAATGATGAATGGCGAGTACTGATGCAGCTCTACAAGCCAAGGGGACATAAAGGCAAAGAAGCCCCAAATATGAAGTGGGCTTATCAATCCTTGGCCAAACTAGGAGGCTTTAATGATAGCAAGCGCACGGGAATGGCCAGCTGGTCCACGATTTGGGAGGGATGGGATGATCTTCAGGCTCAGGTAAAGGGGTATCGCTTAGCCAAAGCCCTATTTGAAGCCGGAGAAACGCTATGAGATCTGATCAAGAGACAGGGCGTTGACCTTTTAAGTCTAAGTATATTCGTACTCTTGTACGAGTCCGAATCCGCAACCGTTGTTTCTCGACAATTAAATATTCCAGCCCCTAAAATTAGTCGTTGCTTAAAGAGTTTGCGCGAATCATTTGATAATGAATTATTTGTGCGTCGTCGATATGGTATGTGCCCCAATGCGGTAGCATCACAAATATATCCAATTGCTAAAGGTATAATCGCCAGTGCAGAGGCTTTTAATCATATTCACGCTGAGGCTAAAGTACTAACTAATCAGTTTGTGATTGCTTTGCCTGATTATTTTGCCTGTTCTTTAACTAAGGATTTACTGGTTAAGCTTAAGCAGTTTAATGATAAATTCAATTTAGTCCTGGAGCAGTGGCATGCTAACTCTTGGCAAGAAGTCATCAACGATAAGTTATCTTTTACCTTATGCTGCCATTCATCCCTTGATGAGTTGCAATCCTTAAGTGATAAATTAGATGTTATTCCGCTCATTCAGTTATCTAATTTATATTTATTAGCATCATCAGAACACCCTATTTTGTCACAAGAGATTAGTCTTGAATCTATTGCTCAATACCCTTATGTCGATACTGAATTTGCTAAATTGGATGAGTACACCCCGTTTCAGCGCTTCTGTAATAGCCAAGGGATTGAGTTACAGACAGAGTTAACTGTGCGTAATACCAGTAGCCTGATAGATTATATGTATTCCCATACCAGCTTAGCGCTAACCTCTTATCGCACCTTGTACGATAAGTTTGCGATGATCCCAGGCTTACATGCTTGCCAAATATCGAAAGTCGAAGCGGCTAGGTTGCATCAAGGTCAGGATACGCCTTGGTTATTTTTATTAAAAAAACGCGGCAATAGCGATCCTAAACTTGAGCAGTTGATTATGACGTTGTCAGAATTGGTGAAAGATCATTTGGAGTGATCTGATCTTGCTTAGCGCAGGCCATGAGTGATTCTCTCACCCAGCGATGCCCTGGGTCTTCCCTGTGTCTTTGATGCCATAACAACACATACGCCATCGGGCTAAATGGCGTGGGCAAAGGTAATTCCACCAAGGGATAGATTTTTACGGCGTGCTTGGCAAAGCTTTCTGGCAAGGTAAACACTAAATCGCTATTGGCGCAGATATTGGACGCCCCATAAAAATCCGGCACTATCACGCTAAGCTTGCGATGCTGACCAGAGCGCGCGAGGTGATAATCTAATGCCCACCAATCGTTACCTTCACAGCGCACTTGTACATGCGACAGACTGAGATAAAAATCCAGATCCCAATGACCTTTGTCATATGCCAATAAGGCCGGATGATCTTTACGCACCAAACACACTTGTTGATGAGTAAATAAGGTTTGGCAGACTAATTCTTTCGGCAAATTATCAAAAAGCTCGCCAGTTTGCGGGGTTAGATCTCGGCCTGTAATGCCAAAATCCACTTGTCCCATGAGCAAGGCTTGCAGTGAATGCTCGGTCCACACATAAGAGCTGAACCTAATATTGGGCGCCTCGTTCAATGCCTTGCCAATAAAGTGCGTTAATAAGGTTTCATAGGCACTTTCAACCATGGCAAAGCTAAATTGGCGATCGCAACTGGCAGCGATAAATTGCGGTGGCTGGGTGAGTTCGGCAATGCCTTGCAACAGCTTGGGTAAGCGCTCTGCAATTTGCTGGGCATGGGCCGTAGGCTTTAAGCCATGGGCGGTGCGCTGAAACAAGGGATCATCAAGCATGTCCCGCAATTTGGCGAGTTGCTTACTGAGCGCCGATTGGCTCAAGTTGAGGCGGCGAGAAGCGCGGGTGACATTTTGCTCTTCTAAGAGCACCTGCAAAATAACCAGTAAATTAAGATCTAGCCTGATCAGTTTATCCAGCTTCATCAGTTATTCCAAAATGGAAATTCATTTAGTAAAGAATATCATTTCATTCATAACTTGGGCAGGGCTTACAATAGTTGCCATATTTTTAGTGTGAATTCAGAGATTGTATGCGACCCAATTTATTACCTTTATTGATGTTTATGGTGCTGTTAAGCCCTATGGCCATAGATATTTATTTACCTTCTATGCCAGTAATGGCGACCGAATTTGGTGTTAGCGCCAGTGACGTGCAATCTACCTTAGTATTGTTTTTATTCGCCATGGGTGTCGGGCAAATTGTGATCGGCCCGCTCGCCGATCGCTTTGGACGTCGCCCTGTGGTGCTTGCTGGTATCAGCATGTATGTATTAAGTAGCTTGATGGCTGTATTAGCTCAGGACTTTAGTTACTTGCAGTTAGCTCGGGTACTGCAAGGATTTGCCGCCTGCGCCTCATCAATAGTGGTATTTAGTGCGGTGCGTGATTGCTTTAGCCCGCAAGAAAGCGCCAAAGTATACAGCTATTTAAATGGCGCAATTTGCGTGATCCCAGCCTTAGCCCCGACCTTAGGCGGCTTGTTAGCCTTGCAGTTTGGCTGGCGCTCAACCTTTATGTTTATGGCGGTTTACGGCTTAATCATGTTAAGTGTGGTTGCGCTGCGTTTTAAAGAAACTCGCCCTGAGCATACCATTAGCACTGGCCCCTTATATCGCTGGAATCGTTATCAGCCAGTGCTCAGCAACAGCCATTTTATGTTTTATGCGCTGACATGTATGTCAGGCATGGGCGCTATCTTGTGTTATGTCTCTTACTCGCCAGTATGGTTGATTCATCACTTAGGTATTTCGGAATTAGGCTTTAGTGGCTTGTTTGGCCTTAATGCCATAGTCAATGTGATTGCCTGTTTTGCGGCGCCGTTAGTGATTAAGCGCTTAGGGAATCGCATGACTGTGATAGTGGCGCAGGGATTAATGCTGTTAGCGGCGTTATTGCTTTTGGTATTGCATCAGCTTATTCCCGCGCAAGGCATGGCGGGCGCTTTGAGCTATATGCTACCTATGATGCTGTTATGTAGCGGTTTTGCCTTATTGCTTGGGCCTGCAACATCAATGGCGCTTGCGCCTTTTGGTGAGCGCGCTGGTACGGCGACCGCTATGCTGGGCTTTATTCAAATGAGTGGCGCATCAATTGTGGCTGGCATTATTCAGCAAACCTCACTGGAGGCGCCAGTAGCGGTTGCCACTGTGATGGGCGGTTTATCGGCGGCATTTATTGGCATTATGTTGATGAATCGCTTTGGTCATTGGCACCGCGAGCCTGAAGCTGAATTAGACGCTGAGCTTGAAACTGCTGCTGAGCGTTAGAGCTTGATTTGTGACTTGATAATTTAAAGCCCAGTTACTGGGCTTTTTTTATGCTTATCTTTTTATGCTTAAATGGTGTGAATTGGCAATTTAGCCGTTGGCTGTTGCTGCCAAAACTTATGCGCATCTAATGCTGACGCACTCTTAACCTCTGCGGCAGTTTGACGTAGACTAGCGCGCTTAATTTTCCCACTGTGAGTGACATGTCTAAACGTCGTTATTGCCTTGATTGCGAGTATCCGCAAAGCGCGTGTCTGTGCGCCAGTATTAACGTGATGCAAAGCCAGGTGCAATTAGTCGTGCTGCAGCACCCTTCAGAAGTGCAGCATGCTAAAAATAGTGTGCGTCTGTTAAAGCAAGTGTTGCCTCAGTGCGAAGTGCATGTGGGTGAGTTGCCTGAAGATTTTGACTGTTTGCGGCAGCGCCTAACGCAAACATCCACTCAAGTATTAGTGGCTTACCCCAGTGAGTCGAGTGTGGCCATTGAAACTGTGGCGATCGAAAATCCTGCCCATACCACTTTGTTGTTGATTGATGGCACTTGGCGTAAGGCTTTGAAGATACTTAAGCTCAACCCTTGGCTACAAGAGTATCAAGCTGTGCATTTAGGGGATGATTACCAAGGGCGTTATCGTATTCGTAAGGCTAAACGTAGCGATAGTCTCTCAAGCTTAGAAGCGGCGGCTTATAGTCTAGCCGCGCTTGAAAACGAGTTAGATATCAGCCCTATGTTAGCGGCCTTTGATGCTATGGTGGCGCGCCAGATTGCCGCAATGCCAGCGGCAGTCCAAGCCAGATACCAAGAGTTCTAACTCCTAATCCCAATGCTAATTGACTCATTAGTCCAAATACTTCTGTGTAAACTCAGTGGCAGGGCAGGGATGATTGAACAGAAATCCTTGGCCAAATCCGTGACCCATAGTTTTAAATTGCTGCCATTGGCTTTCAGTTTCTATGCCTTCGGCCACGAAATTAAGATCGAGCGCTTTAGTCAGAAATACCATAGCTTGATAGAATTTCATCCCAGTTTCTGTGTCGATTTGTTGGGTAAAATCAGCATCAATTTTAATACTATCAATCGGTAAACTGCTTAAGCGGCTAAGAGATGATAGGCCGCTACCAAAGTCATCAATGGCAATCCCCACGCCTTTACGCTTCAGTGCCATTAAAGTTGCTTTGACGGCTTCAGGTCGTCTGATTAGGGCGCTTTCGGTGATTTCAATGCTTAATAAATTGGGCGGCAATTTAGCTCGCGCGAGCGCATTGTCGACATGCTCAATAAAATCTGGGTGCTCTAACTGTAGCGGTGAGACATTAACGCTAATACGCACGCCGCGCTGATACTGTTTACGCCACTGCGCGGCTTGCTGACAGGCTTGCGATAATACCCAATTGCCCACGCTGATAATTAGGCCAGATTCCTCTAATTGCTGAATAAAATCTATCGCCTCAATCACATGGTCTTTATCTATTTGCCAACGTAATAAGGCTTCGGCCGCCATTAATTCGCCGGTGTCATTGGCTATGATGGCTTGATAGTAGAGCATAAATTGATTAAGGCTTAAGGCGTGCCTTAAGGCATTCAAAAAGGTGACTTTTTGCTCCGCCATCAGTTGCAGTTCTTGGCTGTAGAAGACGATATGATCGAGACTCTTTTTGGCGCTATACATAGCGGTATCGGCGCGGCTAATTAATTGCGTTGCTTGCTCGCCATGCTCAGGGAATAAAGTGATGCCTATGCTAGTACCGAGATAAAACTTCTGACCTTCTAATTCAAATGGGGTATCAAACAGACTCAGCACTTGGCGCGCTAACTTAGCCACTTGCTCACGACTATCGCATTGGTTGATGAGTAAGGTAAATTCATCGCCGCCTAAACGGCAGCATAGATTATCCACTGGGCAGCCGGCTTCTAATCGCGCGGCAACAAGTTGCAGTACCATATCGCCCATGGCATGACCAAAACAGTCATTAATATTTTTAAAACCATTGAGATCTAAAAACATTAACGCGCCCATGCCGGACTTGGCTCTGTCAATTTTGGCAAGCGCATCTTGCAGTGACAGCTTAAGCTGCCTGCGATTGGCAAGCCCAGTTAAGCTGTCATGGGTGGCTTGATAAGTAAGGTGATGTTGCAACGCTTTTTTGTCGGTGATATCCGAGAAAATATTGACGCAGTAGCTATCGCCAGCATTGGATTTGAGCCAGCGTTGACTTAGCCATGCCGGGAAGCGGCTACCATCGGCCTTAGTTTTCATGACTTCGCCTTGCCAAGCCATGCCCATTTGCATTAATTGGTTCTGGCCTTCAAGAAACAGCGTTTGCTGCGCTATACCTATCAGTTGTTGTTGGCTATAACCGCTGATCCTAAACATAGCATTATTGGCCGCTATGATGGTGCCAGCGGCATCTGTGATATACACAGCCTCGGCGCTATGGCCAAGCGATGCATCGAGTATTTCTCGCGGAATATCACTAAAAGTCGTGTCTGCTGATTGCTGGCTACGCTCTTGTAAGCGTCGCTCTAATAGTCGAATCGCCAGTAAATGACAGTCTTGATGGTGATAACTAGTGGCTCTTAATTGGCAAGCCATTAATTTTTCATTGTTATTGCCATCAACAAATAGCCACTGGAAGTGGTGATCGCGCTTAGGGCTCCATAATGACAAGCATTCTATGCTCTGTTGACCATTGGATTGTAAGCGCGCAGACAATTGTGAAATATTTATGCCGTTGATTTCATCGGGGCTGACAGCCAGGGCGTCAGCGAAAGTGGCTGAGCACCCTAAAATCTTACCTTTACATAAGAGCGCCAGCGCGGCGTTCTCATTGGCAAGAGGCGTGAGTGCTTTCGATGAAAGTTGAGCGAGTATCTGTTGCCAAGGACTCATGGAATAAGAGTCTCCCTAAATGTTCCTTATTAGCGCGGGTGATTAGTCGAGTATTTCCCTATGTACTAATCTTTGAGTATTAAATCTTCTTATTAAATCCGCCAATGAATGATAAAATCTCAATGAACGTCTACATCCATTACGGTTGTGAATATTTTGTAGAAAGTTTTGATTAAATATAAAGATTATTTCTTTAAAAATTAAAGCTTATTTTAGCCGCTATGACTATTATTTTTTGTTGATTTTTAAGGGTATGTCGCATTCGTCAGATAGAATCTGGTTGTCACAATGTTAAATGGACTTATTCCTCTTACTAGTTAATGGATAACTGTTAATTTTTAAAGCGAGAATGGCGCTCATTGCAAAATTTTACTGAATCATGGAAAACCTGCTTAGAGGTGTTCGCGCTTTTGTTAGCGGCCGCGTTACTCTCTTTTGGTTTTAGTTATTGGCTGATTGAGATGGAAGTTAGTGATGATCTCGATGATTTCATTCTGTCGGTGGAGAATCAGTTAGACACCGCATATCAAGATCTTAGGGTGATGGATGCACTCAGTTTTGAGCAATGCGATGAAAAAGGGCAAGAAGTGCTAAAAGAGCACATGTTTAACTCTATCTATGCAAATCTGTTTTTTGTGCGCTCATTATCAAGCCCACCCTTTGAGTTTTGTAGCGTGATGGGGCAAGTTAGCTTTGATCTCAGTATTAACACTAAGCCTAAACTTTGGGAAATTCCCGCATTGGAAAATACCAAGCTAACTAGCTCATATTTGCCCGGGCAATCTTACCAAGATTTATATATGTGGCATCAAGGTCGGCAGGTTAATATTCGCCGAATTTCTTTATTGAGTCATTATTCATTCTTTGAGCCTGAGCGCCATAGTGACAGGCGGATTTATATTCATCTTGGCGATAATGAGCTTATCTTAGATATAGGTAGTCTTGATGGTGATGGCATTAAATCTATCCAGATTAAAAGCGATAAATATCCCATTGAAGTCACGTCAGTGATTGGTCTTTGGCGAGTATTTAGTTTATCTAAAACCTATTTTTTACCGTTTTTGTTGTTATTGTCGACTTTTATCTTATTGATGTTCCATTCATACCGTCTTCGCAAAGAATTGCATAAGAGTATTCATTTTAGATTGGCAAAAGCTATTGATAATGGGCAGTTGCAGCCCTTCTATCAGCCGATAATGAATGCTAGAACCGGTGAAATCGTTGGTGCAGAAGCCTTGATCCGCTGGATCCTGCCAAGTGGTGAAATATTATCGCCTGCTATCTTTATCAATGAACTAGAACAAAGTGATATGGTTTATCAGGTCACCACCAAAATCTTGAATGATATTCCTCAAGATTTAGCAGTAGTGCTTAACGCTAATCCAGAATTTCGCTGTGGGATCAACTTAATCGCAGCGCAAATTGAAACGGCTAAATTTAGCAATTTATTAGCGCAATTAAGTGAGTTCGGCTATCCCGCTTATCATTTGGCGCTAGAAATCACTGAGCGTTCTCCTATTCAAGACATGACTGTTGCGTCAGCCAATCTTAAACAGTTGCAGGAATTAGGCTGCTTGATTGAGCTTGATGATGCAGGAACTGGTTATGGCGGCGGCCAATATGTGCAGCAACTGCCATTTAATATCATGAAAATTGATAAGCTATTTATTGATACCTTAGTGGAAGAAGAAAACCGTACTCAAGTGTTAGATGCTTATGTAGGAATGGCCAAAAGCTTAAATATGGGAGTGATTGCCGAAGGGGTTGAAACCCTTGCTCAATCTCAGGCACTATTAAGTCGCGGCGTATGTTTGCAACAAGGTTATTTGTTTGCTAAGCCTGTGGCCGCCAAAGACTTTGTGGAGTTTTGGCAACAAAGCCAGCAAGCTAAGCTAACACTAAATACTGAGCACTAAAGCCACTAAGTATTTAATCAAGTCAGCACTTAAGCACTTAAGACAATAAGGACTAGCAATGAAACACCAAGGATGGATGATGGCCGCTATGCTTTTAAGTGTTAATGTGAGTGCTGGCGCGCAAAACGTGCCGCCAACAACAAGTAGCAAGCCTCATAAAGTGCTGTTGGTTCCCGCTAATAAGTCACTGACCTCAAATCATCAGCCCCTAACTTCGGCCAATGACATCAAGCCTAATTGGGAAGCGGAGCAATTACAAAAAGCTAAAACTGCGGCCAGCAATGAGCGCCAATTAACATCCAAGGCTGATGAAGCGCGTCCCACTTGGGAAGCTGAGCAATTAAAAAAAGCCCAAGGCGCCTTACAAAGTGATGAAGAGCGAGCGCTAAAAGAGGCAAAAGCTGCGGCCACTCAATCTAGCACTCTTACCCCTGTGCTTAAGCCTATTCCTTAGCCCATCCAATTTAAGCTAAAAAATGCTATAAAGAGCGCCATTATTTCTTGAGCGAGCCTCATGTGACTCATCCAATGTTATGCCCCTTATGCGGCGGGCAGCACTTAACTCTTTTTTGCCAAGATGCGCGGCGGCGCTATGTTTGCTGTCAGGAGTGTGAACTCGTTTCAGTTCCTGCATCTTTTCATTTATCCCCAAGCGCCGAGAAAGCTGAGTACGACAAGCATGATAACTCGAGTGCTGATGCTGGTTACCGACGCTTTTTAAGCCGCACTTGGGCGCCACTATTAGCGCGGCTACAAGGCACTCATGCGGATATTACTCGCTTACAAGGGCTAGATTTTGGTTGCGGAGAAGGCGCGGTATTAAGCCAGATGGCAAGAGAAAATGGAGTGGCGATAGCCAATTACGATCTCTATTACCATAACCATGGCGCGCTGCTGCATCAGCAGTATGACTTTATTACTTTGACGGAAGTGATTGAACATATTGCCGATGCCGCGCAATTATTAGCGCAACTCAATACCATGTTAAAGGCGGGCGGCGTATTAGCTGTGATGACTAAGCAGGTGACTAGTGCCGATGCCTTTAGTCGCTGGCACTATAAAAACGATCTCACCCATATTAATTTCTACAGTGACGCTAGCTTTGGCTGGCTTGCCAAGCATTATGGCTGGCAACTGGAATTGATTGATAATGATGTGGTGTTTTTAACCAAGGCGCGCTAGCTATTCCTCCACCAATTATTGGTGGCATATAAAGTTATCCCCTTAGCGCTAGATTAAAGCATTCAGCGGCCACTATTTTTGCTAATCAAACCTCGGTCTTTGGCTAAGGTTGCGTTTATGTTGCAATTTTGCTTGCGTCTCTTAAGTATTTGTCTTTAATTGGTGGCTGAATAATGGCTCCACTAGTTGTCAGATGTTGCGGGCTGACTTAACAAGACTTTGGTGAGGTGTGCTGATGAAGCTCCTATGGATTGGATTAGCGTTAATTATGGTGCAAGCATGGACGCCAGCGCGCGCCACGACGAGCGCGGACATTAACAGTTTTACGTTAGCAAACGGCATGAAAATCATGGTGTTGGAAGACAGTTCGATTCCAAACGCTAACATGTATATTTTCTGGAAAGTGGGCTCGCGCAATGAAGCGCCAGGCATTACAGGCATTTCTCACTTCTTTGAACATATGATGTTCAATGGCGCCAAAAAGTATGGTCCAAAAATGTTTGACCGTACTATGGAGGCCGCAGGCGGCGCTAATAATGCTTATACCACTGAAGATATAACGGTTTATACCAACTGGTTTCCTGCATCAGCCTTAGAAACCATATTTGATTTAGAGGCCGACCGCATAGCTCACTTAGATATTTCTGCGGCTATGGTCGAAAGTGAGCGCGGCGTAGTCACCTCTGAGCGCACCACTGGGCTTGAAAATTCTAACTTTAGAGTGCTGCATGAAGAGCTTAAATCTGTGGCCTTTAATGCTCATCCTTATTCTTGGCCTGTTATCGGCCATGAATCAGATATTCAGGCTTGGACCATAGATGATTTACGCCAATATCATAAAACTTACTACGCGCCCAATAATGCTGTGATGGTGATAGCAGGCGATGTAAAGCTTGCTGAAGTCAAAGCCCTTGCCGAAAAATACTTAGCCCCCATACCCGCGCAGGCGCCGCCTCGCGCGATAAAAACCATAGAGCCAGTGCAAACCGGTGAGCGCCGCGTGTTTGTGCACAAGGCTTCTGTGAGTACTCCCAATGTGATGCTGGCGTATCATATTCCAGCGACTCAATCTGAAGATTATTACGCGTTGAATTTATTGGCCGCCATTTTAGGGGAAGGCAATAGCTAGCGTTTGCATCAGGCGTTAGTGGATAAGCAAGTCGCTTTGTCGGCAGAAACCTATATGCCTGAAAGTTTTGATCCTAATTTATTCTATTTTTATGGCGTAGCTGCGCCAGAGGTGACGGCACCTAAGCTAGAGCAAGCCATGTTGGCTGAGGTTGCAAGCGTGGTGAATCAAGGCGTGACGCAGCAAGAGTTAGATAAGGTAAAAAACTTACGGCTAATGGGTTTTTATCGCAACATGGAAACCATCAATGGTAAGGCCAATACCATAGGTACCTATGAGTTGTATTTTGGCAGTTACAACCAGTTATTTGAAGCGCCAGCGGCTTATAACAAGGTCACCCCCGAAGATATACAAAGAGTCGCCGCTAAGTATTTTACCCGCGCGAATCGCACCGTCGGCGTGTTGGCAGCAAATGAGGAGCAAGATCAATGAGCAACATCAGATTTGGCTTAGTGGCGCGCTTGATGGCAGCCTCATTCACTATGGTTATTGGCTTAACGGCCTGTCAATCAGTACCTCAATTATCTAAGGCGGCAACGGCAAGCTCACCTGCCTTTGTGATGCCAAGCTATGAAACCGTGACTCTGGCTAACGGGTTAACCTTAATGTTAATGCCGCAAACCGAAGTGCCCCTGATTACTGTTAATGCCGTGGTGCGCTCTGGAAGTGTTAATGACACCCAAGCAGGCCTTGCGTCTATGACGGCTGCAAGCCTGCTACTGGGTAATAGCCTCAAAAGTAAGGCCGAATCTGAGCTCTTTGTGGATTCCCTTGGCGCGAGTGTCGCCTCTTACTCTAGTGCAGAAGGCAGTGTAGTCACTATGGATTTTATGGCTAACGATGCCATAAAAATATTGCCTTTACTTAAGGCGATATTAATCACTCCAAGCTTTGATAGCGCTGAGTTTACTAAGCTCAAGCAGCAGCAAATCGCCGCCCTGACTCAAGCTAAAGAAAGCCCGCGCGCCGTGATTCATGATTACTTTCGCGCGCAAGTGTTTGGCTCGCATCCTTATGGCAATGCAACTGATGGTGATGAGCAATCATTGCAACCTATGACTACAGAGGCGGTGCAGCAATTTCACCAGCAGTATTATCAGCCCAATAACGCCGCCATCATAGTGGCTGGCGATTTTGACCTCACCACTATGAAGGACTATCTCACAGGCTTGTTTGCTGATTGGCAAGGAGGGAGCACTAATGTGAGCAGCAATGTCAGCGCTAATGCGAATGTAAGCCTTGTCGCAGCACCCGCCGCACTAACTCAGGCGCGAGTTTTAGTGGTGGATAAAGCTGATGCCATTGAAACTACCTTTATGATTGGCGGCTTAGGTATCAGCCGTAATAATCCTGACTACGTATCACTGCAAGTTATTAATACCATTTTGGGCGGGCGTTTTACCTCTTGGCTTAATGATGAGCTGCGGGTCAACAGCGGTCTCACTTATGGTGCGCGCTCAGGTTTTAGCCCTTATCGGGATAGTGGCTTATTTAGTATCAGCACCTTTACTAAAACCGCCAGCACAGAGCAAGCCATAGACTTAGCTTTAGCTACTTATGCCAAGTTGTGGCAGCAAGGGCTAGATCAAGCCACCTTAGATTCTGCTAAGTCTTATGTAAAAGGCCAATTTCCGCCGGAGTATGAAACCAGTGGCCAGCTCGCCAATCTCATGAGCACTATGTACCTTTATGGGGTTGATGATTCTTTTATCAATAACTTTGAGGCGCAGGTAAATAACCTTGATTTAGCAGAGGCCGCGAGTCTAATAAAACGCTATTTCCCGCAGCAACACTTGCAACTGGTATTAATAGGCAAGGCTGATGAAATAGAAGCTATGGCAGCCAAATATGGTAAAGTTAAACGTATCAGCATTGATGATGTTGGCTTTAGTCATTAATTAATCGTCGAAATTTATCGAAAAAACCCACCTTTAGCTGTAATGCCGATCGTTTTAAGTAGTTGAACGATCTTTCAAGGGCTTCATAATCAGCCGCAACCTAAGTTGCAGCTGATTTTTTTATGTCTGAATTTTCTAAAGAGCTACTCGTTACCGCTGAATTTTTCCAAGCGCAAGATATTGATGTATTCGCCAAACATGTTCCCATGGATTGGGTGGCTGAGGCTGTGCAACAAACTGGCAGGGCCTCGCTTCGAACCCGCCGTTTCCCTGCAGAGCAAGCTGTTTGGTTGGTTCTAGGCATTGGTTTGATGCGTAACCGCTCGATTCAGCAAGTCTGTGATACGCTCTCACTGGCATTTCCCGACTCCAAGGGGGAGCTCCCGCCACTGGCGACCAGTAGTATCATCAAAGCCAAAGAAAAGTTGGGTTCAGAGCCCATGCGTTATCTGTTCAAAACAACCGCTGCACAGTGGGAAACACAGTGCGAATTTGATGAGATAGCGGGATTGAAATTGCTCAGTGTTGATGGGACGTATTTTAAGACGCATAACACTGAAGAAAACCATCACTTTGGCTTTGCACAAAGCACGGCTTCTTTTCCCTCTGTGCTGGCGGTCACCTTAATGTCTACTCGTAGCCACTTACTTTCTGATGCGGCTTTCGGGCCTGTTACCCACAGTGAAATTCACTATGCACAGCAATTGGTTGGCTCAGCTCCCGAGAATTCGCTCACGTTGTTTGACCGTGGGTTTATGTCTGCCGAATTGCTCATCAGCTGGCAAGGAAGCGGTGCAAACACCCATTGGTTAACCCCGATAAAGTCTAAGACCCGCTATCAAATTATCGAGTCATTCTCAGAGTATGACCATCTGGTTGAGATGCCGGTATCACCCCAAGCTAAACAGCAAGCGCCTTATCTGGGGGAGAGCTGGCAAGCCCGCCTTATCCTTATTCCGTCACCCAAAGGTGATATCAAAGGGTTTATCACGTCCTGCCTATGCCCCAACAGCTATCCAGTGAACGATTTACTCAAGGTGTATTGGCAGCGATGGGAGATAGAGAGGGGTTATGGTGAGCTAAAGCAATATCAACTGGAAAATAAACCTGTCCTGCGCAGTAAGAAGAAGGATGGGGTGTATCAAGAATTATGGGGGATCTTAACGACCTACAATATTGTTCGGCTAGAGATGGCCGCAATGGCAGTGCAGCATAAAGTTGAGCCACAGAGGATAAGTTTCATTAATGCTCTGTTTTTAATACAGGATGAGTTTGGTTGGAGTGACAGAGGGAGTCCGGGAGCGATCCCACAGCACTTAAAACGACTGAGGGAAAATGGCAAAAGGTTGATTTTACCCCCAAAGAGGAAGCGGCCCAGCTACCCGCGTGTGGTGCTAAAGAAAACAGTGAAATATCCAAGTAAAAATGCCACTCGCTCTTAAGCGAGTGGCATTAACCTTTAGCTGTGGGTTTTTTATTGGCTTATCCCGCGTTTATCTAGATGCTGTTCTACACTTATTGTTATTACAAAAGTGGCAGTTAGTTTTAATCGAGTAACAGGGATGATACTTATGGCTATGAATAAACATCAGGAACACGCTGAACTCGGGATGGATCTTGAGGGCAAAGAGGAATTATGTACCCTAGTGAATTGGTTGCATGTGCATGAAACCGTGAAAATGATCCTCGTTTCTATGGCGCAAATCGAACTCACCCTATCTGATGGCGACCATAATGTGACTGGACTTGGTGAATATTTCACCTTAATGGCAGCTCACTTAAGACAGATGAATGCTTTTTTAGAAAATAGTCCTAGCGCCCCGCAAACTGTAAAAACCCATGGCCAAGTGCTCGAAGCCCAGATAGATCAAGGCATAATGGCATTTCAATTTTACGATCGCCTGTCCCAACGTCTGGTACACGTTATCCATGGCCTTGAGCTGACCGAGCGTGTGTTGCGGGATCCTGAAAAGCGCCTTAGCCGAGCTTGCTGGGAAGACGTTCAAGCCGAAATTAAACTCAACTATACTCTTGATTGTGAAAGAAAAATGTTCGACCTCGTCCTTCAAGGTGCGCCATTGGCAGTCGCGATAGCCGCCTATAAAGATGATCAACATATTCCCAAAGATGATATTGAATTATTTTAGGTGCATGCTGGTATGCGCTTGCCTAAGTAGCAACAGCCTTGCTGTTGCTAAGGAGCAAGCCACTTTTGCTGATGTGTGTGGTGTGATTGCTGGACAATGGGTAGGGCCTGCGGCAAGTACGGCGCGGCGCTACCTTGCTGCTCAAGTTGAAGCCATTTGTAGTCATGATGGCAAGCAATTGATGCTGATGACGACCTTAGAAACGGATGCTGCGACCTCAAGCTGGTGGTTTGTGCAGCTTCCTGATCGTATTCAATTGATGCAACGCGATAACCATGGCAAGTTCCGACAGATTGATGTGAGTCTTTATGATTATGGCGATGGGTTTTCGTTTTTAGGGCTGACAGAAGTCAATGGCAGGGAAGCATTGCTTAAGCTGATTTTTGAGCCCTTAGCTGTGGGCTGGCAATGGCAACAGCAATTACAGTACCTAGATGATGACTCTGAAACCTATCAAGTATTTTTAAGTGTCGATCTTGTGCCTAAGGTTTAGGACTTAGGCACACAGCAGTATTTAACTATAAAGAATTTAGCAGCCTGGATAACCTAATTGTCTCAGCGCTTCGTAGCTAATAATAGCAACCGAGTTTGACAAATTAAGGCTGCGGCTTTCTGGCAGCATAGGAATGCGTAAGCGTAAATCGGCACTAATGCTTTCAATGATGCTCATAGGTAAACCGCGGGTTTCAGGGCCAAAGAGCAACACATCACCGTCGCAATAGCTAAGTTCACTGTGGGGGCGACTGCCTTTAGTGGTGCAGGCTAAAATTCGCTGCCCCTTAACTGTTTCCAGAAAAGCGTCAAAGTTAGGGTGGCGCACCACATTGACCATATCACGATAATCTAAGCCCGCACGGCGTAACTTCTTTTCTTCTAAATCAAACCCTAACGGTTCAATCAGGTGTAACTTGCAGCCATTGTTGGCACACAAGCGCATAATATTGCCCGTATTCGGTGCAATTTCAGGTTCATACAAAGCAATATGGAGCATAGACGGCCGCTTTAGTTAAAGTGAATCATCAAACAGGCCGTCATTATACTCAGTTCGCTCAAGCAGACCAGTATCACAAGGGCAAGCTTATCTTTAGTAGTAAACCGTTGGGTGCTTGTTGATACGCGCCAATATCACCATCATGGGCGGCAATGGCCGCTGCTGCTATTGCCATGCCAAGTCCCCAGCCGCCGCTGTCGCGTTGGCGAGCGCTATCAGGTCGGTAGAAAGGTTTAAATAAATGCGGTAACGACTCAGCATCAACCCCCAGGCCATCATCGAGAATGCTAATGTGCAGGCGGTTATTTTGCACTTCAGCTGAAATCCAAATATTGAGCTTGGCGTAGCGAATGGCGTTACGCAGTAAGTTTTCAATGGCGCGACTAAGCGGCCTTGGATAATGGCTAAACACTAATTCTGCGGGCAGTTGAATATGCAGCACCTTGCCTTGATGTTCGGCTTCAAATTCGGCGTCGCCTAACACTTGATCTAAGGTTTCATTGAGCTCCAACAATTTACGCGACTCAGGCAAATTGGCTTTAACGCGAGAGAGCTCTAATAGCTCAGCTATCAAGCATTCAAGTTGGTCGGCTTCATGGGCAATGCGGGCTAACTCTTTACCTTCTAAGCCTTGTTTGCGTGCGAGCGCGAGCGCTAATTGTAAGCGAGTAAGCGGAGTGCGCAGTTCATGGGAAATGTCGCCAATGAGGCGCTGCTGAGCAAGCACCATAGCCTCAATACTGTCTCCCATTAAGTTAAAGGCTTGCGCGAGTTGGCCGATTTCATCTTTGCGATGAGCGATAGCATCATCGACGCGGGTGGTTAAATTGCCACTCGCTATGGCATCGGCGCTTTGCTTAAGTAAGCGCAGGGGTTTACCTAAATGCCAAGCTAATAAGCCGCACAGTAGGCCAGATAATAAGATGGCGAGTGCGAGAGTCAGTCCTTTATGTTCGGCTAAATATAAAAACCATGGCCGTGGATGATGCTCAGGAAAGCGGCCATAGAGGCTATATACTTGGCCTTTGACGCTAAATTTATAGGGACCAAACATCAAGTCGTTGCGAAACTGATGACTTATGGGGTGGCCGACATCATCAACCATTAATTGAAAATGGCGTAATAGCTTAGTGTTAGCGTGGGAGTTCAGCAGGTTGTCTTGGCTATCAAGCAGATACAGTTTTAAGTGTTTATTGTTAAATCTGGGATGGCGGTTAAGCCAACTATTGAGCGCTCGCATT
Organism: Shewanella sp. SNU WT4; assembly: GCF_006494715.1. Lineage (NCBI taxonomy): Bacteria > Pseudomonadati > Pseudomonadota > Gammaproteobacteria > Alteromonadales > Shewanellaceae > Shewanella > Shewanella sp. SNU WT4. The sequence goes on from NZ_CP041151.1 coordinate 666,206, forward strand.
GGATTACGCTGGCCGAAATCTTGCTGAGATTGCAGCTGCGCCGCGGCTTCAGCCAATAATTGCTGCAACTGGGTAGGAATGGCTTGTCTATCATAGTTTTGCTGCATTAAAGGCAGTAAGGCAACGGCGGCAATAATGACAGAACTGCACAGCCAAAATCCCACTAATAATTTGATAAACAGTCGGTTAGGTGTTTTATTTAGCATTAAGGTATCCAGATGTAGCCCTTGCCACGTAAGGTTTTCACTCGCGGGCGGCCATCTTCCCTTGGCGGGAGTTTTTTGCGTAAGTTAGACAGATGCATATCTAGGCTGCGATCAAAGGGCATGAGTTTTTTGCCCAGTACCACTTCACTTAGCTGCTCTTTACTGACTTGTTGTCCAGCATGGGTAACCAGTTCTGCCAGTAGTGCAAATTCAGTGCTTGTGAGCATGAGTAGTTGCTGATGACAAAAGGCTTCTTGGCGCGCATGATCAAGGCTCAGATCGCCCAGTTGCTGAGTAGTCTCTGCTTGCTTGGCGCTCGGGTTGTGGGCGCGGCGTAAAATGGCGCGAATTCTTGCAATTAGCTCTCTATCGTTAAAAGGCTTGGGTAAGTAATCATCGGCGCCGATTTCAAGCCCCACAACTCTATCAATTTCATCACCTCTGGCGGTCAGCATCAGCACCGGAGTTTGTTTGTCTTGGCGAATGGCCTTAAGGACTTCAAAGCCGTTGAGTTTTGGCAGCATGACATCAAGCAAGATTAAGTCGTAATTATGGCGGCGCGCTTGCGCTAGCCCTTGCTCGCCATCATGGGCTAAATCTAAGCGAAAGCCTTCAAGCTCTAACAATTGGCTTAGTAGTTCACTTAAGCCGATATCATCATCAATTAGTAACAGAGAATTCATGGTAACGATTTTACTCAATGGAATTAGGGGCATCGCAAGGTGCTGGTGCGTTAGCACTCAATGTACGCGAAAGTAAAAATCTTGGACAGACATCTTTACCTAGCTTTACCTAGTCTTAGCACTGGCTGACATTGGGCTGGGTATACTGTTTGGGTCCCGTTAATTTGATGAAGCTAAAAAGGAATCCCTATGAAAATTAAAAGTATTTTATTACTGGTAGCCACGGCATATTTTTCAACAGCGGCCATGGCCAAAGATACAGGTGAAGGCTCAAGCGAGCACCAAAATCGTTATCATCAACAGCATCACCAGAGCCATGGCTGTGACGGCATGAGTGCTAAAGGCATGCATAAGATGTTTAAAGGCTTAGATTTAAGTGATGAGCAGCGCCAGCAATTTAAGCAACTGATGGAAAAGACTCACTCTGATGAAGGTAAAGAGTCACGCCAGCAGGCTCGTGCTGAAAATAGACAAGCTATGCACGCCCTCATCACAGCGCCACAGTTTGATGAAACTGCCGCCAAAGCCTTATTGGAAAAACAGTCTGAAACCCGCCAAGCACGAGCGATTGATAACTTAAGAGTGCGCAATCAAGCTTACAATCTGTTGACGCCAGAGCAGCAGCAACAGTGGCAACAGCGCATAGATACCTGCCAAAAAATCCGATGATTTCAATCGATTCACTGAGTAAGCTTAGGCGAGTTACTCAGTGTGATTTCGATAAGTTTGGGTATACAATAGCCGATAAATTTTGCATCTATCGTGACTATGACTAGTTCTTCTTATGATTTTTGGGTCAAGCTTGCCAGCCGCGCGTCGGTAGCCACTGCCTTGACCTTAATTGCTATTAAATTATTCGCTTGGCAATATTCTGGCTCTGCCAGTATGTTGGCTTCGCTCACTGATTCCTTCGCGGATGCGCTTGCATCTATCGTTAATTTATTAGCCATTCGCTACGCAATTGTGCCTGCTGATAATGACCATAGATATGGCCATGGTAAAGCTGAGCCCTTGGCTTCGTTAGCGCAATCGGCCTTTATCGCAGGTTCTGCATTACTACTGTTTTTACACGGTGGTCAACGCCTGTTTGATCCGCAGCCCGTTGAACATGCCGATGTGGGTATTTGGGTGTCTGTGATTGCTATAGTGATGACACTCGCCTTAGTGCTGCTGCAGAAAAAAGCCTTAAGCATGACATCAAGTTGTGTGGTTGAAGCCGATTCTTTGCATTACAAATCTGACTTATTGCTAAATGCCGCAGTGTTAATTGCCTTAGTGCTGGCAACACAAGGCTGGTTATGGGCCGATGGCTTATTTGCGGTTTTGATTGCCTTTTATATTGGCTATCAAGCCATAGGTCTTGCCTATCGCAGCGCTAATTTATTGTTAGATAAAGAATTAGATCAAGAAACCCGCGATAAAATCGTGGCGTTAGCCATTGAAGATGGGCGAGTACTCGGGGTGCACGACTTGCGCACTCGGCAATCGGGTAAAACCACTTTTATTCAGCTGCATCTTGAGTTAGATGGTAATCAGAGCCTATTTAAGGCGCATTCAGCCGCCGATGCGGCTGAAAAACGCATAATGAAAGCATTTGATTCTGCTGAAGTTATTGTCCATCAAGATCCAGTACAGTTAATGCCTCACCATCAAGTTCCTTAAGCTTACGGGTGAGGGTATTACGCCCCCAACCTAAGCAGCGCGCCGCATCTTGCTTGTGCCCTTGAGTATGCTCAAGGGCGCAGGCCAATAAAATTCGCTCAAACTCTGGGGCAAGTTGATTCAGAATATCAATTTCTTGCGCCGCTAATCTTTGCTGTACTTCTTGCTGTAACAAAGCTTGCCAGTTACTAGTTACAGGCGCGCTCGCCATCGTGCTTACTGGGCGCTGCAATAATTCCGCGGGTAAGTCTTGCACTAAAATCTCTTGACCAGAAGCCATAACCGTGAGCCAGCGGCAGGTATTTTCTAGCTGCCTAACATTACCCGGCCATGGCAGGCTTTTAAGAGTATCAATGGCGCCTTGGCTTAACACTTTGCCTTCAACGCCCATTTCACGCGCCGCGGCCGCTAAAAAATGTGTGGCTAATTGCGGTATGTCTTCCCGTCTTTGGGCAAGGGATGGAATATGTACGCGAATAACATTGAGACGATGAAATAAATCTTCTCTAAATAGCCCTGCTTCTACCCGACTTTCTAAATTTTGATGGGTTGCTGCGATAATGCGCACATCCACAGAAACTGGTAAATGGCCACCAACTCGATAAAATTGACCATCAGCCAATACCCGCAGCAGCCGAGTTTGCACATCCAGTGGCATATCGCCAATTTCATCCAAAAACAAGGTGCCACCATTGGCTTGTTCAAAGCGGCCATGGCGCACGGCACTGGCGCCAGTAAAGGCACCTTTTTCATGGCCAAAGAGTTCTGACTCAATTAAATCTTTAGGTATGGCCGCCATATTAAGAGCAATAAATGGCTGATTTTTACGGGGGCTGTGTTTATGCAGGGCGCCCGCGACTAGCTCTTTACCTGTGCCCGACTGACCATTAATCAGCACGCTAATGGATGAACGCGAGAGGCGGCCGATGGCGCGAAACACTTCTTGCATGGCAGGCGCTTCACCGATGATTTCTTGATGGGCGATAATAGGCGCTTCAAGGGGTTGCGTCTTAGTATCACTTGCGTGTGACAGTGCGCGCTCCACTAAGCTAATGGCTTCATCAATGTCAAAAGGCTTAGGTAAGTATTCAAAGGCGCCGGTTTGATAGGCATTCACTGCACTATCAAGATCTGAGTGCGCTGTCATAATAATCACAGGAATACGCGGGTAATGCTGCTGCAAGCGGCTGAGCAAAGTTAAGCCATCGGTTCCTGGCATGCGAATATCTGAGATGATGACCTGCGGCTTAGCATCTGTCAGTGCCTGCCATAAGGATTCGGCGGCGCTAAAGCTCGCATTGCTAATGCCTGCGCCTTTTAATGCCCGCTCTAAGACCCAGCGAATCGAAGTATCATCATCTAAAATCCAGACTTGTTCATTCATCGTGGGTCTCGCTTACGCTTAAAGTTGAGTCGAAATGGCTCGGCGCCAATTGTGGGCCTTGACTGCGAAGTGGCAATAATAAGGTAAATTCAGTGTGTCCGGGTTCCGACTGGCAATCGATGCGCCCGCCATGAAGACGCACTATGTTATGAGCAATAGAAAGCCCAAGGCCATTGCCATCGGCCTTGCCGCTCACCATAGGATAAAACAAGGTATCCATTAAGGCGTCAGGGATCCCGGGGCCATTATCTATCACTTTAATTTCCATCACTAATTTGTGGCGTTGACTGCCAAGAGTCACTTGATGCTGAGTGCGAGTGCGCAAAGTAATAGTGCCAAATTGCTTGCCCATGGCTTGAATCGAGTTTTGAATGAGATTGAGCAAGGCTTGTTGTAACTGCTCGGCATCCATCACGCTATCTGGAATAGAGGGGTCATAATCGCGCAGTAATGTAATATTGCTTGGCAAAGTGACAGTGATCAGTTGCAGTACTTTTTGAGTTACCCAATGAATATTATTGTAAGCGTGCAAGCTTGGCTTTTGCGGACCAAGTAACCTGTCCACCAGATTTCTTAGGCGGTCGGCTTGCTCAATAATCATTTGGGTGAATTCTTGCAACTGTGGGTCACTGAGCTCGCGCTCTAATAACTGCGCCGCGCCGCGTAAACCGCCTAAGGGATTTTTAATTTCGTGGGCAAGGTTGCGCACCAAAAACTGCGCCGCTTGCTGCTGAGCTTCTTGATTCAGCTGCTGATCAATGCGCCGCTGTTGATCTACTTGTTTAAGCTCTAATATCGCAAGTGTGTCATCTGGCAGCGGGCTTAAGGTTAAGTCAACGCTAAAGGGATGGCCTTCTTGGGTGATGATAGTGATAGCACTGAAATACAAGCCCACCCCATTTTCTACCGCCGCAGCTAAGCGCTCACTTAAGGCCTCTGGTAATTGGCAATGATCCATCAGGCTAAGCTCGCTGAGCTTGTGGCGATTAATGCTAAATAATTGCTCTGCGGCCGAATTGGCATAATGAATATGGCAGCGACTATCTATGACTATCACAGCCGTCATCATATGATTGAGTAGCTTATCATCATCCCAGCGGCGCATATCTTTGGCGGTCATAGACGGTTTCCTTGGCGATAAGCAGGGGTTAACGCTTATGATGCACCAACTTGGTGCAATGGACAAGTGCGAAGCCTTGCCGTGTCAGCCCTTATGGCTAGCGCTTTATGCCCTGAGTCAGTGCCTCACAACTTAATTATTTCCCTTGTGCCTCTGGCGCATGCAAGTTTACTGCCGCTTTTAGGTAGCAATAAAAATTTGGCTAAAAGTTAGGTTAATTAACATGAGGTTAGCCGAGGTTGCAGCTAACTTGATTGGACAATCAGTTAACTGAGTACAAATTGTGTTTCGCTCGGGGGATGTAATGACTAGCCACATTTATGCCCGCGGCTAATTATGCTGCTAGCCACTAGGCTAAGGGGTAAATTGCAGCGGGCGATTTAGCTTGCCCAATTGATGACTCCATTGATGACTTCATTTTTTACTAACACTTAGCGTCGCAAATGTAACTACTTAGCAGTGCGCGGCTGTGGTCTCGGTGGATGATAAACCGCTTGATGCATGAAAATAGTAATTACGCCGCTTTGGGCCAAGGTCTGGCCATTGCCAGTCACTAACAAGGCTTGCAGGGTATGACTACCGCGATTAACACCTGTTAGCTCAAATGAGGAAGAGGCTTGGCCTTGGTTATAAGGCGCGCCATCAAGCAATAATTGGTAAAGCGCGCCGCGAGGCCGCTCCTGAGCTAGGGTGAGCGTCACAATAAAATTGCCATTATTGTCGCGGATGGTTTCTTCATTGCTTGGTGAGCTAATGCTGAGCTGATAATTAATACTGGCGGTCAAATCTACCGCTTTGACTTGTGCGGGTGGCAGTAAGATTTGATTGCTCGTTTCAGGCTTAAGCTCAACTTTTATGGCGCCTTCAACCGGTACATCGGAAAAATGTACGCCTCCTTTGGCATCAACCCAGCGATACACTTTAGCATCGGCCGTTGAACTTGCAAGGAGTAGCGCTATCACTACAGCGGTAAGAGAGGAAACGCGGTATTGTGCAGACATAGTTAGCATCCTTAAACTGTGTTGCTTAAGGTTACTCATTTTGGGCGAATGTGCCTAGTTGTTTGATGGATTTTGCAGCAGCTCGTCCATAGGTAGACAATGTTTCAGCTAAGTAACCGCCAAATATGGCTAAGGTTATCGACTTTGGCTACGTTCCCAGGCTTGTAAGCTTGTATCTCACGAGCTTTGTCTCTAAGGTAGCAGCCTAAAAAAAATTAGAGGAGATCAAGATGGCGACGTCAGGCGAGAGTCAAGAATCGAACGGCATACTAAGCCGAATGCTAAATAGCATTGAACGAGTGGGGAATAAACTCCCCGATCCTGCGGTAATCTTTTTACTGGGGATGTTATTAATTTGGGGATTATCTGCCATTTTTGCGCAGATGGACTTTGCGACCATAGATCCTCGCACCGGTGTACCGTTAGAAGTCAATAACTTGCTGACAGGTTCTGCCATTGTGGGATTTTTATCCTCTATGGTGACCACCTTTACTAGCTTTGCGCCGCTTGGCGTAGTGTTAGTGGCCATGTTAGGTGTCGGTGTGGCTGAGCATTCTGGCTTTATTAATACAGCATTGAAATTGATGTTGAAAGTCACGCCAGCTAAGTACTTAACCCCATCGATTATTTTAATCTCTATAGTTAGCCATACCGCAACTGATGCGGGCTACGTGTTAGTAATCCCATTAGCTGGGGTTATTTTCTTTGCTGTGGGTCGTCATCCGTTAGCGGGTATTGCGGCAGCTTTTGCTGGCGTGAGCGGCGGCTTTGGCGCTAACTTTGTGCCATCGGGATTAGATCCGTTATTACAAAGTTTCACCCAGAGCGCGGCGCAAATTATCGACCCTGCCATTTCAGTCAATCCACTCAATAACTGGTTCTTCACCTCAGCATCGAGCTTATTTATCGTGCTGTTAGGTTGGTACATTACCGACAAGATTATTGAGCCTAGACTGCAAAAGACTAAGGTTGACGGCGATACCAGCGGTTTACCTTCATTTGATGAAGTGGGCCCGAAAGAGAAACGCGCCTTTAATGTTGCCTCTATGGTGATGGTCTTAGGTTTAGTGCTGTTGTATTTAGCGAGCGCTCCAGCGGATTCTGCCATGCGCGCCGCTAACGGTGAGCTGACAGATTTTAAAGCGCCATTAATGCAATCTATCGTGCCGCTTATCTTCTTACTGTTCTGGATCCCTGGCGCCATTTATGGCTTCATGGTTGGCACTTTCACTAGCTCACGCGACATGATTGCTGCCATGAGCAAGTCTATGGGTGGCATGGCTTACTACATAGTCATGGCATTCTTCTGCGCCATGTTTGTGGCGGCGTTTACTAAGTCTAACTTGGGGGCTTTGCTGGCCATTGAAGGCGCTGAAGTATTAAAAGCATTAGCCTTGCCAAGTTCAGTGACTATCGTCGGCATCATCTTCCTGACAGCCTTTGTTAACTTGTTTGTGGGTTCAAGCTCTGCCAAGTGGGGATTATTAGGGCCTATCTTTGTGCCTATGTTGATGCAGCTGAACATTTCACCCGATTTAACCCAAGCCGCTTACCGTATTGGTGATTCAAGCTCTAACATCATTACGCCGTTAATGCCTTACTTCCCGTTAGTGGTGGTGTATTGCCAGAAGTACGTTAAGGACACAGGGATAGGTACCTTGATTGCTATGATGCTGCCGTATTCGGTGGCCTTCTTAGTGGGTTGGACCTTGTTCTTACTTGCCTATTGGGGTCTTGGTATTCCATTAGGATTACAAGCCAGCTACACCTACGGTCTGTAATAATAGAGTCAAAGATAAGGCCCGCATTATGCGGGCCTTATGCTATCTGGCGTATGCTCTTTACTGGCGTTTACGCCAAATCGATAACTGCGAAATGCTGTGTTGGAATTTGCGTTTAGTTTCGCGAATGACAAAGGGAATGTCCTTCACGGCGCACAGTTCAAAGTCTTGATGCAGCGCCTCATTAAGCCCATCTAAGCTAGTAAAGTTCTCCGCATCGCGCTTAAAGCCGCCGAGCCAATTGGCTTTATTTGTGTACTGCTCCAGCCAAGTGTAGGGGGATAAGATCACTAAATAGCCGCGACTATTAAGCCTTGCAGGCATATCTGCCAAAAACTTATGGGGGTCGGTTAATCTATCAATTAAGTTGGCAGCATAAATAAGATCATAGCCACTCAACCTAGGCTTGAGATTACAAGCATCCCCTTGCTGAAAATGTATGTTAGCGGCTAAGTCTTGGTAGTTTAGCTGCGTTAGACTTACGCTCTTAAATTCTTGCAGCTCGCCTTCAGTGGTAATAGTCCAGCGCTTTTGTCCTTGCTCACATAAATCTATGGCTTGAGAAATAAAGCGCGCCGAAAAATCGATAGCGTCCACTTGCTGATAATGCTTAGCCAGTTCAAAACTAGCGCGCCCCACAGAGCAGCCAATATCCAGCGCCTTAAGAGTGCGGTTTGGTTCAATTTCAGCCATAACACTTGCCACTGCATTGACGCAGAAATTGGCCACACCAAAGTGGCTATCACCATAATGGAATTCTAAGTACTGGGAAATAAGCTCATCGGTTTCGTAAATATTCACTGGCTCATTGCTGGGTAATGCTTGCGCTGAGCGCACATAGCGAAAGCCTGCATGCTGATAAAAGTGCCGTCTGAAGGCGTAGCGACTGGCATGCTGCATTTCATTGCCGGTTGAAATCCAGCTGCCACCTTTAATGAGGTTATGGCGGCCATCAAAGGTTGGGGTGGAGAAGTCATCATACATGGGATGCACTTCAAAGCCGTTAAGGCCATTGATGGCGGTTTCGCTCCATTGCCAAACATTACCGATAACATCATAAAATCCTTGATGCTCAAAGCGATTGACAGGGCAAGATGAGGCAAAGTGTGCCAGACCTAAGTTGGCAGGGATTTCTTGCCAATCTTGGCTATCGCCACTGACGTTTTGGCGTAAACAATACCATTCAGCTTCTGTCGGAAGGCGTAACTGACTTTGCTGCACTTCGCTTAAGTAATGGCAAAAGGCCTTGGCTTCTAAGTAATTAACTTCTACTGGCCAGTTTAAGGGCAAAGGGATTTCTTCGGTGAGGTTGCGTTGCCACCATAGACCTTGGTGTTTACGCCAAAATCTTGGATGCTGCGCTTGGGTGTAATTTAGCCACTGCTGACCTTCTTGGGTCCACCATCTTAAGGTTTGATAACCACCCGCCTCAACAAAGGCCAGGTACTCTTGATTGCTAACTAAATAGCGACTCGCTTCAAAGTCATTCACTGTGACTGACTGCTGGCCGTACTCATTATCCCAACCATAAGTCATGTCGGTAGCGGCTTTGCCTAACGTCATAGTGCCACCGCTTTGATGCAGCAACTGATTGCTGGGCGCTAGAGCCATGCTCTCGCAAGCATGCCAGTTGCTTGAGGGCGTCACTAAATGCAGCGGCAGCTGGCGGATAATGACAGACGATGTTTCAAGATGAATTCTTTCATGCTCTATGCCCATTAATATGAGCCAAGCCGGCGATTGCGCCGTAATAGGTAAGCTCAGCGCTAGGTTATCTATGACTTGATTGACACAAGCGCTCACTTCATCGCGATAGCGCCGCACTTGACAGACGCTTGGCCAGGCATAGTGCTGACTGTTGACATCATCCCAGCTCATTTCATCCACGCCTATGGCAAACATAGACTCAAATTCAGGGTTGATACGCTCATCAATGAGGCGAGCCAGTTTAAGTTTGTTGATATAAAAAGTGGCGGTATGGCCAAAATAAAAAATCAACGGATGACGTAACGGTTCAGCCTTAAGAAAATAGGCGTCATCGGTATTGATAAGGTCGAATAACTGCTGATATTGCTGCCAAGTATGGTTGAAATAGCGCTTAATCTCGGCGCGTTTACTTTCAACATCGGTACCATCAAGAGAAACACTTTGATTGAGTGAGGTCACGAGCAATCCTTAATCTGCGTATCCGTGTGATTGAATATACACCATAGGTGATAATGATTGATGGCGATAATGTTTACGTTTATAACATCTTAATAAACATTATCAGTTGTGGGATGGCGACTCAATCTGCTTCAGTGGATTGAGTGTTTTAAAGCCTAAATTTATTTCAATATTCAAGCATGGTTAGCGCTTAAGCGTTAGTCGGCCTAAACCAGTAGATAGTGGCGATTAGTTGTTGTTTTAGCATGAAGTTAGCGAGCGAAAGGTTCGGTAGATGTGGGTTATTTGCTTTTATAAGTAAATGATTTGAGTGCGAATTATGCTATTAATCATATTTAAGCATGGTTTTAAGCTTATTTTAAGATTAAAGGTGACAATCATAACTACTTAGAGCCAAGCTTGTTGCGGCTCAAGTTATTGTAAAGGCTGATTCATCTTGTCATGAAGCTGCTTGCGATAAAGGCAAAATGCGTGAAAGCGCATGACGCAAAACCTCCGGTCTAAGTGGTGAAACCATAAGATAGCGGGGCTTCCACAGGTAGTGTTCGAGTGCAAAAACTCGCGTTACCTGTTTCTATTTGAAACGGGAAATAATGATGATAAAGAAATTAACACTGAGTGCGTTAGTCTTGGCTCTGACTGGGCTAGCTCAGCCGCTACAGGCGCAAATGGTAAACCCTGAAGCCGGTGTCGTCGTAGGCTACTGGCATAACTGGTGTGATGGCAGCGGTTACAAAGGTGGCGTAGCGCCATGCGTTAAACTAAGCGACGTTAACCCTATGTATAACGTCGTCGACATCTCTTTTATGAAGGTCTATGACACAGCTGAAGGTCGTATTCCTACCTTTCGTTTAGACCCGCAAGTGGGTTTATCAGAAGCAGAATTTATTGCTGAAATTGCCGAATTAAACCGTCAAGGCCGCGCCGTATTATTAGCCTTAGGTGGCGCCGATGCCCATATCGAATTAAAAATCGGTGATGAACAAGCCTTTGCTGATGAACTGATTCGTCTTACCGATATCTACGGTTTTGATGGTTTAGATATAGATTTAGAGCAAGCCGCGGTGACTGCTGCTGATAACCAGACGGTTATCCCAGCGGCGTTAATCATGGTGAAAGAGCACTACCGCGCTCAAGGTAAAAACTTCTTAATTACCATGGCTCCAGAATTCCCATACCTGACAACGGGTGGCAAATACGTTCCTTATTTAGAGCGTTTAGAAGGCTACTACGACTGGATCAACCCGCAGTTTTATAACCAAGGTGGCGATGGTATCTGGATTGATGGGGTAGGTTGGGTTGCTCAAAACAACGATGAACTCAAGCAAGAGTTTATCTACTACATTGCGGATTCATTAATTAACGGCAGTCGCAGTTTTTATAAGATCCCTCACGACAAGTTAGTGTTTGGTATCCCAACCAGCAACGATGCCGCGGCCACTGGCTATGTTAAAAATCCACAGCATTTATACAGCGCTTTTGAAGCCTTGAAAAACCAAGGTCAGCCGCTGCGTGGTGTTATGACTTGGTCTGTTAACTGGGATATGGGGCGTGATGCGGCTGGTAATGAATACAATGAGTCCTTCATTAAGGCTTATGGCCCATTTGTACACAGCCAAGTGCCGCCAGTACCAGAAGCGGGTAAGCCAGTATTCACAGGCTTAGGTCATGCGCGCGTGCTGCATGCCACAACATTTGATCCTATGGCAGGCGTGACTGCTATGGATACCGAAAATGGTGATTTAACCTCGCGCATTGTGATTGAAGGCCAAGTTGATACCAACACCTTAGGTGAATATGTACTGACTTATCGCGTCAGTGATAATGATGACAACGAAACTGTTGATGCCCGCAAAATTGAAGTTTATAGCGTGAAGCCTGTCTTTAGTGGATTAGATAATCGCGTCGTGCCATTAGGCGCCGCATTTGATCCCTTAGCTGATGTGACGGCATTTGATGCGGAAGATGGTGATCTTACTGCTCAAATTCAGGTTTCTGGCAAAGTGGATGTGAATACTGTCGGCCGCTACAGCTTAACTTACTCAGTGACAGACAATGCTGGTCAACAAGTGACAGCCTCGCGTCAAGTGCGCGTGACTGATGACTCGCTGGTGTGTGGTAATGCCTGGCAGGCGGATAAAGTCTATTTAGCTGATGAAGTGGTTAGCCATCAGGGTAAGAGCTGGAGCGCTGGCTGGTGGACCCAAGGTGATGAGCCTGGTAGCACAGGTGAGTGGGGCGTGTGGCGCGTTGCTGGCGATAGCGATTGTGACGGCGGTGTATCGCCTGAACTGCCAAAGTTAAGCGTTTCACTTAGCGGTATCGCTGCTGAGTATCACATCAAAGATGGCGCCGTGGATTTAGCGGTGACTGTTAAAACTAACCGCAGCGCTATGGTTACTATGAAAGTGACCGATACTGGCGGAATGATAGTTAACGGTGGCGATTTCGCCGCGCAAATTGCAGCAGAGCAAACGGTAAATCTGTCTTTAGCACAAGTTATTGCTGGTGAGTATCGCCTGCAATTGGCGGCAACTGATACTGATGGTAACGAGTCTAAGCAAGCCTTTACGCTGATGCTGAAAGAAAGCGAGCCTTTGCCACCGGGTGATTATCCAGCTTATGTGGCTGGTACCCAGTATGCCGCTGGTGACATGGTTACAGGTAGCGATGGCAATATTTACCAGTGTAAGCCTTGGCCATATACCGCTTGGTGTGCAAGCGCTGCTTACGCGCCAGGTGCCAGTGCTTATTGGATGGATGCTTGGGACGCGCGTTAATCCCGCGAGTCTAACTATCAATAAATACTGCTGTTAATTAAAGCCGCCCTCGGGCGGCTTTTTTGTGGCCGAGAGTTAAGTATTCATGCGGGCTAAGCCTTGCGCATATTTAAGTCGCTAATGTTCTGCACTCTGTTTTTAATCTGCTTTATAAGCTGTTGTTTTAGTAAAACATGTTATGAATATGACGCTTTATTTTGGTCAAACTTGATGTTAACGTGCTGTGGGTTTTATGTTGAATTGGTGGTGGTCGCTATGAAGTTCACTCATATAGTCGGATATCCAATCGCCATAAGCTTAAGCTTAGGTTTGGGCTTGGTCGGCGCCGAGTTAATGGATGCTAAGTTAGCGGCGTCTATGCCAGCGCCATCGATTCTTGCCGAGCAAAGTGTTGATGCTATTGAGATTGCGCGCCTGCAGCAAGAAGTGGCTATGCAGCAGCAAGAAATTGAATGGTTACTGCGCATGGTCAAAGCTGGGCTAAGCGGTGATATGGCAGGCCACATGCAAGCTTATCGCGCTAAACCTAGCGACAATCTTGCGCCGCAACCGAGTGCCACAGCAATTGCCCCCATTGAGGATGCCAAGGCCAAGGCGTTGCGCCTGCAAAATGCTCAAGCGTATGTTTCCCGCGTGCAACTGGCTGATGTAGCATTACAAAAGCAAGCGTTAGCCGAGGGCTGGGCCAATGAAGGTCAGCTAGCTGATGCAAGACGCGCTTTATGGCAGCAAGCCCGAGATGAATTAACAGAGGCTGAATACATCCATGGGCTTCATGGCGCGCAGTTACCTAATGTAATGCTTGTCAGTCATGCCAGCCCTGAATTAGTGACTACTGCCGGGGTTGCTCGCGGTGATGTGTTATTAACGATAAACAGTGTGCGGGTGTTTAGTCGTGATGATATGCAGCGGCAATTGCTAAATATTGATAGTAGCGCGAGTGTTGAAGTGACGCTTAATCAGCAGGGTAAGACTATCAGCTTAGTGGTAACTGATTTTAATAAGAATATTGAGTTTTATGGCGACTCAATCGCTTTAGATAAAATGCCAATATTGAGTAATTAAGATTTTTTAAGTGTTACTTCTGTGAGATAAAAAAGCCCTGCATCGCAGGGCTTTTTGGTGTTAATTCAACCAATTACAAGCTGTAATACATTTCGAATTCAAGTGGGTGCGTGGTGCGAGCAACGCGCTCAGCTTCAGCAGTTTTCAGGGTAATGTACGAATCAATGAAGTCATTGCTAAATACGCCGCCACGAGTTAAGAACTCACGGTCTGCATCTAAGTGCGCTAATGCATCTTCCAGTGAACGTGCCACCTGCGGGATTTCTGCTGCTTCTTCTGGTGGTAAGTCATACAAGTCTTTATCCATAGCTTCGCCTGGATGGATCTTGTTTTGAATACCATCAAGTCCTGCCATCAACAGGGCTGCAAAGCCTAAGTATGGGTTGGCATGTGGATCTGGGAAGCGCGCTTCAATGCGACGACCCTTAGGGCTTGGTACTACCGGAATGCGGATTGAGGCGCTGCGGTTACGGGCAGAGTATGCCAACATCACAGGCGCTTCAAAATGCGGTACTAAGCGCTTATAAGAGTTAGTGCTTGGGTTAGTGAAAGCATTGATGGCGCGAGCGTGCTTAATAATACCGCCAATGTAGAACAGAGCTAATTCACTTAACCCTGCGTACTTGTCGCCAGCAAATAAGTTAACGCCATCTTTAGACAGTGACTGGTGCACGTGCATGCCGCTACCGTTATCGCCTACGATTGGCTTAGGCATGAAAGTTGCGGTCTTACCATAGGCGTGAGCCATGTTATGAACCACATACTTAAGAATTTGAATTTCGTCGGCTTTTTTAGTCAGGGTATTAAAGCGAGTTGCAATTTCGTTTTGACCTGCAGTCGCCACTTCATGGTGATGCGCTTCAACCACTTGACCCATTTCTTCCAGCACTAAACACATAGCGCTACGTAAGTCTTGTGATGAGTCTACAGGTGCTACTGGGAAGTAACCGCCTTTGACCATAGGGCGATGGCCAGTGTTGCCGCCTTCATAGCTAGTGCCTGAGTTCCATGCCGCTTCTTTGGCATCAATTTTTACGAAACAGCCTGACATGTCAGTACCAAAACGGACATCGTCAAACAGGAAGAATTCTGGCTCTGGACCGACTAATACGGTATCAGCAATGCCGGTGGCACGCAGATACTCTTCCGCTTTCTTAGCGATAGAGCGTGGGTCACGATTGTAACCTTGCATTGTGCCTGGCTCTAAAATGTCACAGCGGATCAGTGCAGTAGTTTCTTCGGTGAACGGATCTAACAAGAAAGTGTCTGGATCTGGCATTAACACCATGTCAGATTCACTGATGCCTTTCCAACCTGCAATCGATGAACCATCAAACATTTTGCCGTCTTCAAAAAAGTCGGCATCTACTTGATGGGTAGGAATAGTCACGTGCTGTTCTTTACCTTTGGTATCGGTAAAACGTAAATCAACAAATTTTACTTCGTGTTCTGCTAATTGTTGTAAAACTGCTTCATACGACATTGTTTAAGCCTCCGGTAGGGTAAAGCACTCACTAATCAATTTATTATTGTCTGCCTAAATGGCTTTCGACAGGGTTAGCCAATATAAAGCGAAAGTCGTGCCAATTATTTAAGTTATTGTTTATATTGTGTTTGGTGGTTCTTGTTGAGCGAGGTTGACTCGGTTTGCACCAATATGGTGCGCACGATGATATATTTTGGGGCAGGAGCAGATAACTTCACCATTAGGGTGCATTTGGGAGCAGATGAGCGAGCTGGCGAAGGTTTCCATGAGTGGCCAAAAAATAATCCTGTGCGGCAAGGCTCCCGTAGAGTAGAATGTACCACTTTTTATTGCAACCACTATACTGTTTAGCGGTGGCAAATGCCCTTAATGTTTTTGATGGTAAGAGGTTTTATCTGTGCTAGAAAAATTACGTAACATCGCAATCATTGCGCACGTTGACCATGGTAAAACGACCTTGGTTGATAAGCTGCTGGGTCAGTCAGGTACTCTGGCGACTCGTGGCGAAGCAACAGAGCGAGTAATGGACTCCAACGATCTGGAAAAAGAACGTGGGATCACGATTCTGGCAAAGAACACTGCCATCAAATGGAATGATTACCGTATTAACATCGTTGACACTCCTGGTCACGCCGATTTCGGTGGTGAAGTAGAGCGTGTTATGTCGATGGTTGATTCAGTATTATTGCTGGTTGATGCGGTTGATGGTCCTATGCCACAAACTCGCTTCGTGACTCAGAAAGCTTTTGCTCAAGGTCTGAAGCCAATCGTTGTTATCAACAAGATTGACCGTCCAGGCGCTCGTCCTGATTGGGTTATCGATCAAGTATTCGACCTGTTCGATAACTTAGGCGCTACCGATGAGCAGTTGGACTTCCCAATTGTTTATGCTTCTGCATTAAACGGTTTCGCGACTTTGGATCCGGATGTTGCTAGCGATGACATGACTCCACTGTTCCAAACTATCATTGATCGCGTATCTCCTCCAGATGCTGACAGTGACGGTACCTTCCAGATGCAGATTTCTCAGCTGGATTACAACTCATACGTGGGTGTTATCGGTATCGGCCGTATTAACCGTGGTAGCATCAAAACTAACCAACAGGTAAGTATTGTTGGTGCTGATGGTAAAGTTCGTAACGGTAAAATGGGCCAAGTATTAGGTTACATGGGTCTGGATCGCCACGAAGTTGAAGTTGCTAACGCTGGCGACATCGTAGCTATCACCGGCTTAGGCGAACTGAAGATTTCTGATACTGTATGTGCTGCTGGCGCTGTAGAAGCTATGACGCCACTGTCTGTTGATGAGCCTACTCTGACCATGACTTTCCAAGTAAACACTTCTCCGTTTGCTGGTAAAGAAGGTAAGTATGTAACTTCACGTAATATTCTTGAGCGTCTGCAGCAAGAATTAGTGCACAACGTAGCACTGCGTGTTGAAGAAACTGACAGCCCAGATCGTTTCCGCGTTTCTGGCCGTGGTGAACTGCACTTATCTATCCTGATTGAAAACATGCGTCGTGAAGGTTATGAATTAGCCGTTTCTCGTCCAGAAGTTATCATCAAGGATATCGATGGTGTTAAGTGTGAACCATTCGAAAACCTGACTGTTGACGTTGAAGAAGAGCATCAAGGCAGCGTGATCGAGAAGCTGGGTACCCGTAAAGCTGACATGAAAGATATGCAGTTAGATGGCAAAGGTCGTGTACGTATCGACTTCGTTATCCCAAGCCGTGGCTTAATCGGTTTCCAAACTGAGTTCTTGACTGCTACTTCTGGTACTGGTCTGCTGTACCATAGCTTTGATCACTACGGTCCACACAAAGGCGGTGACATTGGTCAACGTGCTAACGGTGTATTGATCTCTAACGCTACTGGTAAGGCTCTGACATTCGCTCTGTTCGGTCTGCAAGACCGTGGTCGTCTGTTTATTGGCCATGCGGCCGAAGTTTATGAAGGCCAAGTAGTTGGTATTCACAGCCGTTCTAACGATCTGACAGTTAACTGTCTGAAAGGTAAGCAGCTGACCAACATGCGTGCTTCTGGTACTGACGAAGCTCAAGTACTGACCACGCCTATCTTGATGACTCTGGAACAAGCTCTTGAGTTCATTGATGATGACGAATTGGTAGAAGTAACGCCTAAGAGCGTACGTGTCCGTAAGCGTTTCTTAACTGAAAACGATCGTAAGCGCGCTAGCCGCGGTTAATATCGTGACTCTTTGAGTCATTCAGTCAAAGCCCCGCAGAGGTAACTCTGCGGGGCTTTTTGTTATCTTAAATATTATATTCTTTGTTCTAACCGCTGTGCTTTAGGCTTTAGGGGGTAGTCTTTTGGGGTTGGGGTTTAGCTCTGCTCATTTAGACTGGCATTAGTTATGCCGCCAATCGGCTGCTCATGAGTTTTAGGGCTAACGAAAGTCACTATGGTTTTTCCAACAAGTTATTCATTGTAACCATAACCGCAGCGCGCGAGGTTAGCGCTAGTTAGAACTAAGGGGAGCTAGCCGCAGTCATTAAAAGGTGGATGACTTAGCTAAGTAACCGTTGAATGACGTGATAATGCCATTTGTTACTGCTGATGACGCCTGTAGTGCATCTAGAGGGTTAAGCGCTGGTTTGTGAGGTTAAGACGTGACTTAAAGTGAAAGCAGCGTTCAGGCTAACGACAGCGCCTTATTTGATAAGGTTTGATGCTGCTCGCTAACCCAAATGCTTATATAGAGTAAATAGTTAACCGTAAGACTTAAGATTTGCTTTTAATATTCTTAATAAATTGATCTGAGGCCGCAATCGATTGATTCATATCTTCAATCAGATTTGAAATGTTAGCCTGTAAGCTTGAGAATTCCCCTTGAATCGCGCCTATCGCCTGAGCATTCAAATTATGCTTAAGGAACAGCATATTATCTTTCATTGTCACTAGCACTGGCTTCATTTTTGATTCAGCCCGGCGCATGCTACTGAGCATTTGCTTGTAGTAATCGCGGGTTTCTCTAAGCTTTTCCTCACTTGAACGACGTAAATTAGGGTTACTAATTTGGCCGATTTCAAGCTTCCACTCTTCAAATAATGCTTCAGCAACATCCCTAACTTTATTGATGCGATTAGTCACTTCATCGGCAGCACTTTGGGCCGATTCATATTCATCACTGGCTTTTTCATAGGCTTGCTGCAAGTTGCGACCATCGTGCTGTAACAGACTTTGCATCTCGGCAAGCGCGCTGGAGAACTCTTGTTTCGCATCATGCTGGGCTTCATTGGCCGCTTCAACGCGGTCAACCATAATGTCTCTTTTCTGGTAGCCCACTTTTTCCATGGCACCATAATAAGCACTTTGACAGCCGACTAAGCTCAAGCCTGCGATTAAACTGAAGGCAATTAATTTTTTATTCATTATGTGTCCTTTAATCTGCTTTAAATAATGCCGCATCAATGATGCTCCAGATATGGACTGGTACGGCAACAATTAAGGGAAATATCAACCACGACATGGCGTAAAAGCCCGCGCCAAAAATAAAGAATAATAACGCCGGCAGGATGCGACCTTGTACCAATTGTCCTAAGCCTGGAATAAAAAAGCTGGCAATGGCAGCGATGACATTTCCGGTAGAACCTTGTTGAGACATGACAACTTCTCCTAGTAAAAATTGATGCAAGTCATTTAAATAAAGACTAATGCTAGCATATTCATTAGAGTCATAAGCTGCCTAAACAGGCTTTAATCAATAGAATAACACTTGTAAATGAACTGTTGTAAGCAGTATTGTTGATTTGTTTACAAATTTCCTATGTGTTAGCTGGTA
Organism: Shewanella sp. SNU WT4; assembly: GCF_006494715.1. Classification (NCBI taxonomy): domain Bacteria; kingdom Pseudomonadati; phylum Pseudomonadota; class Gammaproteobacteria; order Alteromonadales; family Shewanellaceae; genus Shewanella; species Shewanella sp. SNU WT4. The sequence continues at coordinate 685,345 of NZ_CP041151.1, forward strand.
AATCTCATGTCTAAAAATGTTAGTGTTCATCAATTAAAACTTCTTGCTGTGACATTTTGGCAATTCTTACTGTTTCTGTTTCAGCGCCTGCTCAAAGATCAAATTAATGTGCGTGCGGGTCATCTCGCCTATGTCACCTTATTATCATTAGTGCCGTTAGTCGCCGTGACCATGTCTATCTTGTCTGTATTTCCAGTATTTGAAGGCATACGTAAACAGATAGAGCATTTTGTCTATAGTAACTTCCTGCCTGCTGCGGGTGATACAGTGCAAATTTATATCAATCAGTTTGTTAGTAACGCCTCGCAAGGTACGGCTATGGGCATAATCGCCTTAGTCGTGGTGGCTTTATTGCTGATCTCAGCCATAGATAAATCGTTAAATGCTATTTGGGAAATTACTGAGCAGCGCCAGTTAGTGGTGTCTCTCTCCATGTATTGGATGGTGTTAACCTTAGGGCCAGTGCTGATGGGCGGCAGTATTGTGGCATCTTCTTATCTAGCTTCTATGCGCCTATTTGAAGAGCCGCATCTGACCAGTGTGACCAATGAGTTGATTGGACGTTTACCTTTTCTGTTTTCCGTCGCCGCATTTTTGCTGTTATATACTGTGGTGCCAAATACTCGGGTTAAGTTTTTACATGCCTTGGCTGGCGCCATAGTGGCAGCGTTATTATTTGAGGCGAGCAAGAAAATATTCACTGTGTATTTAGCTCAATTCCCATCTTATGAGGCCATTTATGGGGCATTAGCGACCATACCTATCCTATTTGTGTGGGTGTATTTAAGTTGGATGATAGTGCTATTTGGCGCTGTGATTACGGCGGCCTTACCTGAGTTTCTTAATAAAACTCAAGCCCTATTGGAAAGCGATAGTCATTAGCGGCTATGGCAAAGGTATCTTCTAAGGCATTGACGCTGTTATGATCCAGTTCATTAATTGGGTTTACGAGAAAGCGAATGATAGCGTTAATTCAAAGAGTGACTAGTGCCAGCGTTACCGTTGAGCAGCAAGTGATAGGCCAAATTGATAAAGGCTTATTAGTGTTACTTGGGGTAGAGCAGAGCGATACTGTAGATAGCATGAAAAAATTGGCCGAAAAAGTCGTTAAATACCGAGTATTTAGTGATCAAAATGGCAAGATGAATTTAAATGTGCAGCAAGCTCAAGGCCGTTTATTAGTGGTGTCGCAATTTACTTTAGCGGCAGATACCAGCCGTGGTTTGCGGCCAAATTTTTCAGGCGCAGGTACGCCTGCGCTAGCGTTAGAGCTGTATCTGGCGTTTGTTAATTATTGCCGTGAGCTCGGACTTGAAGTGGCAACCGGTGAGTTTGGTGCCGATATGCAAGTGGCTTTAGTGAATGACGGCCCTGTTACTTTTCAGCTGACGAGCTAAAGGCCCTTGGCAAATGACTCTTGGCAAATGGGGCTAAGCAATTTAGCTTATGTACAGGCTTTGTATTGGCTTTAAGAGCTTATCGGCTGACTAATTCCGTTGCTAGTTTGCTAAGTCTTGCACTGTCATTGTTGGCACTGTAATGCCGCCGCCAACCTCATCATTATTCCACTTAGCTGTTCCCCAAATAAATATCGCCACTTTACAGTGGCGATATAAGAGTGGCGATATTTTTAGCCGTTGAATAAACCTTACTAGTTACTGATTAAGTTTTGCTTGGCCGCTTCTCACTTGATTGAGTTTACGCAGGCTGTGTTTAACCTTAGCGGCGTTTTCTGGTCCCATGCGGATCATTAACTTTTGCGCTGCAGGCAGAGCCTCAAGAGCTGGGTCGGCAAACTTATAATTCACGCTCACTGATGTTACTTCGATAGGCGTTTGAATGATAGGCGCAGCTAACAATACGCTAATGGCTTCATCTAAGCGGCCATCAAAGGTCATGTCTTGATAACCAAGCTCAGTAAAGGCTTGCTCTAACAAAGGCAGTAACTGCTTATAAGTGGCTTGTAATTGCTGCGGATTCAAGCTTGCAAAGGCATTTGAGTATAAGTCATATCTTTGATAACTATCAGGATCAAGATACATCTTATCGGTAATGTCACTGGCCGTGAATGGCAAGGTCGGGCCCTTGATAGGGGTTAATTTACGGATAACTTGGCCTTGAGCTAAGTTATCAACAAACACCACAAATTGACGCGCCATGTCTTGAGTCATTAACAGTGGCGCCAGCCCTGTAGTGGCGGTTAAGGCTTTGGCCTTTTGGCTGATAAACTCATCGCTATTATCAAGCTCTGGCAAAATTTCCGCAGGGATAGTTGGCACTATTAGCGTATCTGATGCTGTTTCATCATCAGTGGAGATTGGCAATGTCTCCATGTCTAACTCAGTCTCATCTGGAGTAACCACATCTGTCTCTGTGGTTTCAATCTCCATAGCTGGCGCCATCGGCGTGACTATGGGTTCAATCAATACCGTTTCTTCTGACTTATTGGGTGCAAAGTAAAAATAACCGCCAAGCGCTGCAATAGCTAAAACAGCTAATACCATCAAGGCCATGTTATTACTGCTACTACTGCTAGCAGGTGCCGGAGGTTGAATTCTATCGTCTTGATCAGCTTGCATGCTACATCCTTCACTGTGAGCCTAGATTGCTTAACACCTCAATCAGGCTGGGAAACCACTTATGGTTAGGCTGGTTTCATTCTGCCAAAACACTGAGTAATGTCTAGTGCAAGGCGCATAAATTCAGGTTAATCAGGCATCAAGCTTGGATAAATTGTGTTCTGTGTCCAAGCCAGCGCGTAATAATGGCATCGACTTGTTCCGGCGCTTGCTGCATGACATGTTGCGCCAGTTTTTGAATATGGGGAATGAGTGCTTGATCTCTAACGAGATCAGCAACTTTGAGTTCAGCAAGGCCAGTTTGTTTGGTGCCAAGCACTTCACCGGGCCCGCGAATTTCTAAATCTTTTTGTGCAATCACAAAGCCATCGTTACTTTGGCGCAAAACCCCAAGGCGCTTAGTGGCTGTGGCTGACAGCGGCGTTTTATATAAAAGCACGCAGTGACTCGCCACTGCGCCGCGCCCAACACGGCCGCGTAACTGGTGCAATTGTGCGAGTCCCAAACGCTCTGGGTTATCAATAATCATTAAGCTGGCATTGGGCACATCAACGCCCACTTCAATCACAGTAGTTGCTACCAGCAAATCAATATTACCTTGCTTGAAATCACCCATGACCTGCTGTTTTTCAGCGCTTTTCATGCGGCCATGAACTAAACCAATACTGAGTTCTGGCAGTAATAACTTAAGCTCAGATGCGGTATCTTCAGCCGCTTGGCATTCAAGTACTTCGGATTCTTCAATCAAGGTACACACCCAATAGGCTTGGCGCTTATCGTTAATGGCCGCTTGTTTAACGCGCTCAATGACTTCTGGGCGGCGGCTATCAGCAACTGCCACTGTGGTTATAGGCGTTCGCCCCGGTGGCAGCTCATCTATGATGGAGGTATCTAAATCTGCATACGCCGTCATGGCCAGAGTTCGCGGAATTGGCGTTGCCGTCATGATCAGTTGATGCGGATAAAAGCCTTGATGTAAGCCTTTCTCTCTTAAGCCTAAGCGCTGATGCACGCCGAATCTGTGCTGCTCATCGATAATGACCAAGGCTAAATGCTTGAACTGTACTTGCTCTTGGAAAATGGCGTGGGTGCCAACCACCATTTGCGCTTCACCGCTAGCAATGCGCTCTAAACTTGTGGCTCTGGCCTTGCCTTTAAGCTTGCCGGCTAACCAGCCCACTTGAACGCCTAAGGGCGCGAACCAAGCGTTAAAATTATTGGCGTGTTGCTCAGCAAGTAGCTCGGTCGGCGCCATTAAAGCCACCTGAAAACCATTAGCTATGGCTTTTAACGCGGCAAGCGCTGCCACTAAGGTTTTACCTGAACCAACATCCCCTTGAACTAAGCGCATCATAGGTTGGCTGAGTTGCATGTCATGATGAATATCCGCTACCACTCTTTGCTGCGCGCCTGTGGGGGTAAACGGCAGGCTTTCAAGAAAAGGAATAGTCAGTGCGCTAGCATCAGCCATGGCGATGGCACGATCGCGATTACTGCGTTGGCGTAATTGCAGCATAGATAAATTGTGCGCCAGTAACTCTTCTTGAATTAAGCGTTGCTGCGCCGGATGTTGGCCTTGTTCTAATTGCCACAGCGCGACATCGGCTGGCGGGCGATGCAATAAGCGCAGCGCATCACTGAGTTGTAAGTGATTAGGGCGCAAGGGCTCTGGCAATAATTCCGGTAGACTGCCTTGGGCTAATAACTCAAGTGCTTGGTTGGTGAGTTTTTTCCAGCTGCTTTGCTTTAATCCCTCAGTGGTGGGATACACAGGCGTTAAGCTTTCTTCGGCCGTAAAAATTTCACCCGCATGCACTAGTTTATATTCGGGATGAACGATTTCTAACTGGTGCTGGCCGCGCCTAATTTCACCATAAGCCCTAATAAACATGCCATTTTGCATGCTATTACGCTGGGCGGCGCTAAAGTTGAAAAATCTTAGGGTAGCGCTGCCGCTTGCATCTTGCACCTGACAAACCAGCATACGCTTGCGCCCTTGCAGAACTTGGCTTGAGATGATTTCAGCTTCAAGGGTCGCCTGATGGCCTGGCATTAATTGCGCAATAGGATAAATACGGGTGCGGTCTTCGTAGCGCAGAGGTAAGTGGAACAGCAGATCCTGAACAGTGTGAATGCCTAGCTTGTTGAGCTTTTCAGCCATTTTAGTAGCAACACCTTTAAGCTCGGTGATTGCCATAAGATCCAATTGTGGCAACGCTTTAGTACCCAATCACTGTGAATTTATACATATATTAACAGAGTCTGGGTTTTAGGCAATCAATGGCGTATTGCTTGAGGGAAGGGGCAGGGATCAAAAAGGCATAAACGATACATCTGACGCGGCTAGAAGCCAATGTCAGCACTGATTGCTGACATTGGTTCAAGCTTAATTGTTTTGATGTCTTGCTAGGCCAATTCGACAAGCCATGCAATTAAGATGGTTATTAGATAGTTACTTGGCTAACTAAATAACTAATGTAAGCAATATAACCCGCTAACATGACCGCCCCTTCTCGGCGACCTAAACGCAAGCCAGTATAAGCAAAAGGCAATAAAATAGCCGCTAACGCTAACATCACAATAAAGTCTAAGCTTTGAAATCCGGCTGACGAGATAGGTGAAATTAAGACGGTAATACCTAAAATCCCCAGAATGTTAAAGATGTTAGAGCCAACTATGTTGCCAATGGCGATATCACTTTGGCCTTTGAGGGCGGCAAGCACTGAGGTTACAAATTCAGGCATACTGGTGCCGACAGCGACAATAGTTAAGCCAATAATAACTTCACTAATCCCAAAGGTGCGGGCTAAATCCACTGCGCCATCCACAAACAGAATGCCGCCACCCACTAATAAGGCAATACCGCCGACAATCAGTAATATTGATAACCACGGCGCTTGTGGTGAGTTATCAATTTCTACTTCGGTATTCTGTTTTTTGGAGTCTATATAGCTAAAGACTAAATAGGCAATTAACAGCCCAAATAACAGTGCGCCATCGAAATGCGATAACTCGCCATCAATTAATACTACCCATAACAAGATGCTCACGGCAATCATGATGGGAATATCACGCTTAACCATTTGCGATTGCACTGTGATTGGGCGGATTAACGCGGTAATCGCCAAAATTAAGCCAATGTTGGCAATGTTGGAACCAATCACATTGCCTAATGCTATGCCTGAATTGCCTGCCAAGGCTGACTTGACACTGACGGCGAGTTCTGGGGCACTGGTGCCGCCCGCCACAATAGTAAGACCGATAACAAGTGGGGTAATGCCTAAACGTAAAGCCAGGGCACTAGCACCACGCACCATAGCTTCCGCGCCTAAGGTGAGAATAATAAAACCGCCGATGAGCGATAAAAAAATCATCATGTTATTGTTATGTCCTTATAAAAATGACAGCCAGTCAATCGCTTGACTGGCTTGGCATTTGATTACTGAAAAAGATCCTCGTTCGGCGAATCTTTAAAAAGATCGCTGTTATCTGTTTGCTCACTCACATATTCAGTCGGTTCAGTCCCCGCAGTAAAATACTCAAAACGGCTGGTGTAATCGGTTTTATGGGTAAGCTTGCCAGTGGCGCGATCAATACGCACAGACACTATGCCAGCAGGTGGCTGACTTGCCTTTTCTGGCACGCCTTCTAGTGCATGTTTCATAAAATCATTCCACGCCGGGCCTGCGGTTTTTGCGCCAGCTTCAGCGCCAGAAATTTGATCCGCAGGACCGGTTGGATCCCACGCTGTGCGACCTAATTGCCGTCCATGATCATCAAAACCAACCCAGATAGTGGTAGCCATACCAGGACCAAAACCACTGAACCAAGTGTCTCTTGATTCGTTGGTAGTACCTGTTTTACCTGCAATATCATGGCGTTTAATGGTTTTGGCAGCGCGCCACGCTGTGCCACTCCAACCAGTTTTATGGCTCCAATTACCACCACCCCAAATAACGCTTTTAAGTGCCTCTGAAATTAAGAAGGCCGTTGGCTCGGAAATAATCTGCGTGGCATGGCGAGCATCAGGGCTGTGGCAGCGCGCCAATGGATTACTTTGCTCTTGCGCTTGGGCAAGTGTCATAGCGCTGTCTTGCTCAGTTAGTGTTGCGTTAGCTGTATCCTCTGCGTTATCTGTGAGCATGTCAGATGCCAGAGAGTCAGCAGTCTTGAGTTCAGTACCTGCCGCCGGTGCGCAGGCTAAGGTTGGGTTAGAATGCTCTAACACTTCACCTGTGGCTGATAGCACTTTATCAATGAAGTAAGGTTCAACCAGATAGCCACCATTATCAAAACTTGCAAACGCTGTGGCGACTTGCAGCGGCGTGACCGATGGCGAGCCTAAGGCAATGGATTCATTGCGTGGTAAATCGGCAGGGTTAAAGCCAAATTCAGTAAGCTTTTTAATAGTGTTATCTAAGCCCACATGACGCATGGTACGCACCGACATCACGTTGATGGACTGAGCTAAACCTATGCGTAAACGAGTCGGTCCGCCATAAACATCAGGCGAATTCTTTGGCCGCCAAGCAATACCTTGGCGAATATCAGGCTCATTAATGGGCGCGTTATTGATAAGGGTCGCTAAGGTATAACCTTGTTCTAATGCCGCGGCATAGATAAAGGGTTTGATGTTGGAACCCAGCTGACGTTTAGCTTGAGTGACGCGGTTATATTGGCTGTGCTTAAAGTCAAAGCCGCCCATCAAGGTTAAAATGGCGCCATCATCAGGTCGCAAGGTTACTATCGCACTTGAAACTTCAGGCACTTGCGATAACTGCCAAGCATCATCTTTTTGGCGGATCCACACTTGTTGACCGACAGCTAAAATATCGGCGCTAGTTTTAGGTGGCTTGCCTTGGCGTTGATCGTTAATAAAGCTACGCGCCCAGCTTAATCCCTGCCAAGGCAAGGTAAGTTGCTTACCAGAGACAGTTAATACGGTTGCAGTCTTGCCATCTAAAGCAATCACAGCAGCAGGTATTAGGTCGGGCAACGCTTCTGTGCGCTTTAAAGTATCAATAATGGCTTGTTCGCTTGGCGAGGCTTCATCTGGCGCCCATAACACTGCCGTTGGACCGCGGTAACCATGACGCTCATCATAAGTGAACACGTTATTGCGCAAGGCTTGTTGCGCCATCAACTGTAGCTTGGAGTCTATGGTGGTATAGACATCAAAACCGCTAGTGTAAGCTTGCTCTTCACCGTATTTCTGCACCATATAGTCTCTGACCATTTCAGACACATAAGGAGCATATAAGTCGATTTCGGCGCCATGGTATTTAGACACCACAGGTTGCGCTATGGCCTCTTCATATTCAGCTTTGGTGATATAGCCGACTTCTAGCATTCGCCCCAGTACCACATTACGGCGATTAAGCGCACGAGTAGGTGAGGTGATAGGGTTCATGGATGATGGTGCTTTAGGCAGTCCAGCAATCAAGGCTTGTTGGGCTAAATCCAATTCAGACAGATTTTTACCAAAATAGACTTGCGACGCAGCGCCCACGCCATAGGCACGCTGGCCTAAATAAATGCGATTAAGGTAAAGAGATAAAATTTCATCTTTAGTCAGCAACTGCTCAATGTGCAGTGAGATAAAAATTTCTTTCACTTTACGGATATAGGTTTTATCGCTACTTAAAAAGAAGTTACGCGCAACCTGCATAGTAATGGTACTGGCGCCTTGTTTCTTCTCACCCGTGGTCACTAACACTACGGCCGCGCGGATAATACCCACGGGATCTATGCCTTGGTGTTCATAAAAACGTGCATCTTCTGTAGCCAGTACAGCTTCAATTAAGTGCTTAGGCACTTGATTTAATTCAACTGGGATGCGGCGTTTCTCGCCAAATTGCGAAATAAGTTTGCCGTCACGGCTGTAAACCCGCAGTGGGGTTTGTAATTGCACCGTTTTTAAGGTGGCAACATCAGGTAAATCCGGCAGTACGTAATAGTAAGCCGCCATAATGGCTGCAATCCCCAGTAATGCCAGACTAAAAAATGCTATTAATACGCGTTTAAACCATTTCACCTAAAGTACCTGAGCCGCTATTTTAACTTGTTAGTATATAAGCCTTGTTCATTTCCGAGAAGTATCTTCAGCTTCTGCAAACTTCTTGGTTAAAACCTATGTGCAGATGTGTTTGTTGGCTTATAAATTGTTGTTTTTATGCTAACATGTTTTTGTGTATATAAAAATGGCAAGGAAATATGCTTTCAAAACTATGGAAGCGCCAAGCACCTCAAATGGTCGGGATTGATATCGGCTCTTATGAGGTTAAGGCGATATTGTTAGGGAAAACTCCTGATGGTTTTTCAGTTCTCCATCATGTTGCTGTACCCATTAAAAAGGGTGCAGTAAATGATCATGATATTCGCGATCGCGAAGCTGTCGTTGAGTGCCTAAGACTCGTTAAGCTATCCTTGCCAAAAAGTATCAAATTTGCCGCCGTTGCCGTCTCTGGTTCTGCGGTAATGACGAAAGTCATTTATATGGATGCGTCCTTGAGCGAGCAAGAAATGGCTGCTCAAATTGATATCGAGGCTGAGAATTTAATTCCTTATTCACTCGATGAAGTCAGCATAGATTTTGAAACCTTAACCACTAATAACGTCGACCCATCTAAGGTGAATGTGTTATTAACCGCGTGCCGTTCTGAAAACGTGGACGGCCGAGTGGATGCACTCGATTTAGTTGGGCTTGAAGCTAAAGTGGTTGATGTTGAAGGTTATGCGCTTGGGCGGGCTCATCAATTAATTCTGGGGCAATTACCTGAGGGCGCAGATAAAAAAGCCATAGCTATGATTGATATTGGCGCGAATATCACAACGTTTGCCGTTGTCGATAATGGTGAAACTAGCTTTATTCGCGAACAAGCCTTTGGCGGTGAGCAATTCACACAATCGATTTTATCCTTCTACGGTATGAATTACGAACAAGCTGAACAAGCTAAGCTTCAAGGTGAACTACCTCGTAATTATATGTTTGAGGTGTTATCTCCGTTTCAAACTCAATTACTCCAGCAAATCAAACGTACCTTACAAATTTATTGCACTTCTAGTGGCCGCGATAAAGTTGATTATATCGTGCTTAGCGGCGGCACTGCCGCTTTAGAAGGCATGACTAATTTACTGACGGCTGAGTTTAGTATTACGTGTATATTGGCCAATCCTTTTCAGGGGTGTTTGTATGCCGATGAAGCAATAAAAGCCAGACTGCAACCTGAAATCAATAAATATATGGTTGCTTGTGGTTTAGCCTTAAGGAGTTACGGCCAGTGGCGAACATAAATTTATTGCCTTGGCGTGAAGAGGCAAGAGATAAGCAAAAAAAGGATTACTTAGGCGCTCTAGCATTAGTGTTTCTCGCGTCGGGCTTAGTTGTGTATTTAACCTTAATGTTCATTGATTTTATGCATACTAAACAAGAAGCCAGAAATGCCTATTTAGCTCATGAAATTAGTTTGCTTGATAAACAAATTGCAGAGATAACTATCATTACTGAGCGTAAAAAAGATATTGAGCGGCGCACTGAGATTATTTTAGGGTTGCAAGCGTCGCGTAATTTACCTACTCATGTATTAGATGAGTTAGTGCGCTTAACGCCTGCTGGCATTTATTTATCTCGCATCGAAAAGAAAGGCAGCATGGTGTGGATAGAGGGGCGCAGTGAATCCAATAATAATGTCGCTAATATGATGCGTAAAGCGGAAACATCAGACTGGTTACACGAACCTACTATGCAGTCCATAGTTTCGAATGATGAAGAACTCAGGCAATTACATCAATTCCATCTCAATATTACGGTACAGCAAAAAAATGCATTAGCCACACAAGCTGCGCAGTCAACAGGTGGGGTTAGCAAATGAAATTTGATATTCAGCAATTTAACGATCTTGATTTTGAAAATGTTGGCGGCTGGTCATTTCAGGTAAAAGCCTTTTTTGCGACTGTATTAGTTGTCCTTGTCTGTTTTGGTGGTTATTTTCTTTTTATCTCTGATGCGCGCGAAAATCTTGCTCGGGTAGAACAACAAGAACTAGATCTGCGTGAAGATTTTAAAAATAAATATCGATTGGCCGCTAACCTTGTCTTATATCGAGAACAGCTTATTGTCATGGAAGAGCAATTTGCTGAATTACTACAAATGTTGCCTTCTAAAAATGAAATGCCAGGTTTGCTCGATGACTTAACTTTTGTGGCGACAGATTCAGGCTTAAAAATTAACAGTCTGAATTGGCAGCCGGAAGTTGAACTCGATTTCTATTTGGAGTTTCCCATCAACATGTCGGTGCGTGGTGATTATCATATGATGGGTAAGATGGCTGCCGGCGTGGCTAAATTGCCTCGGATTGTGAGCCTGCATGATTTTACTATCATTAAGCAGGAGTCTGGTGAGCTTGAAATGAATATTCAAGCTAAGACTTATCGCTTTAAAGAAGGGGCTGAATTGCCTCAAAATGCTAAAGGAGTCAAACCATGAAACCGTTAATAGTTGCGGTTATCTGTTGTGGTTTACTCGGGTGTTATGGGGATAAAAGCGATTTAGAGTCGTTTGTCACTACGACCAAGGCTCAACATGTCGCGCATATTCCGCCCTTAAAAGAACCGCCTAAATTTGAGCACTTTGAATATCAAGCTGAGTTGATGCGCAGCCCATTTGTGCCGCCGTCACGCGAACTCACCGAAGAGGTTGTTGATTCATCGAAAGACTGTATACAACCGGATATACGACGACGTAAAGAAAGATTAGAAACCTACCCACTCGATAACCTTAAGATGCGTGGTAGCCTTAAGGATAAAGATAAAGTTTGGGCATTAATTCAAACCAATGATAACAATGTATATCGCATGGGCGTTGGTGAATATTTAGGGTTATTCCACGGCAAAATTGCCAATATCACCCCTTTAAATGTGGAAATTTTAGAATTAATTCCGGATGGCACTGGTTGTTGGACTGTACGCAGCAGCAACATGGAACTTACCGGTAAATAACCTGGGAAGGATGAATAAATAATGGATGCAGTTGTCAATCGCGCGCGCTTATTAAAGTGTGATACCAGGGCCATGATAGGTTTGGGTTTATGGCTAGGAGCCATCCCCATGGCGATGGCAGCTAATCAACTGATAGATATTAAATACCATGGGCTCGCTGGGCAGCAGTTAACCATGGAATTAGTGTTTAGTGAGCCCATTATTCAAGCGCCAGTGTTAGCCATAGCCAACGACCCATCAGGATTATTGCTTAATTTTGCTGATGCGAATTCAGGCCTAGCGACTTCGACAGTCACCATTAATAAAAATGGGGTCGAAGGAGTTGAAACTCAGCAACTGGCTCAAGATTTACAAGTTAAATTACTGATGAACAGCATTTTGCCATATCAAGGCGAAACCATAGGTAATAGCTATAAATTAACCCTCAATGACAATCAGGCTGATGCTAATTCACCAGGTACCAGTCAATTTATTAATGGTGTTAAAAATCTAGATTTTCGTCGTAATGCGCAAGGTGGTGGCGAATTATTAGTCTATTTTGATAATGATCAAATCGCGGCAGATGTTGAGCAAGTTGGGGCTAAAATCGAACTTAAGTTCTTTAATACCAAAATCCAAAATGATTCCTTGTATGTGATGGATGTGCAAGATTTCGCCACCCCAGTCACTAGCTTTGAAACTTTCAGTGATGAATTAACGTCGCGAGTGTTGGTCGATGTAAAAGGCAATTACGCTTTTACTCATAAGCAAAGTGGCAACTTGTTTACGCTTGATATTAATCAGGTCAATCAGGTCGCTGCGGCGGATGCTAAGAAAGAATATAAAGGTAAAAACCTGTCACTGGATTTTCAAAGCATTCCAGTAAGAACCGTGTTACAGATTATTGCTGATTATAATAATTTCAATTTAGTCACCAGCGATACGGTAGAAGGGGATATTACTTTACGATTAGATGATGTGCCTTGGGATCAAGCATTAGAGTTAATTCTAAAAACCAAAGGGCTTGATAAGCGCATTGATGGCAATATTCTGATGGTGGCCCCCGCAGAAGAATTGGCTATCCGTGAATCGCAGAATCTTAAAAATAAGCAAGAAGTGGAGGAGTTAGCTCCTTTATATTCAGAGTATTTACAGATTAATTATGCCAAAGCTTCAGACATTTCACAGTTACTTAAAGGCAGTGATTCCAGCTTATTAACCACCCGCGGTAGTGTGGCGGTGGATGAGCGCACTAATACTTTATTAGTGAAAGATACCGCAGAATCATTAGCTAATATTGCCAGATTAGTTGAAGTTTTAGATATCCCAATTCGTCAGGTGCTGATTGAATCGCGTATGGTGACGGTAAAAGATAACGTCTCTGAAGATCTCGGAATTCGTTGGGGTATTTCTGATAAACAAGGTGATAAAGGTACTTCGGGTACGCTCGAAGGCGCGCAGGATATAGTTAACGGTAAAGTGCCTTCGATCAATGATCGTCTAAACCTGAACTTACCATCGGCCGCGGCAAACTCGGCTAGTATTGCCTTTCATATTGCCAAGCTTGCTGATGGCACCATTTTAGATTTGGAATTAAGTGCGTTAGAGCAAGAAAACAAGGGTGAGATTATTGCAAGTCCTCGCTTAATGACCTCCAATCAAAAGGCGGCCTACATAGAGCAAGGGGTTGAAATTCCTTATGTAGAATCAACCTCGAGTGGCGCAACTTCAGTCACCTTTAAAAAGGCCGTGTTATCGCTGCGAGTAACGCCGCAGATCACTCCAGATAATCGGGTGATTTTGGATTTGGAAATTACCCAAGATTCGCAAGGTAAAACTGTAGATACACCAACCGGCCCCGCGGTAGCTATTGATACTCAAAGAATTGGTACCCAAGTTTTAGTCGATAATGGTGAAACTATAGTGTTGGGTGGGATTTATCAGCAAAACCTGATAAATCGAGTGAGTAAAGTGCCATTATTAGGTGATATTCCCTACCTTGGCTTAATGTTCCGTAACTCATCAGACCAAAATGAACGCCAGGAATTGCTTATTTTCGTGACCCCTAAAATTGTCACTGAGAAAATTTAATCTCTAAGGGTGGCAGTGCTTAGAGCGCTGTCACCGCGCGGTTTCCTGCTAGGTCAATAGGGTTAATAGTCGTTTTCCCTGATTATTCCGACAGCAATCACTTGCTTTGATAGGCCTTAAACTGAGATAATCTATGGTCAAGTCTCATATAGAGCAAGGTAACAATTCAAGGCCGGTTAACTCTGTTAGCTGGTGTAGGCACACTGATCATCAGATTCAGACGTAGAAGAAATGGCTGAAAAACGTAATATTTTTCTGGTAGGCCCAATGGGCGCAGGTAAGAGCACCATTGGTCGTCATCTGGCGCAAATGCTGCACTTGGAATTCCATGATTCAGACCACGAGATTGAGAAGCGCACAGGTGCTGATATCGCATGGGTATTTGATGTTGAAGGTGAAGAAGGTTTCCGTCAACGCGAGGCTCAGGTTGTTGCAGACCTGACTGAAATGCAAGGTATCGTTCTAGCAACAGGCGGCGGTTCTGTTCAGAGTAAAGATATCCGTAATTTTCTGTCTGCCCGCGGTATTGTGGTGTATTTAGAAACCACAATTGACAAGCAAGTCGCTCGCACTCAACGTGATAAGCGTCGTCCACTACTGCAAGTAGATGACCCAAGACAAGTTCTGGAAGAACTGGCAGAAATTCGTAATCCTTTATATGAAGAAATCGCCGACGTCATCGTTAAAACCGATGAACAAAGCGCTAAAGTGGTTGCGAATCAAATCATTGAGCAATTAGGATTCTAAGTGAACTATGCAGCAACTTCAGGTTGAATTAGATGAACGCAGTTATCCAATTTATATAGGCCAGAAGTTGTTGAATGATAGTGAGATTTTGTCTCGCTATTCACTTAACAAAACCGTTCTTATTGTCACAAATGACACCATAGCACCACTTTTCCTTGCAAAGCTTACCCAAGCCTTGCAGGGATTGAGTGGTGCCATTTATTCTCATATTTTGCCTGATGGCGAAGTATTCAAAACCCTATCTCAGCTTGAAGGTATCTTTGCGACAGCATTGGAACATACCTTAGGTCGAGATTGTGTGTTCGTTGCCTTAGGTGGCGGCGTAATTGGTGATATGACAGGCTTTGCTGCCGCATGTTACCAACGTGGCGTGGATTTTATACAAATACCTACCACTCTCCTTTCTCAAGTTGACTCCTCTGTTGGTGGTAAAACTGCTGTTAATCATGCCCTTGGCAAGAATATGATCGGTGCTTTTTATCAGCCTAAACAGGTGATTATTGACATCGACTGCTTGAATTCATTACCAAGTCGCGAATTTGCGGCCGGCATGGCTGAAGTCATCAAGTACGGCATCATGTGGGATGGCCATTTTTTTGATTATCTCGAGCAACATGCTGATGCCATCTTGGCTCTTGAACCATCTGCACTTACCACTGTAATTAAGCGCTGCTGTGAAATCAAAGCTCAAGTGGTTGGCGAGGATGAAACTGAGCATGGCGTGCGCGCCTTATTGAATTTAGGCCATACCTTTGGTCATGCTATCGAGTCTGAAATGGGCTATGGCAATTGGTTGCACGGTGAAGCTGTTGCAGCTGGCACAGTACTTGCTGCTAAAACTGCGCAGGCGTTAGGTTATATAGATGAGTCAAAGGTTTGGCGGATTTGTCAGCTGTTTACTCGTTTTAATTTGCCAATTGCGGCGCCTGAATCAATGAACTTTGATAGTTTTATCAAGCATATGCGGCGTGACAAAAAGGTGTTAGCGGGTAAGTTACGTTTGGTACTACCAACCGATATAGGTAGTGCTCAAATTGTCACTGGAGTTGAAGACTCCTTACTGGCTAAGGTCATAGATCGCCGCTAACTAAGGTGAGCTGTGGATCTATTTGCAACATCATTACTGCCATCTCAAGAATCGCTGTTACAGCGGTTACAGCATCTCGCGAGTTTTAATAGCCAGCTCTACTTATTGTGCGGCGTTGCTGGTGCGGGCAAAACTCAAATACTCACGGCCTTGGCTGAGCACTGCACTGGTAAACTCGTGTGGCTGTCTTGCCCTAAACACGCTAAACCCCAAGAAATCCGCCGTAAGCTGTTAGTGCAAATCTGTAGCGATAGCATATTTGATGATGAGCAATCGTTAGTGCATACCCTCGGCCGCCTTAAGAATCAACAACATCAAAGTTTTCATCTATTGATTGATGATGCCGATAATCTCAGCGCTGAGCTCTGGGCGGAATTACTGGTGTTAAGCCAGTTACAAGTCGCAGGCTTGCAATTAGCGTTTACCTTGTCTTGTCATCACGATTTTGCCAAGCATATGCTCGCGCAATTAACTCGCGCGCAGCAGTCCCAGTTAGTGTTACTGCAAATACCGCCTCTGTCCTTTGAAGAGCGAGTGGCGCTTTATCATATGTTAGCGAGCCGCTGTGAGGCTTTACCTCAAGTCACGCGGCAACAAATGCAGAATGAACTTAGCAAGCAAGCGGGCACGCCGAATGAAGTCGTTAGTTGGCTAAGCTTACAACTGCTACCTACGCCATCATCAGGTTTCAAGCGAGGCGCATTTATCTTGCCGGTCTTTGTGGTGATAGCAGCTGTGATGAGTGGTTATTGGTGGTTAGATCAGCAAACTAAACAGCTAACTTTGCCAGTGACTAATTTGGTTTCACTATCAGCTTCTGCAAGCATTTCTTCCTTCGCCGCCCCCTTAATCGCGAAAATAACTGCGCCATACGTGCTGGCTCATATCTATCCCGCTAAAGACAACAAGCCAGCATTTGCAGTTAACTATGTGGTGATGGATGGCAAAGACTTATCGCTTACACCTTTAACCATTACGCCTAAGTTGGCTCATGCTGAGCTTATCCAAGTCAAAGCGTTTCCAGTTAATGTGGTGTTAGTGCAGGGGGTGCCAGTAGCAACCGTGCAGCCTAAGGTTGTCCAAACTAAGGTTGTTCAAACTAAAGCCATTGATACCAAAGCTGTTCAAAATAAGCCTAGCGAACCTGAACTCATTAAGAGTGAAATATCACAGGCTTCGTTAGTCACGGCTAAATCTGATTCAATTAACATTGTTACGCTTGAGTCTGAGCCTAAGCCAGCAGTCACTATCAAAGAGCCTCAAATTAAAGCCATGAGTAAAGAGCGTGATCCTGTGGCTAGCAATGAGGTGCTAGCTCCGGTGCTTAAGGCAGAGCCTAGAGCCAATCAAAAATCCGAACCTGAGCTTAAGGAAACACTGCCTAGTGCAATACCTAAGCTTGGTTATACGCTGCAACTGGCCACATTAAATAATGCCGCATCGGCTAAAACGGTAATGCAGGGCTTATCGTCACCGCAAGTGGCATATCTAGTGGCTGAAAAGCAATGGCAGGTATTATTACTTGGACAATTTGACAGCTACAAACAAGCCTTGGCTTATGGCGATCAACTCGTTAAGCAATATGGCATAGCAAAACCTGGGGTTCGTTCGTGGAAAAATCTGCAAACCTTAGCCGTTAAGCCATTATAGGGCGGTGAAATTTACCAATAAACAGAGTACAATCGACACCTTCATTTTTTGGTATCCGTAGCTCAATGAAACAGAAACAACGTGCCTTCCTAAAATGGGCCGGGGGTAAATACAAGTTAGTTGACACCCTCCGTCAATATCTGCCAACAGGTAAACGTTTGGTAGAGCCTTTTGTGGGCGCAGGATCTGTGTTTCTGAATACCGATTATGACAGCTATTTGCTGTGCGATATCAACCAAGATTTGATCAACCTCTACGAGATAGTCAAACATAGCCCTGATGCTTACATCAAGGCGAGCAAGGCTTTATTTGTGCCTGAGATGAATCAAAAAGAAGCCTACTATCAAAACCGCTTAGCTTTTAATGCGAGCACGGACAGTTTTGAGCGCTCAGTGTTATTTTTGTATCTCAATCGCCATGGTTTTAATGGTTTATGCCGTTACAACCGTAAAGGTGGCTTTAATGTGCCTTTTGGCTCCTATAAAAAACCTTATTTCCCAGAAGCGGAATTGCGAGCCTTTGCGGTTAAAGCCCAGCGCGCTGAATTTAAATGTATTAGTTATCAGCAAGCTTTTAGCTTAGCTAAAAGTGGCGACGTGATTTATTGCGATCCGCCGTATGCGCCACTGTCATCCACCTCAAGTTTTACTACTTATGTGGGCGCGGGCTTTAGCTTAGACGACCAAGCCTTGCTGGCGCGTTTTTCACGCCATACGGCGATTGCTCGCAGTATTCCCGTAGTGATTAGTAATCATGATATAGCGCTGACGCGTGAGCTTTATCATGGCGCGCGCATGGGTAAAATTCAGGTGCAGCGCAACATTAGTCAAAATGGCGCCAGTCGCACTAAGGTTGATGAGTTAATTGCTTTATATGATGAGACTTATCATGGCGAGTTTGATATTAACGACAGCAAGTTGCCGCAAGTTAAGGCTTGATCGGCCTTTTAATGGCTAGCTTAAGCGTTTTTGAAGCTCTGCCGATTACGGCAATACCGATTGCACAATCAACAACAGAGCTATTACCAACAGTAGCGTTAATACAATTCCCGCGATGATAAATGGCAACGGGGAGTGCTCGGCAAAATCGGCTTGTCGCTGTTTGTCAGACTGCACCCCTAAAAACGCCGCTGCAGCACTTAACATGGCTTGCCAAAATTTACTCATGTTCTCGGGCTAGGCTTAATATCTTTATTGTCTGCAGGTGGGCTCACCTTAGTCATTAATTCAAGCAAATCAATAAAGTGAAACTGCATTGAGCGACTATTGCCCATGATCCACTGCATCCAACTTACAGGCTTGGCCACTAAGGCGCAGCGATTAAGCGGATGGCTACTGGGTAGGCTGGTATTGAGCTCAGTAGTAACACCATCGCAATGAGTCGTTGTGCTATCAGGTTTTAGAACATTCAGCGACAGTAGCGCAGTCAATGCGATAGCTACTGCTATAAATCCCTTGGCCATAATAGTGATTCCTTGCGGCAATGTTAAAAGTTAACGAATTATAACAAGTTTGCTTAAAAATTAAACTGTCACAAGGTGTTAATTAACACTTGGCGCCCATTTTTTATGCGTAGAATTGGTATTTGAACGAACTTGAGCGGTAGAATAACGGCTTTGCTACCCGACTTTTCGAGATAATAATATGCGCCCTTTCTTAATTGCTCCTTCGATTTTATCTGCTGACTTTGCCCGTTTAGGGGATGATGTTGCCGCTGTTTTAGCTGCGGGTGCCGATGTGGTTCATTTTGATGTTATGGATAATCACTATGTACCTAATCTGACCATTGGCCCTATGGTGTGCCAAGCGCTACGAGATTACGGTATTACGGCCGATATTGATGTGCATTTAATGGTTAAACCTGTCGATCGCATAGTCCCTGATTTTGCTAAAGCTGGCGCCTCAATTATTACGTTTCATCCAGAAGCCTCAGAGCATGTTGATCGCACCTTGCAGTTGATTAAAGAGTCGGGTTGTAAGGCCGGGTTAGTGTTTAATCCAGCAACGCCGCTGCATTATCTTGATCATGTAATGGATAAACTCGATGTCATCTTACTGATGTCAGTTAATCCGGGGTTTGGTGGGCAGTCATTTATTCCAGCGACCTTAGATAAGCTGCGCCAAGTGCGCGCACGTATTGATGCTAGCGGCTTTGATATTCGCCTTGAAGTGGATGGTGGCGTTAAAACCGATAATATTGCTGAGATAGCTGCGGCTGGCGCCGATATGTTTGTGGCGGGTTCAGCGATTTTCAGTCAACCAGATTACAAAACAGTGATCGATGCCATGCGCCAGCAATTGGCTAAGGTTGATGCCTGATGATAAATGCCAAAGCCATTCGCGCTGTTGCCTTTGATCTTGATGGCACTTTAGTTGATAGCGTGCCGGATTTATGTTTAGCGACGCAGGCCACACTTGCCGACTTAGGGCTTAAGACGTGTACAGAAAACCAAGTGCGCGCTTGGGTAGGCAATGGCGCTCATATGCTGATGCGCCGAGCCATGACACATGCGTTAGAGACTGAGGTTGATGAAGCTGAGCTCACTGCCGCTATGCCATTATTTATGCAGTATTATGAGCAGCACTTGCATGGTCGTAGCTTGCTTTATCCCGACGTGCTCGCAGTGTTAACGCGCCTAAAGCAATCAGGTTTACGCTTAGCCGTAGTCACCAATAAGCCTTATCGTTTTACCGTGCCATTATTGGCAAGTTTAGGTATTAGCGATTTATTTGAACTGGTATTAGGCGGGGATTCCCTTGCGGCGATGAAACCCGATCCTATGCCATTAAATCATCTATTAACTGAATGGTGCTTAAAGCCTGAGCAGTTATTAATGGTCGGTGATTCAAAAAATGACATTCTAGCGGCAAAAGCTGCCAATCTTGCCTCAATCGGCTTGACCTATGGCTACAACTACGGTGAAGATATTGGGCTCTGCGGCCCCGATGCCGTATATGATCAATTTTCAGAGATATTGACCTGGTTCCCCCAGGCATAATCAATAGCGGAGCGATGTTTCAATGACTAAACCCATAGTGCTAAGCGGTGCCCAGCCGTCAGGTGAATTAACCATAGGTAACTACATGGGCGCACTTCGTCAGTGGGTCGCCATGCAAGATAGCCATGACTGCCTATACTGCGTGGTTGATTTACATGCCATTACCGTTCGCCAAGAAGCCGCTAAATTAAGACAAGCTTGTCTTGATACCTTAGCCCTGTATCTAGCGTGCGGCGTTGATCCTAAGAAGAGCACTGTCTTTATTCAATCGCAAGTACCACAGCATGCGCAGCTAGGCTGGATTTTAAATTGCTTTACCCAAATGGGTGAGCTTAATCGCATGACTCAGTTTAAAGATAAGTCGCAAAAGCATGCCAACAACATTAACGTTGGCTTGTTTGGTTATCCTGTGCTGATGGCGGCCGATATCTTGTTATATCAAGCCAATGAAATTCCTGTGGGCCAAGATCAGAAGCAACATTTAGAGCTGACGCGCGATATCGCTAATCGCTTTAACAATGTCTATGGCGATACCTTTGTGGTGCCAGAGCCTTTCATTCCTGAGCATGGCGCCAAGGTAATGTCGCTGCAAGAGCCGCTAAAGAAGATGTCTAAGTCAGATGACAACCGCAATAACGTCATTGGCTTGCTTGAAGACCCAAAAACTGTGCTCAAGAAAATCAAGAAAGCCATGACTGACGGCGATGAGCCACCAGTCGTGCGTTATGACTTAGAAAATAAAGCGGGCGTTTCTAACCTGTTAAGTCTGATGTCTGGCGTAACGGGTGAATCCATTGCTAGCCTTGAAGCTCAGTTTGAAGGCAAGATGTATGGCCATCTTAAAGTGGCGACCGGTGAAGCCGTAGTCTCTATGTTAGAGCCGCTGCAGCAGCGTTACCATGAGTTCCGCAGCGATGAAGCGTATCTTAATGCTGTGATGAAAGATGGTGCTGAGCGCGCGCAAATCCGCGCCGCTAAGACCTTAAAAGACGTGTCTGAAAAGATAGGTTTGTTGGTGTAATTAAGTTTTACGCTAACCATAATGCCGGCTTATGCCGGCATTTTTATTGCGGTGTTAGCCAATTGCTGGTGTAGCCAAGAGCGGACTTTGGCTATGGCTGGATCGTCAGCGCGCTGACGGCGGCAGCAAAAGAGAAACTCAAATCCGGTATGAATATCAGGCCAAGGGAGGGCGATTAAGCGGCCTTGGGCTATGTCTTGCTCCACCATAAAATCTGACGCTAAGGCAATACCAAGACCAGATGCAGCCGCTTCAATTGCCAGTAATACGTGGCTAACCACCTGATGGGTAGCGTTATTATTTAAGGCGATATTATTGCGCTCGCACCAACGCGGCCAATCTAACCCCCAAGCATCTTCATCAACAATCAATAACATGTACTGCTGGAAATTTTCCAAGCTCATGGGCGAATGCGCTAACGCATAACTTGGACTGCACACAGGGATTAAGCGCTCTTGCAGTAGACACTCTTGATGATACCCCCGCGGCATTTTCTGACCGGTAATAAGCATGTCACCATCCAGCGTGGCTAAGTCTGGGTCGTGACTCACCATATTGAGTCGCAGCTTCACCTCAGGGTGACGGCGATTAAAATCCGATAAGCGTGGAATGAGCCATTTAACCGCAAATGAGCTGTAAACCACTAAGGTGAGCTCTTGGCTCGGGCTGTCGTGCGCTTGCTGGCATAGCGCTGCTAAGTCATTGAATCCTTGCTCTAGCCCTTGGGCTAATTGTGCGCCTTTAGGGGTTAATGTCAGTTGGCGGCGGCTGCGATCAAATAAATGGGTACCAAAATACTGCTCGAGCGAGCGAATTTGATGGGATACCGCGCTTTGGCTAATGCATAACTCATCACCCGCTTGCGAAAAATGTTGTAATCGAGCCGCAGCCTCGAAGACTTGCAAGGCGCGCAGTGGTGGCAGTTTTCTCATGTAAATTTCATCTATTTAGTACCCATCATGAATTTAACTCATGAGTTGATAAAAAACATCATTTTTAGCCGCAAGCTGCGCTCGCTATCATGGGCACCTTTCCTTTTTAGAGCCATGGTCATGAAAAACAAGGTTGTTTTTGGTTTGCTCTTACTAGTTGCAGGCAATCTTTTTAGCGCGTTGTACGACGTTAGTATTAAGTGGTTGCCTACCGACACTAATGCCACCACTTTTCTATTAGTTAGGCAATTAACCTCAATCCTGATGTTGGTTCCTTTATGGTATTTGGTGGGTAAGCCTAAGCCGCAGGCGTGGCGCATACATTTCTTTCGCGCCAACATTGGTGCGTTAGGGGCGCTGGGCTTAGTGATAGGTATCATGGCCTTGCCATTAGCGAGCGTCAGCGCGCTTTTTTATACTGCGCCGTTAATGATTATGGTGCTTGGTTATATCTTCTTAAAAGAGCGCGTGACTATAGGGCAATGGATTTGTGCGTTACTGGGTATGCTGGGCGTGCTGTTGATCTTAAAACCGGGCGCCATGGCGATTGCCGGTGTCGCGGTATTATTCAGTGCCTTAACTTTTGCCATCTGTCAGTTAACCCTGCGTAAAGTGTCTTTTGATGACCATCCTATCATACCTATCATGCTGTATAACTTGCTGGCACTGCCGCTGGTTGCTGTCATGACATTGATTCAGGGCATTGAAGGCTTAAGCTGGCAGTTACTTATGGTGGCGCTCGTCAGTAATGTTTGCTTGATGGTGTATCACTGGTTTTGTGTGCTCGCTTATCGGCAAGCGCAGGCGGGGGAAATTGCCATTGCTGAATATTCAGGGCTGATATTTATCGTGTTCTTTGGTTGGTTATTGTTTGATGAATGGTTAGATAACTTAGCTTGGCTGGGCGCGGCTATGGTAGTTTTGCCCTCTTTATTACTGCCGCAATGGCAAAAATTGCAGCAGTTACTTAATAAAAAGTTAAATAGAAATCTTAAGATTGCTCAGGATATTCAAAAACTTTAATCACTTTACGTACGCCCGCAGTATTGCGCGCTACTTCAACAGCAAGCTCAGCTTGCTGCTTGGAGACTAAACCCAGCAAATAGACTTCACCATTTTCGGTGAGCACCTTGATGCGGCTGGTATCTAGCCCTTTATGATTGAGCATTCGACCTTTGACCTTAGTGGTTATCCAAGTGTCATTGCTGCGAGTAGTAAAGGACGTGGGATTACCAATGCGAATTTGATTATGAATTTTGCCGCCAATCTTGAGGCTTTTCACCGTATCAATGGCTTTATCGCGCAGCATGGAATTGGGCGCTTGGCCAACCAGCAAGGTATTGCCATTGATCACAATGCCTGAAATATTGGTCTGAGCCTTTAAGTCTGGATGCTTAGCGAGGGCGCTGGCGATATCAAAATCGGCATTGGTATCGTCAAGCTGAGTGCGCAGGCTGCGTTCGTCATTAATGGCGACAGCGCCGCCCACAGCGCCCACCATCACCACTCCGGCGCAGCCGGAGAGGATTGGCACTAACAAGATTAAAGGCAGCAGCCTTCTCACGCTTGCTCGTCCTGTGGAAACAGGGTGTGGTCAATGTTGTCACATAAGCAGTGGATCACTAATAAGTGCACTTCTTGGATGCGGGCAGTAACATTTGATGGCACGCGGATTTCTACGTCATTGCCACCTAATAAACCGGCCATAGCGCCGCCATCTTTACCGGTTAACGCTACGATAGTCATGTCGCGGCTCAGGGCTGCTTCCATGGCTTTAATGACGTTGCTTGAGTTACCACTGGTTGAAATCGCCAGTAATATGTCACCTGGTTGACCCAAGGCTAAGATTTGCTTAGAGAAAATCTCGTCATAGCTGTAATCGTTGGCAATGGCCGTAATGGTTGAGGTGTCAGTTGACAGGGCGATAGCAGGTAATGGCGGACGCTCAATCTCATAACGGTTCAATAGCTCGGCAGAGAAATGCTGGGCATCACCTGCGCTACCACCATTACCACACGCCAGAATTTTATGGCCACCTAATAGGCAATGAACCATCATTTCAGCGGCCATAGCGATTGAATCTGGCAGAGCTTCTGCGGCATCAATTTTGGTTTGGATGGACTCAGTGAAACTGCCTTTGATACGTTCTAACATCAACTAAACCTTACTCATTCTTGGAGATCTTCAGTAGACACTGTCTACCTTTTAGCGATCGCTTAGGTTAAAAGGCATCTTTTAACCACTGATAATCTTGGTTGTCGATGGCTAATACATCGCAACGACAAGGTGCATCTATGTGCTTGAGCTGCAGATAATGACTGGCAGCTCGACGTAAACGTTGAATTTTTTGCGGACTCATCGCGGCTAACGCCCCACCGTATCCTTGGTGACTGCGGTATTTTACCTCGACAAACACCCAATAGTCATTGTCTCTCATTACGAGATCTAATTCACCAAAAGGGTAACGCACATTGCTGGCGACGAAAACCAGTCCTTGCGCTTGCAAATACTGACAAGCCAACTGTTCTGCCTCTGCGCCGCTTATTGTCATAGTGGAATTAAGCTACCTTGTTGATACTTCCCCCAGCTAAGGTGGCGAATTATCTTACCATCTGCCTGTACCGATAAGTTACCTGTTAGTCCTTGATATTGATAGCCTGAAAACGCGCGCATCTGCACTAACTTATCAACTAATGACAGCGAATCATACCCCATAGCAAATAAACGCTTTTGGCTATTTTGCCAACGAGGGAACAGGGCGCTCACAGCTTTAGTTTCTTCGGTGGGGGCAATCAGCCATGGAATGTCACTTACCCTTAAGTTATTAAACTCGATGGCATTTCTATCGCCTTCCAAGCGGCTGCGGCTGCTGGTGTATAAGGGCGCTGGCGTACTAAACACGCTGACATTCACATCAATAAAGGGTTTTAGCAAACTTAAATCATTGGGGCCAGAAATCATGTAAATAGCATCAACATCTTGGCGCGAACGGAAATCGGCTTCGACCTTAGTGCCCAGTAACTGCTTGATGCGGGCAATGCGCTCTTGGCTATCTTTAACGCCAAGGGCTTGCTGCACAGCTAATTTCATCTTATCACCCGCTTGGTAATAATGAATTTCGGCCTTGGTATGGCTTAATTGCTGCCAGGTTTGGGCAAAGCTTTCGGCCATGCGTTTACTGGTTGAATCATCACTAACCAGCACGAGCGGATGACGAATGCCGTTGTGATAGAGGCGATTTGCGCCGTCACTGGCTTCTTCTGATGGCGATAAGGCAAAGAAGTATTGATCCTTGCCACTGATTTGCTGTTCAGTGTGATTAAGGTAAAGCTGAGGAATACTGTGTTGCAAGCGGTTAACTTCATCCACAGAGTTTGGCAATAACGGCCCGATAATAAATTCAGCCTTGGCATTGACTGCTTGCTCATAAGCCGTGGTGGCGCTCACTGCCGTATCAAAAAACTTAAGGTTAATACCGCGCTCTGGCGCTGCTAAAAAGGCGGCCATTATGCCTTGTCTTACCGGGTCTGCCAGTGCTGCAAACTTGCCCGATAACGGCAGTAATACCGCTATGGTTTTAGGGTTGTAGGGCTGAGTATTCAGCGCACTTTGCAAATCTTGTGGCAACTTTTTAGCGGCAGGGTGCATAGGGTTGCGCTGCTGCCATTGGCCTAAATGGCGCACTAATTGATTAGGGTTAACGCCATAATGCTTGGCGATATAAGCAAGCTGTAACCAACCAGCAAACAGAGGGGCTTGATTAACTTGAGTTTGCGCCAATTGATCTAAGGGCAAGCTTTGCAATATTTGCCACAAGTTATTATTCACAGCTTCTGTGGTTTCGGCAGGAACATAGCGGCTGAGTTCAACTAAGGCTTGAGCTTGCTGAAATCCCTGACCCAACACGCCATAAATTTTAGCTTGTAACTGCCAGCGATTAGCTTGCTGCCAGTTCTGAAGTTGCCATTGGCTTGGGTAATTTAACAGTTCAAGGGCGGCGCGTTCTTGCCCCTGCAAATGTTGTGACCACGCGGTGAGGTAACGGTACTGAGCTTGCACTTGCGGCTGCGGGCTCAACTGCTTACCAATCGAGGTTAAAATTTTATCAGCCGCAGAATAATCGCCTTGTTGCAGGTAGGCTTGCGCTGCTAATAACAACAGTCGGTGTTTATTTTCGCTATGAGTGGCCAGTTGCGCCTGCGCTAAATACTCCTGCGCCGGCAAATTAGCTTCGGCTAAGGACACCAGTTTTTGTGGCTGTGATGGCTTAGGCGCCGATGATTGACTCGCGCAGCCCCCTAACGTTAAGGCAAACACAGTCAGACAAATAAGATGCGATCGATTTAGGCTTTTCAACACTTGGCGATACTCATGGTAAGATGCTGGCTTTAGTTTAACCTTGTCTCTGGCCCCGCGAAAGTATTGGATCAATATTGTGGGTCTGGCAGTTTGATTTCAGAGGTAAATATGACCCTAGCGGCCAATGCGGAATCGTCACTTAATCTTGCACTTTATATCGTGCCGACCCCGATAGGTAATCTTGCCGACATGAGTCAGCGCGCCCAAGAGGTGTTGCAACAGGTTGACTTAATCGCTTGTGAAGATACCCGCCATAGTGGCAAATTGTTAAGCCATTTTGGTATCAGTACTAAAACCATGGCGTTGCATGATCATAATGAACGCGCGCGCGCCCAGTATTTAGTGGACTTATTGAGTCAAGGTAAGCGTATCGCCTTGATTTCAGATGCGGGCACGCCGCTGATTTCAGATCCTGGTTATCACTTAGTGTCGCACGTGCGTAATGCAGGCTTCCCTGTGGTGCCGTTACCAGGGCCATGCGCTGCCATTACCGCTTTAAGCGCTTCAGGCTTACCTTCTGATCGTTTTAGTTTTGAAGGCTTTTTGCCATCAAAAGAAAAAGCGCGCATAGACAAGCTCACTATCTTAATGGAAGATCCGCGCACCTTGATTTTTTATGAGTCGCCGCATCGCATTGAATATAGTTTGCAGGCCATAGTGCAAGTGTTTGGCGCCGATCGCCAAATCGTGATGGCGCGTGAAGTCACTAAGACTTTTGAGACCTTCTTATGCGGCGCTGCTGAAGAAGTCTTAGCTAAAGTGATGTCAGACCCTAATCAGCAAAAGGGTGAAATCGTCTTGATGTGTCACGGTTTCTCCCAAGCCGATGACGAAGCTATTGCTGCGCCTGTGCTTGCGACTTTAAATTTGTTATGCACTGAATTGCCGCTTAAAAAAGCCGCTGCCTTGGCCGCGCAAATTCATAACGTTAAAAAGAATGCCCTGTATAAATACGGCTTAGAGGCGGGTTTATAAGCAGTTGGTTGGCTTTTGCCCTATGTAGGCGTAATAAGGGTTGGAGCATGTGAGTGCTTAGGCTATAATCGCCGCCGAGTTGGCCAGACAGTCGCTGCGTTCGTAAGAACGGGGAGGAAAGTCCGGGCTCCATAGAGCAGGGTGCCAGGTAACGCCTGGGCGGCGCAAGCCGACGACCAGTGCAACAGAGAGCAGACCGCCTGCCTGATTTATCAGGTCGGTAAGGGTGAAAGGGTGCGGTAAGAGCGCACCGCGCGGCTGGCAACAGTTCGTGGCATGGTAAACTCCACCCGGAGCAAGATCAAATAGGGTTCCACTGCTTACTTAGGTAAGTTAATGCGTGGCTCGCGTTGGAACCGGGTAGATTGCTTGAGCCGTTGAGCGATTAACGGCCTAGATGAATGACTGTCCAAGACAGGACCCGGCTTATCGGCCAACTCACCTCATTCAATAAAAAAGCCTCACAGCAATGTGAGGCTTTTTTGTTTTCTAACATTTTATTTTCTCAATATTTTTGCCTGTCATTGATTGTTCAGTCGTTTAAAACCGGTTTTTCACTTGAAAACGCCACTCCCAACTACTGACATTGGGGCCTGTGGTGATCGGCACTGAAATATCTATATGAGCGACGTTGCCATAGCTGGAACGCGATGAATACAAGCGAGCGCCAACACCGACACTTCCTATGGGGCCGGTAATGGCATTGTTGCTATCATCGCCGCCAAAGGCTTGACCTATGTCGGCAAATGCTGTCCAGCCAAGTTCAGCAAATTGATAGAGATTGATATTGGGGTAATGTCGCAGCTCTGTGGTAAACAGCCATTGATGGTCGCCATATTGATAATCGTTGGCATAACCGCGCAGCCCGGTATTGTCGCCAAGGGCGCTTGGCATATCTAATGGCAAGTGTTGGCTAGTGCTTAAGGCTAACCTGTTAAAGCTGGTCCATTTCGGATTGATGTTGTAATAATATTCACCGCTCATTTGCGCCCAATAATAATCTTCTATGCCGGTATTGAGCACGGCCTTGGCGCTAATTTGGGCAAGAACTAAGTGATTATCGCGCTCAAACCCCATGCTAGTTAAGCCTTTGATATGGTAGCCAGGCGCTGAGCTGCGGCGATCGCGAGTTTCTAACCCCACTTGCAGGTAGTGATAAAAGCCTAAGTTAATATCTTCACTGTGATTGATGAAATTGACGTTATTAAGCACCTTAAATTCATCTTCAATGGACTCCCACGCGAGCCACGGATAAAGAAAGTCGCGGTCTTGGGGTAATGGTCCATCTGGGTATAAAAAGTTTGGATAAAACTGGTGTTGATCAGCCGTGACTCCAGCAATTATGCGCTGGGTATGGTGTTTATCGTAATGATATAACCAGCCGTAATCGGCGCTGTAAAACTGAGTGTCGTGCTGGAATTTATTAATATCAACGCCGTTTTGCTCTAGGGTGTCGATACGCACATCTTCTAAATATTCTACTTGATAGCTATGGCTGCCATCTAAGCTAAAAAAGGGTTTATTAAATAGCAGATGGCTGGCTTGGCCGTCGCTATTGTCATAAAAATCTAAGAGTAAGTTTGAGTGTGGGATCCAATTAATCGGAGCATTAACGGCTAACTTATAACCTGTGCGGTCTTGATCTGACTGATATTTAATATCTGTGCTTATGCCGGTACCTAACAAGTTGTCTTCTTTGATGCCAAAGGAAAGCTTATTTTCACCACTTGAGCGCCCTGCGCTAAAGGTGGGCAGCAGTGACCAGTTATCCCAAGTTTCGACCAATAAGTCTTGCTGGACACAAGGAGGATTATCGCCGCCAATCTTGTTGTCAGCGATTGTATTGGTTGGAGTGTTACCGCCCACAGTCGCACTTTTGCCAAGGGAGCCTTGAGTGGTTGCAAGATTACCTTTGGCAACCAGCGATACTTTGGCCTCGCGAATGTGGGGTTGGGCTCTGAGTAAACGCTCGGCTTCATTGATTTGTGCGGCGGTGACGGTTTGGCCTGCGCTAATACTGAGGTGGTTGGCGATGACACTAGGTAAGGTGTTGATATGCAGTGCATTGGCCCAGCGATGGATAAAAAAACTATCGTCTAAATTTTCGTCAAAAATGTCATTGCTTTGGATATGAATTTTATCAATCTTAACCACAGGCTCAGCTGCCGAGGCAGCGCCAAATTCACAGTCTTCTATCTCGGCCGAGATGGCCGTCAATGGTAGTGACATAGCAACTAGCACGACGAAATACTTGTCCACTTGACGGCTCCATGCTTAGCGGTAAGTTACATTTTAATAACATACGCATTCTGGTCTGCCGTCAAGTGAATTACTCAAGCTTTTATCCATTGCGATGAAAAAAGGCTTTTTATAACAGTAAGTAAAACTTATCGTCGGCTTGGCTGTTGGGCTACAAGGTGGATCTGGGGGGCACGGCTACATTGGCAAAAATCAGCCCAGCGATAAGCGACATAAAGATTAAGAATAACTGCGAGCCCACATTCACTTGGTTTAGGATCATCTCGCCAGAGACTAAAGAATTAAGGCCAATATAAGTTTTACTGCCGGGCACTAAAATCACTATGCCTTGAAGTAGCGCGATAGTCGCGGGTGCGTGCATCCAGCGACTATAGAGATTGGCATAAATGCCGACGGCCAAGGCGCCGACAAAAATACCGATAGATTCGCCTAAATACATACCGCCTAACATGGCAAATAAGAAGGCGATGATGCCCGCGCTAATGCCCCATGGCGCATCTTTCGGGCGAGCTTTAAACAGCACGACCAGTAAGCAGGAAAGAAATGGTACAGCGCTCCAAATTACCCAGCGCGCTAATGGTTCATCTGGAACTGTGGTTGGTGTGCCAAAAATCGCTTGAGCAATCATGATGCCAAGAAAGCCGCCGAAATAGAGCTTACACATCAGCATTAAGGCGTCCATGATGCGCGCTGTGCCTGAAATCAGGTCGCGCGCCGCTAATTCGGCTAAGCCTAAGGTCAAGGCTAAGCCCGGCACAAACACTATGATGCCAGAGAGAATAAGCACGGGAATATTGACCAAGGGATCGATAAAGGCAATGGTGGTGGCACCAAAGCCGCAAACAATGGCCGCTAACGGTTCAAGCATTTCGGTTAAGCGCGGCGATTTTTCTGACAGCTTCACTAACACAAACACCAAAAACCCCAGTAAGCATGACCAATAGACATCATGCCAACCAGTCGCTATTAACATGGCAAAGGCGGCTGGCGTCAGGGTATAAGCTATGCCTGTGACTAGGCTGTTGTAGTCAGATGGCCGCTTAATAATATCGCCAAGTCTTTCATTGGCTTCCATTAGGTCGCGCCTGCCATCGAGCACTTCATCCACGAGATCATCGCAGCGCGCCAAAGATCCTAAATCAAGATCGCCAGGTTTCACCCGCGCGACATGGTTATATTCCTGATCTTCGCCATGATTGAGCACGAATGTCATCGAGGTTGGGGAAATTAAAAAATAGCCTTCTAAGCCTAAATGGGCTGAGACACGACGTAAATGTGCTTCGAGGCGATAGGCTGGAGTGCCGTATTGATGCAAGGCTTTGCCTAATTTGATAATGAAACGGCGCTTTAAAGAGAACTCTATCGGATCCATGAATGTCGCATGTTAGCTAAAAGGCGAGCGGATTTTAGCGTGAAGCGCCTAAGTTGTTAACGTATTTATTTGAATTGTGAGTCATTTGCAGCATATTTAGCTTTGATTGAGTAGATGTTGCTCGCTGAGGCAGTGTTTCCTTGGTGATGGCATGTTTAGCGGGAAGCTTATGGCTGCGGTGATTATTAGAGGCATAGCACCAGTTAGCTGTTTTTTTAGTCGCTCCTTAATAACCTTGCCTGTTATAATGCGCGCCATTTTGGAGGCCGAGCACTTAGCGATTTAGCTATGCTTATTGTTTGTCATGCCTCCTGTTGCTGAATATTGAAGGTTAACTAGTCACTATGCATGTTGAATCCAGCTTGTTTTCTTACCCTAAATTTTGGGCTGAGTGCTACGGCATTGCGCCGTTCTTGCCCATGTCTCGCAAAGAGATGGATAAATTAGGTTGGGATAGTTGCGATATTATCTTAGTGACAGGGGATGCCTATGTCGATCACCCAAGCTTTGGTATGGCCGTGATTGGCCGCATGCTTGAAGCCCAAGGCTTTAGAGTGGGCATTATTGCTCAGCCTGATTGGTCGAGCAAAGATGACTTTATGCGCCTAGGTAAGCCCAATTTATTTTTTGGGGTGACGGCTGGCAACATGGATTCGATGATCAACCGTTATACCGCCGATCGCAGAATGCGCCACGATGATGCTTATACCCCAGGTAACGTCGGCGGCAAACGCCCAGATCGCGCCGTGACTGTGTATACCCAGCGCTGTAAAGAAGCCTTTAAAGACGTGCCGGTAGTGATTGGCGGCATTGAAGCCAGTTTGCGCCGCATAGCGCACTACGACTATTGGTCAGACAAAGTGCGCCGCAGCGTAATTTTTGATGCTAAGGCCGATTTACTGATTTACGGTAACGCTGAGCGCCCATTAGTCGAAGTGGCCCACAGATTAGCGGCAGGTGAAGCGGCAGCCGATTTAACCGATGTCCGCGGCACCGCCATTATTGTTAAGCAAGCCTTGCCTGAATGGCGTGGCATGGATTCGCGCAAGTTAGATCAACTGCATAAAATCGATCCCATTCCCAACCCTTATGGCGCCGATGACGTTGGTTGCAAGAATTTATCTGGCCCAAGTGATGCCAAGATTTTTGATAATGACGCGCCTAAAGCCATCAGTGTGCAGCCGCCTAAGCCGCGCCCTTGGGAAAAAACCTATGTGTTGCTGCCAGCCTATGAAAAGGTCAGTACCGATAAATATCTGTATGCTCACGCCTCACGGATTTTGCATCAAGAGCAAAACCCAGGTTGTGCCCGCGCCTTATTGCAGCCTCATGGCGATCGCGCCGTGTGGGTTAATCCGCCGGCTTGGCCATTAAATACCGATGAGATGGATGCGGTCTTTGATTTGCCTTATCAGCGCATAGCGCATCCTGCCTATGGCAATGAAAAAATTCCTGCCTATGACATGATTAAAACCTCAATCAACATCATGCGAGGCTGTTTTGGTGGTTGTTCTTTCTGCTCTATTACTGAGCACGAAGGGCGAATTATTCAAAGTCGCTCGCAAGAGTCGATTATTAAAGAAATTAAAGATATTCGCGATAAAGTTCCAGGCTTTACTGGCGTGATTTCCGATCTCGGTGGCCCGACTGCAAACATGTATCGTTTGGGTTGCAAGAGCGAAAAAGCTGAAAAAACCTGCCGGCGTTTATCTTGTGTCTATCCCGCCATTTGTGGCCATTTGGACACAGATCATCAGCACACTATTGATTTATACCGCGCCGCGCGTGATGTACCTGGTATTAAAAAGGTACTGATTGCCTCTGGCGTGCGTTACGATTTAGCCATTGAAGATCCTCGCTATGTTAAGGAGCTCGCTAAGTATCATGTGGGTGGCTATTTAAAGATTGCCCCAGAGCATACCGAAGAAGGGCCATTATCTAAGATGATGAAGCCTGGCATGGGGTCTTATGACAAGTTTAAAGAGTTGTTTGATAAGTTTTCCCTAGAAGCGGGCAAGCAGCAGTATTTAATTCCTTACTTCATCTCGGCGCACCCTGGCACCACAGATGAAGATATGGTCAACTTGGCCTTATGGTTAAAAGAGCGCCGTTTTAAGCTAGATCAAGTGCAAAACTTTTATCCATCGCCTATGGCCAATGCCACCACTATTTATCACACTGAGCTTAATTCGCTTAAAAATGTGAAGCATGGCAGTGAGCAAGTATCTGTGCCGAAAAAGGGGCGGCAGCGCCGCTTGCACAAAGCCTTATTACGCTACCATGACAGCACAGATTGGCCATTAATCCGTGAAGCATTGCAAGCCATGGGTAAAGCCTATTTGATAGGTACTGGCCCTAATTGCTTAGTGCCGCCTGAAGGTCGCAATGAAGCTAAAAGCTGGGGTAATAAGCCTGCACCAAAAGGCCAGCAAGCGGCAACGCGTTTTAGCGATAATCAACATGATGCGCGTAAGCCAAACTCCAATGTTAAAGGCGGCGCTAAAGGCAATGCTGCCGCTGGTAAAGGTCATGCGGATAAAACTGGCTCAGGCAAGCCTAATGCCGGCAAAGCGAATGCTG
Source organism: Shewanella sp. SNU WT4 (assembly GCF_006494715.1). Lineage (NCBI taxonomy): Bacteria > Pseudomonadati > Pseudomonadota > Gammaproteobacteria > Alteromonadales > Shewanellaceae > Shewanella > Shewanella sp. SNU WT4. The sequence goes on from NZ_CP041151.1 coordinate 718,971, forward strand.
GTAAGTCAGATATTGGTAAGTCAGATGCGCTTAAGCCTAGTAATAAGCCTAGCAGTGCAAAGCCAAAGTCCGGCGCCCGCGGTCCGAGACCGATTTTTGGTAAAGCGCAGCCAGCAGCAAGTAATGGCAACAAGGCGAATAAAGCCAATAAGACGAAGTAGTTAATTCTAGGGCTGCCAAGTATCAAGCTTGGCAGTCGCAAATTAGCCATCAGGGGATGATATGAGTCAAAGCGAATATAGTGAGCAGGGCTTTTGGCAAAAGCTGAAAATGTTTGCCCTCAAGGCCGGTCAAGAAGTGGTAGAAAAAGCCTTATGGCTGTTTTATGCCGCGCAGCGCCCTGATACTCCTAAATGGGCTAAGGCCGTTATTTTTGGCGCCTTAGGCTACTTCATTATGCCACTTGATGCTGTGCCGGATATTACGCCGTTAATGGGCTTTACCGATGATCTCGGTGCACTAGCCGCGGCCGTAGGCATGGTGTCCTTGTATATTGATGATGAGGTTAAGCGTAAATCGAGCGAAACCTTAGCGCGCTGGTTTAGTTAGTCTCTTTTTGGCTGGTCGTTAAGCATCTTGACCTCAGCCACTTTGCTTGATAGTTAGCTCTTAGTATTCAATGCATTATTGGTTTGGTCATTTATTCTGCGACTAAGCCAAGCTTATGCTAGATTGTGACCTCCCTATAAGAGAGGTAATAATCATAATGACACCTAAACTCCCTCTGTATTTGTTACTTGCTGGCAGCCTGCCATTTTCCGTATTAAGCCAAGAATTAGATTCAAAGCAATTGGCATTTTTTGATGCCATTAAGGCGCATTGCGGTAAGGCTTACGCCGGCACAGTTGTTAATGCGAGTGCCGCCGATGCTAGCTTTAGCAATAAGAGGTTAATCATGCATGTGCGTGAATGCAGTGAGCAGCAATTAAAAGTTCCTTTTCATGTGGGCGATGATCATTCTCGCACTTGGGTCATCACCAAAACTGCCCAAGGCCTGCAGTTAAAGCATGATCATCGTCATCAAGATGGCAGCTCAGATACAGTCACTATGTATGGCGGCGATACGGCCACCACGGGGAGCGCCACCTTGCAATCATTTCCTGTGGATGAGTTTTCAATTGCCAACTTCATGGCCAATGGCTTGAATCAATCGGTCACTAATGTGTGGCATATGGGCATAGACAGTAATAGCTTTAGTTATCGCCTTAATCGCGCTAATCGTGACTTTTTGGTGGAATTTGATTTAACCCAGCCAGTGGCTTTGCCGCCCAGCCCGTGGGGGCATGAATAGTGTCGCTGAACCCATAAGTCGCTTTCAGCGACAAATAGGCTGAGAGTCAATGAGGACTTAATGACAGGCCAGCCCAGCTACTATAAATCTAGCCTCTGGGCTGCGAGTGACTTGATGACTTAAGCTCGGTTTAAATTAAGCTCACTAAATAAGATTGAGCGCATTAAGCAAATGATGAACTTAACGCGGGCTAAAGCTAAACGCTTGGCCTGCTAGCGCGGCTTCATACATCAAGCCACCTTTGGCAAGGGTAAACACTGTCATACCATTAATGTACTGAGCAGCAACTGCATTGCCGGCCTTGGCGCTGGTACCTGTACTTCCTGCTTGAGCGTTAACGCCCACATTTAAGGCCACGGCTGATGCCTGCGCGCCAAATTCAAACTCGCCACTGGTAAAGGTTTCATAGGCCTTTTGATGCTGAAAGAAAATAATCTCACTATAAGCTTGGCCGCCGAGCTGAAACCCTATAGATACTTGACTTAAGCTGGTGTTGCCTGTGGCTTTTCCTGCCACAAATACCTTACCTTCGCCATACGCTGCGCCAATGCCAAAGCCACCTTTGGCAACGGTTGGGAATAAAGCATAACCATAGGCATTATTAAAAAATGGGGCGGTTTGCGGCGCTTGCTTAAAATGGCTGAGGGCATCTTGATAGCTTGAATCGGCCCAAGCGCTAGACATGCTAAACACTTGGCAAATTCCTGCGCTGAGCAACACTAGCATGGCTTTAATTGAGGTGGTCATTGAGCATCTCCCTGATAAGTGCGATTGGTTAGACTCATCTCATCATAACCATAAGTCGCCACTGCGCTAGCTAAATATTAGTCTTTGCTTAATGGTGATTGATGTATGACTTTTTGCAAATAGGCGAGCTCTTCTGAACTTAATAATTGCGAGCTGGCTTTATTGGCATTAACGGGTTGCTGGCTCAGTAAACCGCGTAAATAGGCGGCTTGGGTAATTTGTTTAAGGCCATAAAAGGCTAAACCGTACAGGCTAATTAGCATCAATAATCTGGGCAGGATTAAGCTTGCGACCGTAATGTCGCTATTGAAATAAAAAGGGATGAATACGAGTGCATTGCGCACTAACCAGTTGGCGAGTAAACACAGAGTTAATACCAATAACCAGTGACACTTGATATCTTTCAGGCTCATTTGATGAGCGCGACTGGCGCGGCTAGTAAAGTGATTAAGTAGCCTAAATGTCGCGACAAAATAACAGCCGCTCTGCAGCAATAAGCATAGGGGTAGCACTATGGCTAAGAGGCTAAATTGAGTGGCTTCTTGAGGCGCGGCAATTAGCGGATCATTCACGTTGACGGCGCTTAATGCTAAAGCCTTGGATTCGAGAGCATTAAATTCAAAACCACTCAGTCCCAATCGTTGCCAGCTGGCGGCAACAATTACTAAGACAATCGCGATAATGGTTGGCAGTAGATGCAAGTTAAGATTTATGGGGGAAGTGATTTGATGCAAGCTGCGATAGCAATACAGGTACAGCACTGGCATCACTAAAAAATAAATGGGAAATAAGCTTAAATGCAGTAAATGCGATTGCACTAGATGGGATAAGCTATCAAGCTCGACTATGGGTAAAGTACCGCTAAAAAAATACAATCCAATCAAGCTAATAAGAGCGACCAGTAAGGTGTGATGCTGCTGGCGCCCGCGATAAATATAACGAATATATACGCCCAATAGCAGGCAGTGAATACCCGCGATGAGCGACAACCACCAAAAGGACTGCTGCAAATACTGATTAAATTCGAGCATCGAGTCACCTCACGAATCGTTATAACCGGCACTGCGAGTCTTAGGTCATCTCAGTGATAAGGGTAAACCGAGTGCTAGCTTAATCTGAATGTTAGATCAATGGCTAGCGCTGGTGGCGGTTGGATGCGCCTTTAGGAGGCAAACCTGGCGTGGCTTTACGCTCTTTAATTAAGTGCTGCAGCGCCAGTATCGGGTGATAAATTAACATTCTTGGCCCCGCAAATATCATCACCTCGCGCATTAAGGCTTTGGGCTCAGGCTTATAGCAATGAACTGGGCATTTGTTACAGGTCGGCTTAGTCGCGCCATAAGGACAGCGGTCTAAGCGCATGTTGGCATATTCGAGCAATTGCTGACAATCATCACACAGAGGTTTGCCGCCATGTTGATGGTGGCAATAAATGGAGATCATGGCCGTGAGGGTTTTGAACTCATTTAATAAAGGGCCTTGAAAACGAATCAGCGCTGCCATTGCATTAACCTGTATTTGATAAGTATCTTAATAATATCGCAATCATTTGCTTGCCGTCGGGATAAACGGCTAAAGCTTGAGCTAGCTCTAAATATGAATGACTTTATCTGCCGCAATCGTCCATTGGCTTAATTGTTGTAAGTTACCTATCTGGCAGTCGCTAGTGAGTAGCTCAGAAGTAATGCCGCGCGCTTCACAGCAGGTTTTGCATAAGCTTACCGGTACGCCTTGCGCGGTCAGAATATCGAGCATTTGTTGAATGTGATAACTCAGCGCTGGGGTTTGCTGATGCGTCATGGCGCCATACACAGCATCTGACATTAAAAACACTTGCAGTGATACTTTGGGCTCGGTTTGCTCGGCTAATGAAATTGCAATTCTTAGGGCATTAAATAATTTTTCGCTGCCATAAGGGCTTGAGTGAGCAACTAACAGTATGGTTTGCATGCAATAAACCTTAGTGAGTGAGAGCTAGGATAGCAGTGCTTAGTCTACTGATATTAGCGTTAGCTAACCTTGACCTTAGCCAAAGTGTTAATGATTAAGCGCTAGATATTTAGCTGAAAATCCGCATAATCCAAGAGAAATGATAATGGAATGAGACTGATAACTCATTTCGCGACAAGGATATCGCCATGAAATTATTTGTCCTAGTGTTATTAGTTGCCCTCGGCGTTTACTTGTATATACGAGCTCAGCGCTTAGCCCGTGAGGAAGAAGCCGAGGAGGCACGCGCCGCTAAGCTTGCTGCTGACAATGAAAACACCATCAATACCAGCGCTGCCAGTAGTGTTGGCGCCAGTGATGTTATCGCCAGCGGAGTTGGTGTTAGTGAAGTTAGCGCCAATGAAGTTAGTGCCAGAGAAGTTAGTATGAGTATCGCTAATATCGAGGCTCATCTAGAGGCTAGCAATGAAGCTAAGCTGCAAGATTTGCAAGCACAAGAGCAGGGCGGCAAGCTTGCTGGCCAAGTGCAATTGACTGACCCAAGCTTGCAAGCCTTGGTCAGTGAAGTCATGGGCGCCACGTTAAATGATGCCTATCCGCGCTTATGTGGCTTAATCAAGCGCTGCTACAAGGCGCGCAAACAAGCGCAAGTATTGTCACAATCTTTGGCGTTAAGCCGTTGGCATAATGAATTGCTAGTGCTCACAGACACGCCATCTGGTCACGCGTTTAAGCATTTAGCCACTTTACTTGCCGATGCTGGCCATATTGATGCTGCCATAGAGGTGTGTGACAGGGCACTGGCATTGGGCTTAAATGATGGCACTGCGACTGGTTTTAGTGGGCGTAAACAACGCTTACAGCAAGCAAGGCCTTCATAATTCTCTTAAATCATCTTCCTAATACCCCGACAAAATTTAGCGTTATTTTTTCATGACTTAGCGCGTAGAATGCAAGCTATCGCTAGATTAAGCCTGTGGGGCGCTTGTGTTTAAACAATTACTGATTTTTGTAGGGGTGTTATTGCTCTCTGGCTGCAGTCAGCCATCGCAGTGGACACTGTTTTACTATCCTGGCGTTGCCGCCGCGCCAAGTGTGATAGAAGCCAAAGCCAAAGCCATAGGCGGTTATTACCAAACCTTAGAGCAATGTCAGAGCAAAGGCGCTGGCATGCTGCGTATATCTGGGCAAAACCTTGGGGTGTTTGTGTGCGCGTTAGAGTGCGAGCAAACAGATTCAACGGTGAGTTGTAAGCAACTCAATAGCTCAGTCATTTAATAACTCAATCACTCAATCATTTAGTCTTAGTCTTGGCTTTGAGTAACAAATCATTTAACTAGGCACAGGGGCGATAAGGTGACGGCATTACAATTCAAGCAACCCTTTTTTAATGAGTTACCTAAGCTATTGTCGCCAGTATTGCCGCAAGGACTAGGGGCTAGTCGCTGGATTGCTTGGAGTGATGATGCGGCGCAGTTACTTGGCGGTATTAAACCCACCGCCAGCTTGCTTAACCAATGCGCGGGCAATCAATTATTTGATAATGGTTTGGGGCATTATTTTGCGCAAGTCTACAGTGGCCATCAATTTGGTGGCTATAGCCCGCAATTAGGTGATGGCCGCGCCATGATAGTGGGCAGTTTGCAGGCGCCAGAAGGCGCATTTGAAATGTCGCTAAAAGGCGCAGGTATCACGCCTTATTCTCGCCATGGTGATGGCCGCGCGGTATTGCGCTCTGCCTTACGGGAGTTTTTAGCTTCTGAAGCGTTACATCATTTAGGCATAGCCACGACGCGGGCGCTAGCTGTGGTGGGCTCTGATTTATCCGTATGGCGTGAAACGGAAGAAACCGCCGCCATTACTGTGCGGTTGGCGCGCAGTCATATTCGCTTTGGTCATTTTCAATATGTGACTCATGGGCTACAAAGTAAGCCGCAGTTACAAGCCTTAATCGATTTCACCATTAAGCAGCATTATCCTGAGCTCACTTTAGATAGCCAAGGTTATAGCGCTTGGTTTGCCAAAGTGGTTGATAGCACAGCGCTTATGATTGCCAAATGGCAAGCGTTTGGCTTTACCCATGGGGTAATGAATACCGACAATATGAGCATACTTGGGGACACGTTAGATTATGGTCCCTTTGGCTTTTTAGACAGATATGATGAAGATTTTGTATGTAATCATTCTGATAGCGAGTCGCGCTATAGCTTTGTGCGTCAGCCTGGGGTCGCGCTGTGGAATTTGCAGCGCTTAGCGCAAGCGCTGGCGCCCATTATAGCGTCAGACTCGCTTGTCTCTGGGTTAGACAGTTTTGAGCCACGCTTGATTGAGCATTATGTGACTATTATGTCTGGGCGTTTAGGAATGGCGCGCCATGATAATGATAGCGATTTAGAGCTGATCTCGGCCTTAATGCGGGGATTGCAAGCCAATGGCCTAGATTACACTCGCACTATGCGACAGTTAAAACTTGTGAGTCACGCTGATAAACAGCTGCCCTGGCAAGATGATTGCGTGCAGCCGCAACTCATGAGTGATTGGTGGCGCGCTTATAAGACACGCTTAGTCGGCGTTGATGATTGGGACGGCTGGCAAGCGCAGCGCCAGCGCACTAACCCTAAGTATATTTTGCGAAATTACTTGGCTCAGCAAGCCATTGAAGAGGCAGAACGTGGCAATCTTGAGATGGTCACATCGCTGATGGCCGCGCTGCAAAATCCTTTTGATGAGCAAACACAATATGAGCAATATGCCCAATTGCCGCCTGATTGGGCGCAAGGTCTGGTATTATCTTGCAGTAGTTAGCCTTGGGAGATGAGTATGCCAGCGCAATTGAGTTTGAATTCATTAGAATATCAAGCAGAACAACAAGTCATAGCCTTTACCGCCGCTGTGGATTACGACAGTTTTTCGTCGTTTGCCGAACGCTTATGCCAAGCGCTTGATTGCCGCGTCATCGAAAAGCAGTGGGGCGCCGATAGGCATCAATGGCTGCTCGACTTTGAAGATACTTATCTTGAACTGCATTACGAAGACTATGGTCAAGTCAGCTGGCTGACGGCTAAGAGTCATCACCCACAAAGCGCAGAAGTGCTAGTTTTTTTACTAGGCTTAATGCGTCCTTACCTTCAAGCAAAGAGGTCGCTTTCATGACAAGCGTTGCATGTGATTTTGGGTTTCATGAGCTCACACCTGATTTGCAATTAGATGCGATTGAATCTTTAGGTATTTATCCGCAGTCTGGGCTATTGACGCTCAATAGCTATGAAAATCGCGTCTACCAGTTTCGCTGTGATAACAATCAGCGTTATGTGGTTAAGTTTTATCGCCCCGGGCGTTGGACCAATGCGCAAATTCAAGAAGAACACGATTTTGCCGCCGATTTACAACATGATGAATTGTCAGTGGTGGCACCGTTAATCATTAATGGCGCGAGCTTACATCATTTTAAGGGGTATAGATTCTCGCTGTTCCCATCCATGGGCGGGCGGGCGTTTGAAGTGGATAACTTAGATCATCTAGAAATAGTGGGTCACAGTTTAGGCCGCATGCATTTGCTCGGCGCTAACAAGCAGTTTGTTCATCGAGAAACCTTGCGCCCTGAAGTGTGGGGCCAAACCGCCATCGACATTTTGGCGCAATCGCCACTGATCCCATCGGCCTTAAAAGACAGGTACCTTAGCGCCGCCTCACGCTTATTGTCCTTAATTAATCAAGCCTTTACTAAGCAGTCTTATACGCCGATTCGCCTGCATGGGGACTTGCACCCAGGCAATATTTTATGGACAGATGATGGCGCAACCTTAGTGGATTTAGATGATGCCTGCATGGGGCCTGCCATCCAAGATATGTGGATGATGTTGTCAGGCGATCGCGCTCAGCAGTTATTGCAGCTTGATGTCATCATTGAGGCTTACAACGAGTTTAATGAGTTTAACTTAGATGAATTGGCATTAATTGAACCGCTTCGGGGCTTAAGAATGCTGCATCACAATGGTTGGTTGGCTAAGCGTTGGAGCGATCCTGCCTTTCCGCACCATTTCCCTTGGTTTGCAGAAGCTAACTATTGGCAGCAAGCATTGAATGATATCGATGCCCAGTGTTTAGCGGTTCAAGCGGCGCCACTCACTTTAGGTCCAAGTTGGTAGTCGGGAACTTTATTTAAAGGATTTAATCCAACTGGTTGATATGTTAATCTTTTGAGCAATAACGATTGCTTTATTACACTTTACAGGGAATACGATGAAAAAAGCACTACTGGTGGCGTTAGCGTTAGTGATAGCACCTATGGCAGCCATGGCTGCTGATTATAAAGAAGGCGTGCATTACACTGTGATTAATCAAGGGCCTGCGACTGCCAAGCCTGAAATCAAAGAGTTTTTCTCTTTCTATTGTGGTCATTGCTTTAATTTTGCTAAAACTGTGGTGCCACAAATTAAGTCAACCCTGCCAAAAGGTGTGGCGTTTAATCAAGCTCACGTTGAATTTATCGGCCGCGAAATGGGCCCTGAAATGTCACGCGCCTTTGCGGTTGCTCGCCAACTGGGTGTGGAAGAAAAGATAGAAAACGCTATGTTCAGCGCTATTCATGAGAAGCGTCAAAACTTCACGAATCGTGATGATATTCGCGCTTTATTCATAGCTAACGGTGTTGATGCTAAAGATTTTGATGCCGCGGCCAATTCATTCATGGTTAATGCGCAAGTGGCTAACATGAAGCGCGATACTGAAAACGCTAAAATCCAAGGCGTGCCAGCGCTGGTGGTGAACGGTAAGTATTTAGTGAAGACAGATGCCATCAAGTCTTACGATGAAATGTTAGATATCGCTTACTTCTTAGCTGAAAAGAAAGACTAAGACTGGATGCGAAACATAGCTGTTAATTAGGAGTCCTTCGGGGCTCCTTTTTTATGGGCGCTGGCCGAGATTTCCCATTGCAATGAATGTTAAGTTTATCATTTGTCAGTGTTTGTGTGTGATTGTGTTAACATTGGCTACAATGGTATATACAATTTTTTTTGAGCTAGCCCTCAAAAGCACAGATTGTTAGGAAACCAATGGCACCATAGAGTGTCATAATACTAGACAAGCCATAGTATTAATAATGAGTGGTTATGGCGCAGCAAGAAGTAATACAAGGAGGTTATATGAGAGTTTTCCCCGTTTATGCCCCAAAGCTAATGATTAAGCATGTCAGAATTTTTTTGAATGGGGCGATTTGGGTAAAAGATCTCGGGCGACTTGAGTTTGAGAAAGGGCGATTTATGTTGCCTAAAAAGAGTCAACCTAAGATTAAGCAGGCGGTAGTTGAATTGAATGCGTTGATTGAAGCGCAAAATCAGTTAGCTCTTCTGGCTTAATTTAGCACTTAGATAATCTGTTTCATCCTGTCTTCAGACATAGTTATCTTGATGCTTGGCACCCTTTGTAGGCTTCTACAATGGGTGCTTGCATGCTAATCATAGTGCTTAACTGGTAACTACTAGCTAGGTACTCACACTATGATTCCTCGCTATGACTCACAGTTAACCTTAGTCAACTTGGTTGTTCAGCAGTCCTACTAAACCAGTCACTTTTTCATTCCATGAATTCAGTTCCAGTTGCAAATGTTGGTTTTGCGCTTGTAACTGCTCAGCTTGTTGCGTCATTTCTGCTGATTTCTGTTTCTCTTCTTCTAATTCCATCTTCTGTAATTCGATAGTTTCGAGTGCAGCTTGGATTTTAGTTTCCAGTTTTGATAATAATTCGAGGCTCATGGTAAGTCCTAATGAGGTGGTCTTGGTAACTGCGATTCTAACAGTGTCCAAGGCTGATGGAATAGGCGATTCGCTTGAGCGGCTAAAAATCCAGCACTTAAGTGAGTAATCATAAAATTAGTTAGAATTTTGGGGGCTTATGCCACATTTACAGGGCAATCCAGTGAATGCTTAGGGCTAATTATTATGGTTAATGACGAGCATTTTGCTTAGGTTAATGGACATGTTTGCCCAAGTTTCAATTTTATGTGCCTAGATTTAGGCGGCGTGAGTGAGTTGTCTTAGTCTTTAGTTACTCTTTTTAAGTAACATCAAGCACACATTGGTTAAAATCTGCCGATTGGCTGAGGTATGATAACGGCTGCATATTCTCTTTTTTGGAAATATTTAGTCTCATGGATGTCAACCCAATCGTATTGTTACCGTTAATTTTTACCTTGGTATTGGCCCTAGTCACGCGGCAAACCTTAGTGGCACTAATTGGCGGTATAGTAAGCGGCGCCTTATTGGTTAAGAGCTTTGATGTCATTGCGACGCTGCAATATCTAGCAGCATCTACCCAAGGGTTATTCTATGACGGCGGCGCTTGGAAAACTTGGAATCTGAATGTGCTGGCGGCGATGTTAATGCTGGGAATGATGACGCGCTTATTAAGCATTAGCGGCGCGGTTGATAGTTTTAGCCAATGGTTATACCTGCGCATTCAAAGCGGCCGGCAAGCAAGGCTTGGCGTGGTGCTACTCGGTTATCTCGTCTTTATCGACGGTATTTTTAGCTGCCTTGCCGTGGGGCATGTGTGCCGGCCATTAAAAGATAAATATGCCATCAACTCGCCGCAATTAGCTTATCTGGTTGATTCCAACGCATCGCCCTTGTGCTCGTTAGTGCCTATATCAAGCTGGGGGCCGTATGTGATGGCGCTGCTTGCTAGCATTAGCTTTCTTAATTTGCCGCCGTTAGCGGCTTTTGTTGTGGTGGCTCAAGGTAACTTTTATGCCATTTTAACGTTAGTCTTTGCCTTATGGCTGGCTTATAGCGGTAAGGGTTTTGAGCAAGTGACTCAGGCGGCGCCCAAAAGCGAGCCTGACACTGCGCCTGATACGACTAAAATCGGCGCTATCGGCCCTTGGATGCTGCTGTTGCCTATGCTGACCTTATTGCTCAGTGCTATTGGTTTTACCTTAACCTCAGGCATGATGGCAGCGCCTGATGGGAGTATTGCCCAGTGGATAGCGCAAGCCGATATTGGCGCCGCTATGCGTAACGCTTGCTTACTGGCTTTAGTTGTCACTTTTGCCAGTATGATGTTTTCAGGCCAAGGCTTGTCTTTGATGGTCAAAGGTGTTGCTAGTGGCATAGGTATGATGCTGTTTGCCATTGGCATCTTGTTATGTACTTGGATGATTGGCAAGGTGATTGCCGATCTTAATGTTGCCTCTTTACTCGCTTATTGGGCTGAGCTCTATATTAATCAGCGCTTATTAGTACCTGGACTCTTTGTGTTATGTGCCTTGATGGCGTTTACCACAGGTTCAAGTTGGGGCACTTTTGCCATTATGATCCCCATTGGCGCTCAAATTAGTCATCAATTGGATGTCAGTATGTTATTGCCAGCGCTGAGCGCCGTGATGGCAGGTTCAGTGTTTGGCGATCATTGTTCACCGATTTCTGATACCAGCGTAATCAGCGCAACTAGCAGTGGCTGTAGCCCTCATGAACATGTGATTACCCAAATCCCCTTAGCCTTAGTGACAGCCACTGGCGCGCTGGTGGGCTTTTGGTTAGTGAATCAAGGCTGGGATTACTTGCTCAGTGGACTAGTGGCAGGCTTTGTTGGCTTTGGCTTGTTACAAGGCTTGCTATGGCGGCGTAAGTTAGTCTCTAGGGTTTCTATGTCTAATTGAAGATGACTGCTATATAGCTGAGTCAAACCATAAGTCACTCTATTCATAGGAGTGACTTTTAGTTTTTTAGTAGCAACTTACTTTGCTCAATGTTCACTGATGCCAATACATCAGCACATATCGCTGACTCAAAGCCGCAATTGATTCAATGGCTTGAATTATGGGTGTTGTGCTTGTTTGCTTTCTGTCGCTTGATAAATCCCCTCTGCCTGCTTCTAGCATTATGCATCGGCATTTAACAACTAAGCCCTTGTTCACGCTTTTTGATAAATAGCGGTAAATAATGTGAATTAGGCTGGCCTTCAGTCATGATGAGATTTGTTATCTACAGGCTTCATTTCATAATCAGCTAAAGTAGCCTATTGAAATCATTGAAAGATAATTTATGAAGTGTCCAGCCGATCCCGTGAGCCTATTGAGATGTAATCAGATATTGGATGTCGCTGAGCATTTAATTGCTACTCAAGGCATAGTGTCGTTTAAGTTCTCGCAAATTGCCCATGATGTGGGCTGCTCGACCGGCACCTTGTATAAGCATTTCAAAGGTAAAGAAGACATTTTAGTGTGCTTGTTTATGCGCCACGCGACCTCTAATCATTTGTCTTTATGTGTGCAGCAGCACCCTGAGCTTACTGAGCAGCACAAAGTATTACTGCCGATTTTATTTACCTTTGAGACGATTAAGCGCAGCCCGATATTTTTTACGTTAAGGTCTGTATCAGTCAATCATATGGTATGGCCGCTGGCCAGTGATGAAAAAGTGACGCGCTTTAAACGCCGTATTAATGCCTTCTGGCGCTGGTTACATCATCACTTAACCCAAGCGGTAGTCAAGCAAGAATTGGTGGCCACGCCGCTGCAAGTTAAAGAGTTAACCCAAGGCATAGTGTTTTATCTCACCGGCGTATTAACTCAGTTTGAGAGCCAATTGATTGATGATGAGTTTTTAAGTGCGCAGCAACACACTTGTTATCGTCATTTGGCTAAATTGATGTCGCAGTATGCGTGGCAGCAAGCCGTGACTATTGAGGTGTTTGAATCCTTGCAGGCATTAACTCAGCAATATTTTATCGGTAATCAAGCTATCGCCATGAATTGCAGTGCCTGTAACGCCCTTGAAGCTAAGTGTGACTAAATTGTTTACAGTCCTTTTTCAGCGAGTTAATGGCTAAGTCCTTGACTTTATTTTCACCGCTCCCTAGTCTGCTGACATAGGAAAAAAGGTGAAGCATCATGGAAATAAGCTATCGTTTGAAAAATGCGGCCGAGCGTCGCCAGCAGCAATTTGAGCCAGAAGGCAATGTTGGCTTTGGTAAGCTCAGAACCGATCACATGTTTGTCATGGATTATCGCGATGGAAAGTGGTGTGATGCGCGCATTGTGCCTTACGGTCCATTTGAGATGGCGCCTGGCGCTATGTGTTTGCATTATGGTCAGGCGATTTTTGAAGGCGCCAAAGCCTTTATGCATGAAGATGGTGAGATTTATTCATTTCGTTTAGATCAAAATGCCAAGCGCATGAATAGTTCGGCCGATATCGTCTGTATTCCTAATATTCCTGAAGCGTGGCAAGTGCAAGCCATAGAAGCCTTAATCGATGTGGATAGATTATGGTTTCCCAAGCAGCAAGGCGCTTGCTTGTATATCCGCCCATTTATGTTTGCTACCGAAGATAGATTATCGGTGAGCCCCAGTCAGGCTTATACCTTTTGCGTAATGCTATCGCCAAGTGGCGCCTATTATGGTGCAGGCTTTGGTGAGGCCATTCGCTTACTCATTAGTAAAACCTTTCATCGCGCGGTTTCTGGCGGCACGGGCGCTTCTAAAGCTGCGGGTAATTACGCGGCGTCGCTGCGTGCTGGTAAAGCGGCGGCGCAGTTTGGTGCGGCGCAAGTGCTCTATCTTGATGCGACTAATACCCAGATTGAAGAAGCGGGCGCCATGAACCACTTCCATATTCTTAAATGTGGCACTGTGATTATTCCAACCTTTACCGATACCATTTTGCAGTCGATTACTTCGCGCTCCATCATGGAGTTAGCGCCTTTGCTCGGTTGCGAAGTCCGCCAAGAAACTGTGACGCTAGATAAATTTATTGCTGATATTGAATCTGGTGAGATTATTGAGGCAGGTGGTTTTGGCACCGCAGCGGTAGTGTCACCCGTAGGCTCTTATATTTTTGAAGATGGCCACATTATTACTATTGGTGATGGCAAAGTGGGTAAACATATTCAGCGGATTTATCAGCTCTATACCGATATTCAATTGGGTAAAGTTAAAGGCCCTGAGGGCTGGGTGCGCCCCGTTCCAAGGTCATGTTAATCTCTGATTGATACCTAAAAATAAGGGCAGCCTAGGCGGCCCTTATTTTTAATCGCAACGCTCTTTGCATGTTTTGATGTTAGTTATTTAAGAATATTTGCAAGACTAGAGCAGCTGTACTTGTGTCGCTACCACTATGCTTTTGCGGTCAACATTATTTTTAGTGGGCATAAATTGCGTCTGTTTAATGGCATTGAGCTGCTCATCACTCACTGCCACTTTTGGCTCGATATTTGATAATTGTAAGTCTTGCATCTGACCATCAGTATCTATGGTCCAGCGCACATCAAAACTCACGGGTTGTTTAAACACTGTTTGCCAGTTGAGTAGTTCGCCTTTGATTACCCATAGTTGATTTGCTTGCAGCAGAGTTAGCGCACTTTGTTGTGGCATAACGCTGCAGCCTAGCCCTGAAAAAATAAATAAACACACTACTAACAATCGCATTATCATCCCGTCTACTTGCTAAGTTAACATCCATAAAACCTAGGTTTAAGTGTTTCATCTTGCTTGGTTTTTGTAAATGCTTTGCCAGTAAAGTTGGGGTTGTGTTTAAAGTCTTCGTTTGAAGTTATCGGCCGAAAATGGTGGTATATTCGGCCGATAATACCTTTTCATTGGCTTTATTAAGTGGTTATTGCTGGTGGTTTGGCAAATCAACACATATTTTGCCTTCCATTAATACTCGCGCGCTGCGACTCATCATCGCCTTAGTGACTTGCCACTGACCGCCCAAGTATTTAGCTTCGGCGCCTACGGTTAAAGTGCCTGATGGGTGGCCAAAGGTTACCTTGTTACGCTCAGTGCCGCCTGAAGCTAAGTTCACTAAGGTGCCTGGAATAGCGGCTGCAGTCGCTATAGCCACAGCCGCTGTGCCCATCATGGCATGATGCAATTTACCCATGGATAAAGCGCGCACTTGCACATCAATATCAGCGCTTGCAACCTTCTTGCCGCTTGAGGTGACATAATCCATCGGCGGGGCAATAAAAGCGATTTTAGGAATATGCTGCTGAGTTTTCGCTTGTGCTACATCTGTCATTAAGCCCATCTTGATGGCGCCAAGGGCGCGCAAGGCTTCAAATTTGACTAGCGCTTTCTCGTCGTTATTTATCGCCTCTTGCAATTCATTACCTAGATAACCGAGTTCGCGAGCATTAATAAAAATGGTGGGGATACCGGCATTGATTAAGGTGACATTTAATGCGCCGCTTGCCACTAAATGAGTTGGCACCTCAAGCACATCAACTAAGTTGCCTGTGGGGAACAGGGCGCCATCTTCAGCGGCGGGATCCATAAATTCTATGGCAAGTTCGGCCGCTGGAAACGTCACGCCATCCAGCTCAAACTCGCCAGTTTCTTGCACTTGGCCATGGCTAATAGGCACATGAGCGATAATAGTTTTGCCAATGTTGGCCTGCCAAATTTTTATTGTGCATAGGCCAGATGGCGGGATGTTATCGGGATTGATAAGGCCGGCATGAATCGCAAAGGCGCCAACCGCGGCCGAAAGATTGCCGCAATTGCCGCTCCAATCCACCAATGGCTTATCTATGGCGATTTGGCCAAAGAGGTAATCGACATCATGGCCTGCCTGCTGACTGCGACTGACAATCACAGCCTTTGAGGTTGAAGAACTGCCGCCGCCCATGCCATCAATTTGTTTGCCATAAGGGTCTGGGCTTCCTAGTGCCCGCAGCAATAAGGCGTCGCGATAAGCGCCCGGCGTTTGCGCAGGAATCGGCAGGTCGGTGAGTTTAAAAAAGAGGCCCTTACTGGTGCCGCCGCGCATATAAGTGGCGGCAATTTTAAGTTGTGGTGCAAACATGCTTAATCCCTTAGTGATAAATGGAATGAGTGTCACAGCATTTATCCATGACACTCATGCCGTTAGTCATTCACTCATTCACTAATTAACTTTATGAATGCGCTGAGCTAGCCAAAAAGTCTTGTGCAAAGCGTTGTAATACACCGCCAGCGTTGTAAATTGAGACTTCTTCCGCGGTATTTAGGCGGCAAGTCACAGGCACTTCTAGGTTTTCACCATTTTGGCGGCGAATCACTAAGGTTAAGATGGCGCCTGGGGTACGCTCGCCAAACACATCAAAGGTTTCAGTGCCATCAATGGCTAAACTATGGCGATTCGTCCCTGGGATAAATTCCAGCGGCAATACGCCCATGCCTACCAAGTTAGTGCGATGAATGCGCTCAAAGCCTTCGGCGACTATGGCTTCAACTCCAGCGAGCCTCACGCCTTTAGCCGCCCAATCTCGGCTTGAACCTTGACCATAGTCAGCGCCAGCAATAATGCATAATGGCTGCTTTCTGGCCATATAGGTTTCTATGGCTTCCCACATACGCGTTACGCGCCCTTCTGGCTCAATGCGAGCCAGCGAGCCTTTAACTATGTTGCCATCCTTAATCGCCATTTCATTGATCAGCTGTGGATTAGCAAAGGTGGCGCGCTGGGCGGTGAGATGATCGCCTCTATGAGTCGCGTAAGAGTTAAAATCTTCCTCAGGCAATCCCATTTTAGATAAGTATTCCCCCGCAGCGCTGTCCGCCATAATTGCATTGGAAGGAGATAAGTGATCGGTCGTAATATTATCCCCAAGTACGGCTAAAGGACGCATACCCTTAAGGCTACGATCTCCTGCGAGCGCCCCTTCCCAGTAAGGTGGGCGGCGAATATACGTGCTGTGTGGGCGCCACTGATATAAGGGATTAATGTGCGCGCCGTAATCGACATTAAGCTTGAACATGGGCTCATACACTTGCCTAAATTGCTCAGGTTTAACGCTCGCGGCCACTATGGCATCTATTTCGGCATCGCTTGGCCAAATATCGTTAAGGGTGACGGCGCGCCCCTCTTTATCAATGCCAAGCACGTCTTTTTCGATATCAAAGCGCGTGGTGCCGGCAATGGCGTAAGCCACCACTAATGGCGGTGAGGCTAAAAACGCCTGTTTAGCATAAGGATGAATGCGACCATCAAAGTTGCGATTACCCGATAACACTGCGGTTGTGTAAAGGTCGCGGTCAATAATTTGCTGTTGAATCACAGGATCTAAGGCGCCGCTCATACCGTTACAAGTAGTGCAGGCAAAGCCCACTATGCCAAAGCCTAAGGCTTCAAGGCTTGTCAGTAACTGCGCTTCTTTAAGATAAAGCTCAACGGTTTTTGAGCCCGGTGCCAATGAGGTTTTAACCCAAGGCTTACGGCTCAAACCTTTAGCTAAGGCGTTGCGTGCCAAGAGGCCTGCGGCAATCACATTGCGGGGATTACTGGTATTAGTGCAACTTGTAATGGCAGCAATAATCACGGCACCATCGGGCAGCAAAGCGCCTTGTTGCTGGTAAGCACCAGTAATGCCTTGCGCGGCTAATTGACTGGTCGCTACCCGTTTATGTGGGTTGGAGGGACCTGCGATATTGCGCACTACGGCTGATAAATCAAAGCTAAGAGTGCGCTCATAGTGGGCGGTTTTCAGGCTATCAGCCCACAAGCCCGCTTGCTTGGCATAGATTTCCACTAACTCTACTTGCTTATCTTCGCGCCCAGTGAGCTTTAGATAATCTAAGGTGTGTTGATCTATATAAAACATGGCGGCCGTGGCGCCATATTCTGGGGTCATGTTAGAGATAGTGGCGCGATCACCTAAGGTTAAGTGACTGACGCCCTCGCCATAAAACTCAAGATAGCAAGACACCACTTTTTGCTGGCGTAAAAATTCAGTCAAAGCTAACACTAGGTCAGTGGCAGTAATGCCAGGGGTTGGTTTTCCTGTGAGCTCAACCCCAACGATATCAGGCAAACGCATCCATGAGGCGCGGCCAAGCATGACGCTTTCTGCTTCAAGTCCGCCCACACCTATGGCTATCACGCCAAGGGCGTCCACATGGGGAGTATGGCTATCTGTACCCACTAAAGTATCTGGATAGGCGATGCCATGATCATTGTGAATAACCGGTGACATCCGCTCTAAGTTAATTTGATGCATGATGCCGTTGCCGGGCGGGATCACATCCACATTCTTAAAGGCGGTTTTAGTCCAATTGATAAAATGAAACCTGTCATCGTTGCGCCTATCTTCAATGGCGCGATTGTTGGCAAAGGCATCGGCTTCAAAGCCCGCATGTTCAACGGCAAGTGAGTGATCGACAATCAATTGAGTCGGCACCACAGGGTTCACTTTGGCAGGATCGCCGCCCATATCGGCAATGGCATCCCTAAGGCCGGCGAGATCCACTAAGGCGGTTTGGCCAAGAATATCGTGACACACGACTCGGGCTGGAAACCAAGGAAAATCTAGCTCTTGTTTACGCTCAATAATTTGGGTTAAAGATTCAGTTAAGCTGGCAGGATTGCAGCGGCGCACTAAGTTTTCGGCAAACACCCGCGAGCAATAAGGTAAGGCATCATAAGCGCCCGGCTTAATGGCATTAACGGCTGCGCGAGTATCAAAGTATTGCAGCCCTGTGCCTGGTAAAGGTTTGAGATAGGCAGTATTCATGAGTTTATCCACTAAAGGGTGAGACTGACCCAGGGCTCAGTCTCGTGATTAACTGTGTGCCGCTAAGCGGGACTTAATTCTTAGTCATTAGTCATTAGCCATTAGCAATTAGCAATTAGTCATTAGTCATTAGCCATTAGCAATTAGCAATTAGCCATTAGCCATTAGCGATTTTCGATGGCGATAACAGTGCGCGGCGCAACCCCAACATAGTCAGCACTTGGGCGAATAATGCGGTTATTTGAGCGCTGCTCCATCACGTGCGCCGCCCAGCCAGTTAAACGTGAGCACACAAAAATCGGGGTGAATAACTTAGTTGGTATGCCCATAAAGTGATAAGCGCTGGCATGGAAAAAGTCAGCATTACAGAACAGCTTCTTTTGCTCCCACATTAGTTGTTCGCAAGCTACCGACACATCATAAAGGCGGGCATCGCCATATTCTGCCGCAAGCTTTTGCGACCAGACCTTAATGATGGCGTTGCGTGGATCAGATTCTCGATAAATGGCATGACCAAAGCCCATGATTTTATCTTTACGCTCAAGCATACCCATTAACTTAGCCTTGGCATCGCTAGCATCTGTCATGGTTTCAATTAATTGCATGGCCGCTTCGTTAGCGCCGCCATGCAAGGGGCCGCGCAGTGAACCTATGGCGCCTGTCACACACGAATGCATATCCGACAAGGTCGAGGCGCAGACACGGGCAGTAAAGGTTGAGGCATTAAATTCATGCTCAGCATAAAGAATGAGGGATGCGTCCATGGCGGCCACGTGTAAATCGAGCGGGCGGCGGTCATGGAGTAAATGCAAGAAGTGCGCGCCAATTTGCTCATCATCGGTTTCGGTATTAATGCGCACGCCGTCATGGCTAAAGCGATACCAATAACAAATGATGGAAGGGAAGGCGGCAAGCAAACGATCAGCTACCTGACTTTGCTGCGAAAAATCGTGCTCAGGCTCAAGATTGCCTAGCATAGAGCAACCGGTGCGCATCACATCCATAGGATGAGCCGAGGCAGGAATGCGCTCTAACACTTCTTTCAGCGCTTGCGGTAAACCGCGCAGGACTTTGAGTTTAGTGCGATAGTCCTTAAGCTGGCTGACGGTCGGCAGTTCACCGTACAAAATTAAATAGGCAACTTCTTCAAAGGTAGTATTAGCCGCCAGATCTTTAATGTCATAACCGCGATAGGTTAAGCCAGAACCCGACACGCCCACTGTGCTTAATGCAGTGTCTCCCGCCGATTGCCCGCGAAGTCCTGCGCCACTTAATTTCTTGTCCGTCATAAATATCCCTCTTTAACGTGTTCTTATTATCCATTGCCTCAGATAGCTGAGCTAACTGATAGGGTTAACAACGACCGCGGGCTACGCCCCTGTTGTGAAGCTAGTTTTACTGTTGCTGACTACTGTTGCTAATTAATGTATTTGTCTATGGGTTTTGCTTAAAAAGCTTATCTAACTTGTCTTCAAAGGCGTGATAGCCCAAGAAGTGATACAGCTCTTTGCGGGTCTGCATTTTGCTGACCACATTGCGCTGATGTCCATCGTTAAGCAGCGCCTGCATGACTTCTAAGCCTGCTTGGTTGGCGGCGCGAAAGGTACTGAGTGGATACAAGACCATGTCGGCGCCGGCATTGCTGAGTTGCTCCGTGCTAAATAATTCGGTTTGCCCAAATTCGGTCATGTTGGCCAAAATCGGGGCGTTAACGGCGGCGCGAAAGCGGGTGTATTGCTCTAATTCAGTCAGCGCTTCGGCAAAAATCATATCGGCGCCTGCTTCTAAGTAAGCCTGTGCGCGGGCAATGCCAGCCTCTAGCCCTTCAACGGCGACTGCATCGGTGCGCGCCATGATCACAAAGTCTTTGTCGGTGCGGGCATCGACTGCGGCCTTAATCCTATCGACCATTTCATCTATGCTCACCACAGCTTTATTGGGGCGATGACCACAGCGTTTTTGGGCGACTTGATCTTCCATGTGCACAGCGGCAACGCCGGCCTTTTCAAATTCTTTAATGGTGCGGCCAATGTTAAATGCGCCGCCCCAGCCAGTATCAATATCTACCAGTAATGGCACTTGGGTGGCCGAAGTAATGCGGCTCGCATCAATTAAGACATCATTCATCGAGGTCATACCAAGATCGGGCAAACCAAATGAAGCGTTAGCCACGCCAGCGCCTGAAAGATAAATGGCTTCAACGCCCGACAGCTCAGCCATTTTGGCAAAGTAGGCATTCATGGTGCCGACTATTTGTAGTGGCTTAGCATTGGCAAGAGCTTGTCTAAATCGGCGTCCGGCGCTGTTATTCATGGCTTGATTCCTTAGGTAATGATGACTCAAGGCTTGCGCCTTGTAGGGCTCTGAGTTTGAGTTCTGTGCTTTGCCGCCCACGCTCTATATGGCGGCGCATTAATAGCGCCGCTAATTCGCCATCTTTGGCGGCTATGGCTTCAACTATTAGCTTGTGTTCGGCAATGGCTTGAATTGGGCGTTGGTGATTTGAGGTTTGATAGCGATACATGCGCAGTAAATGATAAAGGCTGCCCATTAAGGTTGCTTGCAAGTGGCGATTACCACTGGCCTCAATGATTTGATAATGAAAGTCGATATCCCCTTGCTGCTGAAAATATGGGTCGCTATGACTCAGGGCTAACTGCTGGATATCAATTAACTTGTATAGCTTGTCTAATTGCTCAGGAGTAATGTTTTGAGCCGCAAGCTCACAGGCCATGGCTTCCAATACGCTGCGCAGTTGATACAGCTCATTAAGTTCAGTGATGGATAATCGCGCGACTCTAGCGCCTATATGGGGGATAAGAACCACTAAGCGTTGGCGCTCAAGGGCTTGCAAGGCTTCACGGGCAGGGCCGCGACTAATGCCATAGCGCTCAGCGACCTCTTGCTCGTTGATTTTACTGCCAGAGGGAATTTCGCCTTTGATTATGCTGGTTTGCAGTTGCAGCAAGAGTCTATCGACCAAACGGCCTAATTTCGCCGGTTTAAGATGGGGGGCTGCTGGCATCAAAGTATCGTTATCCATAACAATCGCATTTGGCTAAAAGTTAATCAGAATTTATGCCCGCACACCCACCTTGTCAACAATAAATTAACCAAAAACCAACCAAATGGCTTGGGTAGTTATTTAAATCTCTATAAATCAATTGCTAACATTGTTTGAATTTTTTTGTGAACATTTATTGTTAACAATGTTTGGTGTGTTAGCTGCCTAGTAAAGGCTGGGAAGATGAATTTGGATAATCTTCAGCAGGCATGAGTAAGGTTAGATGTGGTTGAACAAACTATGACAGGAGGATTTAGTCGAGGGCGATGGCGCCAATCTGCTATTTTTTGATGCCTTGATGCCATAAAGGCGCTAATGGTTAGTTAGCGCCGTTATTAAGGCTCAAGCTTGGCTGGTTGCAATCGAGCAGGCTAGCGACTCTCGCTAAGCTTATCGCAGCCTTTGTATTGCTGCTTAAGGCAAACACTCGACATTTCAATTGCTTGGCGTCTATCGCTAGCTTTCATCTTATGGCTAAGCATTTCAGTGAGTTCATCGCCTGTGCCGCCGTTATAATGCGACAAATTAGCCCACATGTAAGCCAGTTTATCGTCAGCTTCCACGCCGCGGCCCAAGGCGTACATGATACTTAAGTTGTTTTGCGCATCGGCATAGCCTTGCTCTGAGGCTTGAGTAAACCAGTGCACGGCTTGTTTATCATCTTTAGTAACGCCCTGACCATTGGCGAACATAAAACCATAGTTTAACTGAGCTTCAGCATGGCCAAGTTCAGCGGCCTGACGGTATAACGCCATGGCTTGGCTGATATCGGCTGTCATGCCGCGGCCATTTTGATACATGTTGCCTAGATGAAATTGGGCATTGGCGTTGTCTTGCTTGGCCGCTTGTTGCAGCCATTGCATGGCTAATTGATCATCTTTAGCCACGCCGCGCCCTAAGGTATGGCTAATGCCTAAGTTAAATTGCGCTTGGCTATGGCCTTGTTCGGCGGCTTGTTGAAACCAATGGGCTGCTTGCTTGTTATCTAACGGCGTGCCTTGGCTGCGAGAATACATGGTCGCAACTGTATATTGAGCCTCGGCGTTACCTTGCTCGGCTAAGCTCAATTGCTGCTTGAAAGACTCAGTCGCCGTAGGCTGTGAGTTAGCATGAGTGCCAACACTTGCGACTAATAACATTAAGGTAGCGGACAGAGATTTCTTCATGATAACTTCTTATTTTGGCATATTAGCATAAGCTAAGTTATTGTTTGTATTGTAAGATTTTATCATTTATCTAAAGCTGTTAGGTGCGATCCGCTCAGCACTTTACGCATTGTTGTGTGAACTCTCGGCCGAATATGGCGCTTAGGAAGGCTAAAAATCGGGGCGGAATAAATGGCAGGGAATAAAAGGGAGTAAAGAGATGAGCCTGAAAAATAGCATCTTCAGGCTCATGTTGCGCTCAAGGTTAAAAATTAGCTTTGTGAATTGATTAAGGCCGGGTAGCTGGTGGTTTTAGCTTGATATTCAAGTAATAGCTGATGGATTTCGTCATCTTTTTCAGCCCAAATTTGATTGAGCCAACGCTGAAACTCAACGCGATAACTGGCATCCTGTCCATAGCGCTGGTCATCAACTACTGGCACGGGGCGCGGCTTAATACGCATCACCACTTGCTTGACCTTGCCATGCATCACGCTTGATAAAATATCTTTAGGGGCATCGGGATACACTATGGTGATGTCTAAAACATGGGTAAATTGTTCGCCCATGGCCGACAGGGCAAAGGCACTACCGCCAGCTTTTGGCCGCAATAAATAGCGATAAGGTGATTGCTGGCGCAGGCGTTTTTCTTCATTAAAGCGGCTACCTTCGACATAGTTCATTATGGTGGTAGGTAATAAACGAAAGCGCTCGCAAGACTTACGAGTGGTTTCCATGTCTTTACCCTTAAGTTTAGGGTTATTTTTTAATTTTTCTGCGCTGGTGCGGTTCATAAATGGCATGTCGAGTGCCCAGCAACCAAGCCCCAAAAATGGTACATACAGCAATTCTCGTTTGAGAAAGAATTTCAGCATAGGAATGTGGTTACGCAGCACATAAGTTTGGGCGGCGATATCAAAACCACTAAGATGATTGCTGATGATTAAGTACCAAGCATTGTTATCTAAGTGTTCTAAACCTTTGACATCCCACTCAATATTGGCAATCAGTTTTAGAATGCCGCCATTGCCTGTGGCCCAAGCCCACATAAAGCGATTTAATACTCGGGTCAGTTGAGTGCGCGCCGCTTGCCAAGGCAGCAGTAATTTGAGTAACCCGCCAAGACTAATCAGCCCGGCCCAAAGGGTAGTGTTAATGATGAGCAAGCCGCTTGAGAGTAAAAATAACAATGGCCCTGGTAGAAAATTCAACATCTTAGTCTTCGCCTCTCATGCGATTTGGCTCGGTATGTAATTGACATAACAGCTGATCTTTACTGTGCCAGAGCGTATTTAGTTCTTGTTGAAACTGCTGCTTATAGTCGCGATCATGCTGATAATCGCCGCGCATAGCCGCGGTAATGGGCCGCACTTGAATATCCACATTGACCTTACCGCCCTTGCCACTTAAGTAGTCAAAGAAGCTCGGCACACCATCGGCATAATGAATGGTGACATCCACTAAGGTATTGATTTCATCCATGGCTGCTAACGCAAACGACATGCCGCCGGCTTTAGGTCTTAATAGATAATTAAACGGCGAGCTTTGCTTGGCATGCTTTACCGCTTTAAAGCGCGTGCCTTCGACAAAATTCATCACGCTCACTGGCGTATGTTTGAATTTACTGCAGGCCTTGCGGGTGATTTCAATGTCTTTGCCCTTGAGGATTGGATTCTTTTTAATTTCAGCTGGGCTATAGCGGCGCATAAACGGAAAATCTAATGCCCACCATACCAGCCCAAGTACTGGCACATAAATCAATTCACGCTTAAGAAAGAATTTTAGGAAAGGAATTTTGCGGTTAAATATTCCCTGCAAAATCAAGATATCAACCCAAGATTGATGATTGGCTATCACCATGTACCAGTTATCTTTACTGAGCTTTGCATTGCCAGTAACCGTTAATTGAATGGGATGCAGATTTCTTTCCATCCAACCATTACAGCTAATCCAGCAGCTGGCGAGAAAATTAAGTACATTGCTGCAATGCGCTTGTAAGCTGGTGGCTGGGATCAACTTAAGCAGGCTGATTAGCAGCAGTGGCGTTGCCCAAAAAAAAGTGTTGATAATGTAACCGGTAAAAACCAATGAGCCTCGAATGCGCGACAACAACAGCGTCATGTACTTTTTCCTCCCACAAATTGAGGCGTCATGGTAACTCGTGTGTAGCATTTCCTCAAACTTTGGTTGCATAGTCTGGTGATAAGGCGGTTTTTTGTGGTTTGTTTCTGCAAATCATTAACAAGTGTTCATCTAAGCTAAGTTTTGGGTTGCAGCTGTTGAGCCCGTGAGCTTACTTGGCGCTGAGAGCAAAAAAATAGCCCATCGCATAGATAGGCTATTTAGATTTAAGCTAGCGCGAGCTTAATGGCTTGGAGCGCAAGCTAATCAGTTAAGATCGAAACGATCGGCATTCATCACCTTGTTCCACGCCTTGATAAAGTCATGCACAAACTTAGTCTTGGCATCGCTAGCGCCATAGACTTCGGCAATGGCGCGTAGCTGCGAGTTTGAGCCTATGACTAAATCGACCCGAGTCGCAGTCCATTTAACTTTGCCGCTAGGATCTCGACCTTCAAAGACTTCAGCCTCCGCTGAGCTTGGGCGCCAATCGGTCGTTAAGTCCAAAAGATTAACGAAAAAGTCATTAGAAAGAACGCCAGGCTTATGGGTAAACACGCCATGGGCGGATTGCTCGAAATTGGCGTTGAGTACGCGCATACCACCAATCAGCACTGTCATTTCTGGGGCACTTAAGCCTAATAACTGAGCGCGATCGATAAGCATTTCTTCACTGGGCACTGTATAGCGGATTTTACTGTAATTTCTAAAGCCATCGGCCGCAGGCTCTAATACCGCAAAAGATTCTGGGTCGGTACTATCTTGATTGGCATCAGTGCGACCTGCGCTAAAAGGCACAGACGCTTTGACTCCCGCATCGGCAGCCGCTTTTTCTATGGCGGCATTACCCGCTAACACTATGATGTCGCTAAGGGATACGGCTTTATTGGCTTGTTGCGCGGCATTAAAGTCGGATTTTATCCCTTCGAGGGTGGCAAGGACTTTAGCTAATTGCGCAGGTTGATTGACCTGCCAATCTTTTTGCGGCGCGAGGCGAATGCGCGCGCCATTAGCACCGCCTCTGTGATCTGAGCCGCGATAGGTAGCCGCGGATGACCATGCTGTATATACAAGTTCTGTTACTGTTAAGCCTGAGCTTAAAATCGTGTGTTTCAGGCTTTCAATGTCTTTGGCATCAATCAGATCGTAAGTATTGGCTGGCAGTGGATCTTGCCAAATTAAATCTTCAGCGGGCACTTCTGAGCCTAAATAACGGGATTTGGGTCCCATATCCCTGTGGGTCAATTTAAACCAAGCGCGGGCAAAGGCGTCGGCAAATTCAGCGGGGTTTTTATGAAAATGCTGGGAAATTTTAAGATATTCAGGATCTTTTCGCATCGCCATGTCGGCGGTAGTCATCATGATGCGCACTTTTTTACTGCTATCGGCAGGATCTGGCGCGTGATTGCTATCGCTAAGATTAATCGCCGCCCATTGCTGCGCGCCAGCAGGGCTCTTAGTTAGCTGCCACTCATAACCGAGTAGCATATCAAAATAGCTGTTATCCCATGTGGTTGGGGTCGGAGTCCAAGCGCCTTCAATACCACTAGTAATAGCATCGCGCCCTTTACCGCTGGCATAGCTGCTTTTCCAGCCTAAGCCCATTTGCTCTATGGGCGCGGCTTCTGGCTCAGGCCCTACTAATGAAGCGTCACCCGCGCCATGGCCTTTACCAAAGGTGTGACCGCCTGCAGTTAAGGCCACAGTTTCATAATCATTCATGGCCATGCGGGCAAAGGTTTCGCGCACATCGCGCCCAGATGCGACTGGATCTGGATTGCCATCAGGGCCTTCTGGATTGACATAAATTAGTCCCATTTGCACGGCGGCTAATGGATTTTCAAGTTCGCGATCGCCGCTGTAGCGCTTATTGCCCAGCCACTTATCTTCTGCGCCCCAATAGATATCTTCTTCAGGGGCGTAAATATCTTCGCGACCGCCAGCGAAACCAAAGGTCTTAAAGCCCATGGATTCTAATGCCACGTTGCCAGTTAAAATAATCAAATCAGCCCAGGAGAGTTTGTTGCCGTATTTTTGTTTAATGGGCCAAAGTAAGCGTCTGGCTTTATCTAAGTTACCGTTATCAGGCCAGCTATTAAGCGGGGCAAACCTCTGATTACCTGTGCCTGCGCCGCCGCGACCATCGCCAGTGCGATAGGTGCCTGCGGCATGCCATGTCATGCGGATCATCATAGGGCCATAATGACCATAATCGGCAGGCCACCAATCTTGAGAATGGGTGAGTAGATGCTCGATATCGCGTTTTACCT
The DNA here is from genome assembly GCF_006494715.1 of Shewanella sp. SNU WT4. Taxonomy (NCBI): domain Bacteria; kingdom Pseudomonadati; phylum Pseudomonadota; class Gammaproteobacteria; order Alteromonadales; family Shewanellaceae; genus Shewanella; species Shewanella sp. SNU WT4. The sequence continues at coordinate 746,055 of NZ_CP041151.1, forward strand.
CGCTTAAATTTAGCGTCATAAAGGCTTCGCGATAATTAAAATCATCGTCCATGGGGTTAGCTTGACTACTATGTTGATGCAAAATGTTAAGATTGAGTTGGTTTGGCCACCACTGCATATTTTGACTACCTTGCCCACCAACATGGGTGTTACCACCGTGCATAACCGGGCATTTACCGGCACCATTACTATTGCTCATATTAGTTACCTCGTGCTGTTTGGGGTGAAAGTATGAACTAGCTATACGCATCGTCCGTGAATTTGAATATAGTTGAGCCTCAATCACTTACTCTGATGTTTTAGCAATCGTGGTAATCGGTTATTTAGGAGCAGTAGTTTTACCAGTGCAATATTAGTAGCTTAGCTAGAGAGCTTAAGCTTGCCGTGATGGATGCTGTTGCTGGTGGGAATTTAAGAGTTCTGCGACAAAGCATAAGCCCAAGGTTTGGGCTTATGCTTTGGTTGTCTGGTTAAAGCTCGCTTAAATGCGCAAGTTAACTTTAGCGGGCCTGTCGATATCGCTGCGCTTAGCGAGCTTGGCTTAATTAAGCACCCAGATGCTATGCAGTATTTATCGCTATTTTGTAGTCATTGCGGCAATGATGATTTGCTCAAGCTGCAATTAGATACATTGCCTGTAAGTGGCTACGTAAATCAATTGACGCAAATTTTAGCGCCTGTGTCATTAGGCTTAGGTTTTACGGTATTGCCTAAGAGTGCCGTTGATAATTTTGCCATTGCAACAAGCATACAATGTTATCAATCGCCCTTAAGCGTGAATGAAACCCTTTATGCCGTGCATAAACGCTATTGGCAACTGCCTGCGCGTTATCACGCCTATGCCGGTAGAGGCTTAGTCATAAGTTAGGTGCAAGGCACAGCTTAATAGCAAGGGCGTTGGTATAGGTGTTCCGACAGGGTATCTACGCTTAGTACTGACTTAAGCTATGCATTAATCTATCCATGGCTCTGAAGCCTAAGGCTTGCGCCACATGGCGACGCTCGACTTTTTGGGAGTGCTGCAAATCTGCAATGGTGCGGCTTACTTTCATGATGCGATGAAAGCTGCGTACCGATAGCCCAAGTTTTTCAATGCTGGTTTCTAAAAAGAAGCGATCGGACGCACTCAGTTGGCAGGCATTATCTAGTTGCTTGCCCGTAAGGTATTTATTCAGTTTTCCTTGGCGCTCAAACTGCACTTGCCTTGCGAGCAAGACTCGTTCGCGCACTTGCGCCGTGGTTTCCCCTTGTTGGCTGCTGGCCTGAGATAAGCTGCCCGTAGGCAGTTTGGGCACTTCAATACTTAAGTCAAACCTATCCAAAAACGGCCCAGACAGCTTACTTAAGTAGCGCAAAACTTGATCCGGCGTTGAGCGCCGCTGGCCTTCAATATCACCGCAAGGGCTTGGGTTCATGGCGGCAATTAATTGAAATTGGCAGGCAAAGGTGAGCTTAGCTTTGGCTCTGGAAATCACGACTTCACCGGTTTCTAGTGGCTCCCTTAGGGTATCTAGCACTTTTCTTGGAAATTCAGCCAATTCATCCAGAAACAAGACACCTTTATGGGCCAAAGATATTTCACCGGGCTGCGGCTGAGAGCCTCCGCCCACCAATGAAATAGCAGAGCTGGTGTGATGCGGATTCCGAAAGGGGCGCATGCATAATTGCGCTGGCGTTAAGTTAATGCCAGCGATGGAATACAGTGAGGCCACTTCTAAGGCTTCTTGGTAATTAAGCTGTGGCAATAGCGGCAAAATACGATTGGCCAGCATGGTTTTGCCAGTCCCAGGAGGGCCGATAAGTAATAGATTGAAGTCTGATGAAGCCGCTATTTCAAGCGCTTGTTTAGCTTGATGCTGACCAATAATATCGCTTAAACATAAAGGGTTGTGGCTGGCAGGAGGTTCTTGCCAGTGAGCCGCGGTGGCATTATTGGCAAGCTCGATGCGGCCATGCAAATAATCGGTCACTTGTTGTAAGTGACCTGCCATATAACAGGCGTGATGCCCCACCAACTCGGCATCGAAATGATTATCAATGGGAATAATTAGCCGATGCTGAACATTTTTAGCGCCGACAATCGTTGGTAGTAAGCCTTTGCAGCCATTGATTTGACCTGATAATGACAACTCCCCGGCAAACTCAGTGTCTTTAAGGCTAGCTAAGGGTACTTGGCCTGAGGCGGCTAAAATCGCAATGGCTATGGGTAAGTCGTAGCGGCCGCCTTGTTTAGGAAGTTCTGCTGGCGCTAAATTAACTGTGATGCGGCGCATGGGGAATTCAAAACCAGAATTGATAATGGCGCTGCGCACTCGCTCTTTGGCTTCTTTAACGGATGTCTCTGGTAGGCCCACCAATGAAAAGCTCGGTAGACCGTTGCCAATATGCACTTCCACTTTTACCTGTGGCGCTTCTACTCCAAATTGGGCGCGGGTTAAGCTAGTAGCTAGCGACATGAAGTGTATTGATCCATGTCGAGGTGGGATTGATAGATTTGATAGTGGCTGTCATTGCGTTTGGCTTGATACATGGCGATATCGGCGTTAATCATTAGACTAGTTTTATCATTACCATCTGTGGGGTACTGGGCGATACCTATGCTAACCCCAATGCTGAGAACTGCGCCTTCGTATTCAATGGGAGCCATTAAGCTCTGCTGTATGGTTTGGGCAATACGTATGGCCATTTCACTGTCATAACCTGGCAATAATACCGATAACTCATCACCGCCTAAGCGCGCAGTAATGGCATCTTCAGGCACTGCCCTTAGCAATCTTTCGGCGACCACTTGAAGCACATGGTCGCCATAGCTATGACCATAGTTATCGTTGATGAGTTTGAATTTATTAAGATCTAACATCATGCAGCAAAAGTAGGGGGTTTGTGAGGCAAACATTTGTTCTAAATCAAGGTAAAACTGATGGCGATTAGCGAGCCCAGTTAGGCTATCGTGATGGGCCTGAAAATGGTTTTGTTGCAGAGTTTTCATTAAATCGCCTATGGTTTGACGACTCATGCAGGTAATGACAAACACAAACGCGCCGCCACCACAAAAAATCGCTGCGACTACCAGCTCAAGCATGGAAACTTGATGATCAATCAGCATATAGATGAAGCCGATATAGCCGAAAATGAACATGGATATCATAGCCACTAAGGCTAACCATCCCTTATGTTGATAGTCTGATAAATGGAGAATGGCATAGGCCGGCTTGATTGAGGCGATTAAGCCCAGTAAACCTAGCAAGACTAAGCTAACCGCAATTATTGTCATGTAAATCACCGTGATTAACGTGATTTAAGTATAGTCAATCGCCTAAAAATGCTATTTTTACATTGTTTGTTAACTAGACAGTAGCGACCACTGGCCGTTAAGCATATATTTAGCAGTTGTTTGTCTACGCTGTGCGCGTCAATTCCTTTTTGTTCCGGGTGTATCCATGAGCTTGTTCGAGAATTTGTTAATCATATTCCTTTTGATCAGTATTAGTAGTTTCTTTTCTATGTCTGAAATTGCCTTAGCGGGCTCGCGTAAAATGCGTCTGCGGCAACTATTTGATGAGGGAGACTTAAGAGCGGGTCGAGTATTACAACTGCAAGCTCAGCCAGGAAACTTCTTTACTGCGGTGCAAATTGGCTTAAATGCCGTGGCTATCTTAGGCGGTATTGTCGGTGAATCTGCATTTACGCCATATTTTACACTGATGTTAACTCCATTATTGCCGGAACCTTATCTTGGGCAAATCAGTTTTGTCCTGTCATTTGTGATGGTTACTAGCTTATTTATTTTAATTGCCGACCTTATGCCTAAGCGCGTAGCCATGGCTATGCCTGAACAAATCGCCATGGCATTAGTTGGCGCTATGTCTTTTTGTATTGTGCTATTAAAGCCTTTAGTCTGGATGTTTAATGGTATATCCAACACTGTCTTTAAATTGCTGGGTATCTCTATGGCGCGTAATGACGCCATTACTGAAGATGATATTTACGCTGTAATGGCGGCGGGTACTGAGGCGGGCGTGCTGCAAAAAGATGAGCAGCAACTCATGGAAAACGTGTTTGAAATGCAAAGCGTACCCGTCACAGCAGCCATGACAGTGCGTGAAAGCTTAATTTTCTTCCTGCAGCAAGACACAGAAGAAGATATGAAGCGCAAGATTGCGCAAGACCCACATAACAAGTTCTTAGTGTGTGATGGGCAGCTAGATCAAATTAAAGGCTTTGTGGATGCTAAAGAATTGCTGATGCGCGTGATCAATGGCGAAGTCATTGACTTGAAAAAGGGCGATTTACTGCATCCAGTATTAATAGTGCCTGATACCCTTAATTTATCTGAGGCGATGGAATACTTTAAAAATAATCGCGCAGATTTTGCGGTTGTGATGAATGAATATGCCTTGGTCGTTGGGGTAGTGACCACCAACGATTTACAAAGTGCTGTGATGGGTTCATGGAACTTAGCGGAAGGCGAAGAGCAAATTGTGGCGCGCGATCTTAACTCTTGGTTGGTGGATGGTTTAACGCCGATTACTGATGTGATGCGCTCATTTGGTATTGAAGAATTTCCTCAGAGCCAAAACTATGAAACTATCGCCGGTTTTATTATGTATATGCTGCGCAAAATACCTAAGCGCACCGATTATGTGGTGCACAGTGGTTTTAAATTTGAAGTGGTAGATATCGACTCTTACCGAGTAGATCAATTACTGGTTACTCGCATTGAGCCTGAAAAATCACCTGCTGAAAGCGCTTTGGCGTTAGCTAACGCAGATATCAAGGCATAAAGTTTTACCAGTTAACATGCTAGTGCTGAGGCAGGGTTCGTAAAAATGCCTCGAGCAAAGGGTCCTGCCGCATAGTGCGGCGGGATATGCAGCCGAGTTTTAGCGGCAACACTTGCGCTAGCGGCAACGCCTGCAACCTATCCCGCACAGGACTGTGCTGTATGACCACCTCAGGTAAAATACTTATTCCACACCCAAGCGCCACCATAGAAGCCATGGCTTCATGGCCAGAAACCTGCGCATAAATCCGCATACTTATACCTAATTGCTTATATAAAGCTTCGGCACTATCTCGGCTTGGCCCGCGCTCAGGCAAGATTAAGGGCTTATTGAGCCAATCATTGATCGTTAAATCATCACGCCATTCGCTCTTAGGTACGACTAAGCACATAGGAATGGAATCTATCTCTAAAAAATCCAGACTCGTTGCCAATAGGGCAGGTTTAGCGGCGATAGCAATATCGGCCAAGTTTTGCTGTACCTGCTCGGGGGCGTTGGCGGCATCACCTGTGGTGAGATTGATTTCAACCAGTGGCTGCTGACGCCTAAAAGTATCAAGCAAAGATGGTAAGTGGCTGTAAGCCGCCGTTACTGAGCAGTACAGCCTAAGTTGACCAATCAATTCAGTGCTGAGGGTGAGTTGCTGTTGCAGCAATTGCCAATGGTTAACTGTTTCTTGAGCAAAAGTGCGAAATGCCATTCCCGCTTGGGTTAAGCGTACTTGGCGGTTATCCCGTTCAAATAATTGACTTCCAGCTAACTGCTCTAAGCGCTGTAATTGGCGGCTTAAGGTCGATGGACTGACATGCATCCGCTGCGCCGTATGACCAAAATGCAGGCTGTCACATAAGTGCAAATAGATTTTAAGGCTGCGGATATCCAAGGTGAACTCCATGTTGCAAATTATGCAATGCTGTGTAGCGAATATATCATTTTAAGCAATGAAAGATAGGCGATATAGTGAATTCAGAGCATTCATTTTCAATATTCAGTGGCAGGGATTAGTAATGACAAATTATTTCAACTCGTTGAGTTTACGAGAGCAATTGGCTCAGTTAGGTCAGTGTCGATTCATGCAAGCAAGCGAATTTAGCAATGGCTGCGCAGCTATTCGCGATTGGAATATTGTTATTTTGGGTTGTGGCGCACAGGGGTTAAATCAAGGCCTTAATATGCGTGATTCAGGCTTAAATATTTCTTACGCCTTGCGCCAACAGGCCATTGATGAGCAGCGTGATTCCTTTAAGCGGGCGACCGCTAATGGCTTTAAGGTTGGCAGCTTTGAAGCGCTGATCCCAGAGGCGGATTTAGTCTTAAACCTGACCCCAGATAAGCAACATAGTGCCGTCGTCAATGCGGTTATGCCGCTAATGAAGCAAGGCGCCACCTTATCTTATTCCCATGGCTTTAATATTGTGGAAGAAGGCATGCAAGTGCGCCCAGATATTACAGTGATCATGGTGGCGCCTAAGTGTCCAGGCACTGAGGTGCGCGAAGAATACAAGCGCGGCTTTGGAGTGCCAACACTGATTGCTGTGCATCCTGACAATGATCCTAAAGGCCAAGGATTTGAGGTTGCTAAGGCTTATGCCAGTGCTACCGGCGGCGATCGCGCTGGCGTCTTGCATTCATCCTTTATTGCCGAAGTAAAGTCTGACCTGATGGGCGAGCAAACTATCCTGTGCGGCATGCTGCAGACCAGTGCGATTCTAGGTTATGACAAAATGGTGGCCGATGGCTTAGAGCCAGGTTATGCCGCCAAACTTATCCAACAAGGTTTAGAAACCATTACAGAAGCGCTCAAGCATGGCGGCATCACTCATATGATGGATAGGCTGTCTAATCCTGCCAAACTAGCAGCTTTCAAAATGGCCGAGGAATTAAAACAGCAGCTTAAACCCTTATTTGAAAAGCATATGGATGACATTATCAGTGGTCAGTTCTCAAGTACTATGATGACTGATTGGGCCAATGATGATGCTAATTTGCTGCACTGGCGCGCTCAAACAAATGACACAGGTTTTGAACAGGCGCCACAAAGTAGTGAAGTGCTCGAAGAGCAAGCCTATTTTGATAAAGGCATCTTCTTAGTGGCTATGATCAAAGCTGGGGTTGAGTTGGCCTTCGATACTATGGTGGCCGCCGGCATTATTGAAGAATCTGCCTATTATGAGTCGCTGCACGAAACGCCTTTGATTGCCAACACCATAGCCCGTAAACGTTTATACGAAATGAACGTGGTGATTTCTGATACCGCTGAATATGGCTGTTATTTATTTAATCACGCCGCGGTGCCGTTACTGCGTGATTATGTGATGACCATGTCACCTCAGTATTTAGGTGCTGGCCTTAAGTTTGATGATAATCAAGTCGACAACCAAGAACTTATTGCTGTTAATCAAGCGATTCGCTCAACTCAGGTAGAGCAAGTGGGCGCTAAGCTGCGCGGTTATATGAAAGCGATGAAGCGCATTAATGTAAATTGAGAATGTAACATTGCTTTAGATAGCAGGCTTACTTGAGGAAATTTCAGTTGGGCTTGAAAGTTAATTGTGCTAAACATGTATAGATAGATGTAAATACTAAGTATTAGCACCACAGATAGGAATTCAGTGTTAAATGACTAATCAAGCCCAAATCATGCAGTTGCTATCAGCAAATAAGCTCAGCCTTGTTGGCGGCTTAGCTGTGCTCCTGTCTGTGATTATTAGCATAGTGATTATTATCTCACCCCGGGGGCGGCCGAAGGTGCAGTGACCACACTGAAAGCAGTAACGTCAACCCCCCGCTCCCACAGGACCGGGGGGTTTTGTTTTATCAGGCAGAGGTAAACCAATGGAACATGAGCACGAAATCAATGGCGCGCAAGCGGTGATACGAGCGCTAATCGCCCATGGCGTAACCCAAGTATTTGGTTACCCAGGCGGTGCTATCATGCCCATTTATGATGCCTTACATGGCAGCGAGCTTGAGCATATCTTAGGGCGACACGAACAAGGGGCGGCATTTGCGGCGCTCGGTTATGCCAGAGCAAGTGGCAAAACTGGGGTGTGCTTTGCAACTTCTGGCCCTGGAGCTACCAATCTAGTGACTGTACTAGCCGATGCCTTGTTAGATTCTGTGCCACTGGTCGCTATCACAGGCCAAGTGCCACAAAGCCTGATAGGAACTGATGCTTTTCAAGAAGTGGATGTATTAGGTTTATCCCTTGCGTGCACTAAACACAGTGTCATGGTGCGCCATGTCGATGAACTTTTGCCTGCGCTTTATCAAGCCTTTGAGCTTGCCGCCAGTGGTCGCCCTGGCCCAGTGCTGGTGGACATTCCTAAAGACATTCAATTAGCCGCCCTTAAATATCGCGCTCCCTTAATGGCGGTTGAAGAGCTGCCAACTCTTAACCCTAATGAGCTCGCATCTGCAAAGCAGTTATTGCAATCATCACTGCGCCCCATAGTTTATGCGGGCGGCGGTGTAGGTATGGCTGGCGCGGTTGGCGCGCTGCAACAATTTCTTCAGCAAACGGGCATGCCATCGGTGGCCACCCTTAAGGGGCTTGGCTGCATTGATGCCCGTAATCCGCATTATTTGGGCATGCTCGGCATGCACGGTTTAAAAGCTGCCAATCTGGCTGTGCAAGAATGCGATTTACTGCTGGTGGTCGGCGCGCGATTTGATGATCGCGTGACGGGTAAATTAGCGCAATTTGCGCCGCTGGCTAAAGTGATTCATCTGGATATTGATCCCGCCGAATGCGGTAAGTTACGCCAGTCTGAGTTCTCTTTTTGTGGCGATCTCACCCTTGCCCTTAATCAATTAAGTTGCACGTTATCTATTGATGCTTGGTTAACGCGAGTGACTGAGCTAAATCAGCAATATCAATGGGATTATAACCATCCTGGTGAGCTAATTTATGCGCCTAAGTTACTGCGCACCTTAGCGAATCAATTGCCTGACAACAATGTGGTTAGCTGCGATGTTGGTCAGCATCAAATGTGGGTCGCGCAGCATATGTGGTTTCGCCGCCCTGAAGATCATTTATCCAGCGCCGGCTTAGGCACTATGGGCTTTGGTTTACCAGCCGCCATAGGCGCGCAGTTTGCAAGGCCAAAAGCGACCGTAGTGGCTGTGTGTGGTGATGGCTCCATCATGATGAATATTCAAGAGCTTGCCACCATTAATCGCTATCAGCTTGGGGTCAAGATAGTCGTCATAGATAACAGTAAGCTTGGCATGGTGAAGCAGTGGCAAGAATTGTTCTTTAATGGCCGCTTATCTGAAACCGACCTTTCGGATAATCCTGATTTTGTGGCGCTCGCCGCCGTCTTTAATATCGCTGGCCGCTGCATTAGCCGCGCCGATGAAGTGGAGCAAGGCCTTGGGCAAATGCTCGCTCATGCAGGGCCATTTTTACTCCATGTCAAAATCGATTCAGCATTTAATGTGTGGCCTTTAGTGCCGCCTGGGGCTGCGAATCATCAAATGTTAGATCAATCACACGCTGTTAAAGGGGAAGCACTATGATCCATCACATCAATTTAGTGACTCGTAATCGCCCAGAAGTCGTAGAGCGAGTATTACGGGTAGTGCGCCACCGCGGCTTTACCTTAACGGCTATGGCCATGAGTTGTCATGGCGGACTTAATACCCTTGAAATACATGTAGAAGCTGAACGCGCAATTGAATTATTGACCCGGCAGTTAACTAAATTATTAGATGTCACTGAATGTCAGGTGATCACAGCATTGGCGCAGCAAGCCAGAGGATAAGGACATAGTATGGCAAAATTACGATCAGCAACCACAACGGAAGGGCGCAATATGGCTGGGGCGCGGGCATTATGGCGAGCCACTGGCGTAAAAGATGAAGACTTTGGTAAACCCATAATTGCGATAGCGAATTCATTTACCCAATTTGTGCCAGGCCATGTGCACTTGAAAGACATGGGCGCGTTAGTGGCTAGCGCCATTGAAGAGGCTGGCGGCATAGCTAAAGAGTTTAATAGTATCGCCGTTGATGATGGCATAGCTATGGGCCATGGCGGCATGCTCTATAGTTTGCCATCTCGAGAGTTAATTGCCGATAGCTTAGAGTATATGGTCAATGCCCACTGCGCTGATGCCTTAGTGTGTATCTCTAATTGCGACAAGATAACCCCTGGCATGTTAATGGCCGCGCTGAGGTTAAATATCCCTGTGGTGTTTGTTTCGGGCGGGCCGATGGAAGCGGGCAAAACTAAGCTTTCAGATAAAATTATTAAGCTTGATTTGGTTGATGCCATGGTGGCGGGGGCCGATAGCCGCGTGTCTGATAGTGATAGCGCTCAGATAGAGCGCAGCGCTTGCCCAACCTGCGGTTCATGCTCGGGCATGTTTACTGCTAATTCAATGAATTGTCTTACTGAAGCCTTAGGTTTGTCGCTACCTGGTAACGGCTCATTACTGGCCACCCACAGTGATCGCCGTGAACTGTTTTTAGAAGCGGGGCGGCGAGTGATGGCCCTTGCTAAACGCTATTATCAGCAAGATGATGAATCGGTTTTACCGCGCAACATTGCCAATTTTAACGCCTTTGAAAATGCCATGACCTTAGATATCGCCATGGGCGGCTCGTCCAATACGGTATTGCATCTATTGGCCGCCGCCTATGAGGCGGATATTAACTTCACTATGGCCGATATCGATAGACTATCGCGCCAAGTGCCGCATTTATGTAAGGTCGCGCCTTCTACCCCTAAATATCATATGGAAGATGTGCACCGCGCTGGTGGCGTAATGGCGATTTTAGGTGAGTTGCAGCGAGCGAATTTACTCCATACCGATGTTGGCCATGTGGCGCTAGATAACGGCACCTTAGCGGATTTACTGGGTCAATATGATGTGATGCAAACGCGTGATGACAACGTCAAGCACATGTTTAGTGCAGGCCCTGCCGGTATTCCTACCACTAAAGCATTTAGTCAATCATGCCGCTGGCCAAGTTTAGATACTGACAGACAAGAAGGTTGTATCCGCAGTCTTGACCATGCCTTTAGCCTTGAAGGCGGCTTAGCTGTGTTGACGGGTAATTTAGCCGCTGATGGCAGCATAGTGAAAACCGCAGGCGTTGATGCCGATAACTTACGTTTTGTCGGGCCTGCGCGGGTATATGAAAGCCAAGATGATGCGGTCGCTGCGATTTTAGGCGGAGAAGTAATCGCAGGTGACGTAGTCGTTATTCGCTACGAAGGCCCTAAAGGTGGCCCTGGCATGCAAGAAATGCTTTATCCCACCAGTTATTTAAAATCCCGCGGCTTAGGTAAAGCCTGCGCCTTGATTACTGATGGCCGTTTTTCTGGTGGTACTTCTGGACTGTCCATTGGTCATGTGTCACCAGAGGCTGCTGCTGGTGGCGTGATAGCTTTAGTGCACACTGGCGATATTATTGAGATAGATATTCCCACTCGCCGCATGGAATTAATGGTAAGCCCTACTGAATTAGCGGCGCGGCGCATGGCTATGCTGGCTAAAGGCGCACAGGCGTGGAAGCCTAACAATCGACAACGCAGTGTTTCTTGGGCATTAAAAGCCTACGCCTTGTTAGCCACTAGCGCCGATAAAGGTGCGGTGCGCGATCGTAGTCAGTTGGAGGGGTAACTATGTTAGCGTTAGCGCGAGAATCACAGCTGACTTTAGCTAACTATTATCTGCAGCAGATTTTACGTTCTAAAGTCTATGACGTTGCTAAGGTGACGCCACTATCTAGCTTGCCAAAGTTATCATCGCGCCTTGGCTGTCAGGTTTATTTAAAGCGTGAAGATTTGCAACCTGTGCATTCCTTCAAAATTCGCGGCGCTTACAATCGCATTGCCCGCTTATCGCAAGAAGAGCGCCAACGCGGGGTGATTTGTGCATCCGCCGGTAATCATGCTCAAGGGGTCGCTCTATCGGCGACCAGTTTAGGCATAAGCGCTGTGATTGTGATGCCAACCACTACGCCCGCTATCAAGATAGATGCCGTAAAACGCCGCGGCGGAGAAGTGCTGCTATATGGTGATGGTTTTGATCAAGCCAATACTTATGCCAAGCAATTAGCGCAAGAGCAAGGGCGGGTGTATGTCGCCCCCTTTGATGATGAAGCGGTTATTGCAGGGCAAGGCACAGTAGCGCAAGAAATGCTGCAGCAGCAATCTGACTTACAAGCTATTTATATTCCTGTGGGCGGCGGCGGCTTAATTGCCGGCATGGCCGCTTACTATAAAGCTGTGATGCCTGAAGTGAAGATTATAGGGGTTGAACCTGAAGATGCCGCCTGTTTGCAGGCGGCTATGCTTGCTGGGCATCCCGTTACGTTAGAGCAAGTGGGGTTATTTGCTGATGGCGTCGCGGTTAAGCGCATTGGTGATGAACCGTTTCGCTTGGCCAAAGAGTATGTGGATGAAGTCATTACCGTAAGCTCAGATGAAATCTGCGCGGCGGTAAAAGATATCTTTGAAGATACCCGCGCGATTGCCGAGCCCGCTGGCGCTTTAGCGTTAGCTGGGCTTAAAAAGCATGCTGGCAATAAATTTAATAAAGCGGGCGCTATCTTAAGCGGCGCTAATGTCAATTTTCATAGCTTGCGTTATGTCTCTGAGCGCTGTGAGCTCGGTGAACATAAAGAGGCGGTGTTAGCGGTTATCGTTCCTGAGCAGCCCGGCAGCTTCTTGCGCTTTTGCCAGTTGTTATCGCCGCGCGCCATTACTGAATGTAACTATCGCTTCAACAATCGCCAACAAGCTGTGGTGTTTGCCGGTGTGCGCATTACAAGTCTTAATGAGTTAGCCGAGCTTATTGGTTCATTAAAGCAAGCGGGGTTTGGCGTGCAAGATTTATCGCAAGATGAAACCGCCAAATTACATATCCGCTATATGGTGGGAGGGCGCCCACCACAAGCATTAACTGAGCGCTTATTAAGTTTTGAATTTCCAGAGCATCCTGGCGCACTATTAAAGTTTCTGACCACGCTGCAAAGCCAATGGAACATTAGTTTGTTTCATTATCGCAATCATGGCGCCGCTTATGGCCAAGTGCTGGCGGGGTTTGAAGTACCGAGTACTGACGAGTTAGCCTTTCAGCGCTTTTTAGATGAGCTTGGCTTTATCTACCAAGAACAGACTGGCAGCCCTGCCTATCAATTGTTTTTGCAGCATGTCGACAGTGACGTTAGTAACAAATAGCTTATCGAGGCGATGCTGCGGCTGATACCTATGGTAACTTAGCCTCATTGAGCCGGTATGGATAATAAACAAGGAGTTCTAATGATAGTTGCACCAAAAGTTGCGGCCTTTATGCCGCCAAGAAGAATATTAATGGGGCCAGGGCCTTCTGATATTTATCCTCAAGTGCTTGCGGCGCAGTCGCGGCCAACGGTTGGGCATTTAGATCCCTTGTTTGTGGGCATGATGGATGAATTAAAATCCCTCATTCAATACGCATTCCAAACCCGTAATGAAATGACGGTAGCGATTTCAGCGCCGGGTAGTGCTGGCATGGAAGCATGCTTTGTTAACTTGGTGGAGCGCGGCGATAAAGTCATCGTTTGTCGCAATGGCGTTTTTGGCGATCGCATGCGCCAAAATGTCGAGCGCATTGGTGGTCAAGTCATACTGGTTGATAACACTTGGGGTGAACCCGTTAATGTTGATGATGTAGCCGCCGCATTGAAGGCGCATCCTGATGCCAAGTTTGTCGCTTTTGTTCATGCTGAAACATCAACGGGGGCATTGTCAGATGCCAAAGCGTTATGTGCACTGGCAAAGTCGCACGGCTGCCTCACTATCGTTGATGCCGTCACCTCATTAGGTGGCAGTGAACTATTAGTGGATGAATGGGGCATAGATGCTATTTATTCCGGCTCACAAAAATGCTTATCTTGTGTTCCTGGTTTATCGCCAGTGTCCTTTTCAGTTGCTGCCGTTGCCAAATTAACCTCAAGGCAAACCCCAGTGCAAAGTTGGTTTCTCGATCAGAGCCTAGTGATGGGCTACTGGAGCGGTGAAGGCAAACGTAGTTATCATCACACTGCGCCTGTCAATGCTCTCTATGCATTACATGAGTCACTGCGTTTATTAGCTGATGCAGGGTTGGAGCAAGCTTGGCAACGCCATATAGTGATGCATCAACAACTAAAAGTTGGCTTGCAGCAACTTGGGCTCAGCTTTGTTGTTGCCGAAAACTGCCGTTTACCGCAACTCAATACTGTTTATATCCCAGATGGCGTGAATGATGCGCAGGTTCGTAAAGTCTTACTTGAGCGTTATAACTTAGAAATCGGCGCAGGCCTTGGTGAATTGGCGGGTAAAGCGTGGCGTATTGGCCTTATGGGCTACGGCGCGCGCGCCGAGAATGTCGCCTTGTGCCTCAAGGCGCTGGAAGACGTATTAAATGAGCAAAGAAATTAGCAAGGCTTAAGCGCATGTCAGTCAATTAAGTGTGCCGATACTATAAAGGTTGGCAGATTTACACCATATTCTGGGTAAATGCTGGGCGAGTGACTGGCATTTACCTTTTTTATGGCGTTTAACTGCTTCTTATTAGCTAGGGTTTTGCCATGAAAATCTAGGCTTTGTGGATAACTCTGGGGGTAATTTGTGTGCTTCATGGTTGTAAGTTGAGTGTAAATAAATAATGACACTTTATGATGAAAAGCGCTTGCGCTATCGGTTTAACCCCCTATAATGCGCCTCACTGACACGGACAACGGCGCTGTAAGGCAACGATGCTGAGTCAGGATGGAACTTGCGAAGTAAGTTAACCATGAGTGATTAAGGGTGTTAGGCGAAAGTTTGACCGCTTGAATCCAAGCCTGAAATAAGGGCTTGACCCACTCAGGTTTATGCGTAAAATACGCATCCCCAGCCCATCGCGGCAACGTTCTTTAACAAGTAGAAGACAAGCAAATCTGTGTGGACATTCACAGTAGTTGATAAATCGACAACGATTTAACACGTCTCGCAAGAGACTTCAACGAACGATGTCCGCATAACATGCAAATTTGATGATTTATCATCGAATCGACAGAATTCATTGAGCAGGACTTTCGGGTCCGAACAAAACTTTAATTGAAGAGTTTGATCATGGCTCAGATTGAACGCTGGCGGCAGGCCTAACACATGCAAGTCGAGCGGCAGCGGGAAGTAACTTGTTACTTTGCCGGCGAGCGGCGGACGGGTGAGTAATGCCTGGGAATTTGCCCATTGGTGGGGGATAACAGTTGGAAACGACTGCTAATACCGCATACGCCCTACGGGGGAAAGCAGGGGAGCCTTCGGGTCCTTGCGCTGATGGATAAGCCCAGGTGGGATTAGCTAGTAGGTGAGGTAAAGGCTCACCTAGGCGACGATCCCTAGCTGTTCTGAGAGGATGATCAGCCACACTGGGACTGAGATACGGCCCAGACTCCTACGGGAGGCAGCAGTGGGGAATATTGCACAATGGGGGAAACCCTGATGCAGCCATGCCGCGTGTGTGAAGAAGGCCTTCGGGTTGTAAAGCACTTTCAGTAGGGAGGAAAGGTTGACGGTTAATACCCGTTAGCTGTGACGTTACCTACAGAAGAAGGACCGGCTAACTCCGTGCCAGCAGCCGCGGTAATACGGAGGGTCCGAGCGTTAATCGGAATTACTGGGCGTAAAGCGTGCGCAGGCGGTTTGTTAAGCGAGATGTGAAAGCCCCGGGCTCAACCTGGGAATTGCATTTTGAACTGGCAAACTAGAGTCTTGTAGAGGGGGTAGAATTTCAGGTGTAGCGGTGAAATGCGTAGAGATCTGAAGGAATACCGGTGGCGAAGGCGGCCCCCTGGACAAAGACTGACGCTCATGCACGAAAGCGTGGGGAGCAAACAGGATTAGATACCCTGGTAGTCCACGCCGTAAACGATGTCTACTCGGAGTTTGGTGTCTTGAACACTGGGCTCTCAAGCTAACGCATTAAGTAGACCGCCTGGGGAGTACGGCCGCAAGGTTAAAACTCAAATGAATTGACGGGGGCCCGCACAAGCGGTGGAGCATGTGGTTTAATTCGATGCAACGCGAAGAACCTTACCTACTCTTGACATCCAGAGAATTCGCTAGAGATAGCTTAGTGCCTTCGGGAACTCTGAGACAGGTGCTGCATGGCTGTCGTCAGCTCGTGTTGTGAAATGTTGGGTTAAGTCCCGCAACGAGCGCAACCCTTATCCTTATTTGCCAGCACGTAATGGTGGGAACTCTAGGGAGACTGCCGGTGATAAACCGGAGGAAGGTGGGGACGACGTCAAGTCATCATGGCCCTTACGAGTAGGGCTACACACGTGCTACAATGGTCGGTACAGAGGGTTGCAAAGCCGCGAGGTGGAGCTAATCTCACAAAGCCGATCGTAGTCCGGATTGGAGTCTGCAACTCGACTCCATGAAGTCGGAATCGCTAGTAATCGTGGATCAGAATGCCACGGTGAATACGTTCCCGGGCCTTGTACACACCGCCCGTCACACCATGGGAGTGGGCTGCACCAGAAGTAGATAGCTTAACCCTTCGGGGAGGGCGTTTGCCACGGTGTGGTTCATGACTGGGGTGAAGTCGTAACAAGGTAGCCCTAGGGGAACCTGGGGCTGGATCACCTCCTTACCTATGCGATTTAGAATTACTGTTGAGTGTTCACACAGATTGCCTTGTCTTGTTGACGAGCAAAACATTACCTTCCTTTGAAGGGATGTCGTTCTTTAAAAATTTGGAAAGCTGATAGTAGAACTTAGTGCGCGAGCATTAGGTGATACAAAATTGAGTTCTCAAAATACTTTAATCAAGTGTTTTGGATATTCTTTAACTTCAGAAATGAAGTAAATCAAGGCGTTCTTTTGCGAAAGCAAGAGACAGTAAAACCAGCTAGTTGCAATACGCTCAAGTGAAACTCATTTGGGTTGTATGGTTAAGTGACTAAGCGTATACGGTGGATGCCTTGGCAGTCAGAGGCGATGAAGGACGTAGTAACTTGCGAAAAGCGTTGGCGAGCTAGTAACAAGCATTTGAGCTAACGATGTCCGAATGGGGAAACCCGGCCACATAAGTGGTCATCATACAGTGAATACATAGCTGTATGAGGCGAACCTGGGGAACTGAAACATCTAAGTACCCAGAGGAAAAGAAATCAACCGAGATTCCCTAAGTAGCGGCGAGCGAACGGGGATTAGCCCTTAAGTCTAGGGGGTGTTAGTGGAATGGTCTGGAAAGTCCAACGGTACAGGGTGATAGTCCCGTACATGAAAACTAACCTTAGATGAAAACGAGTAAGGCGGCACACGTGATATGTTGTCTGAACATGGGGGGACCATCCTCCAAGGCTAAATACTCCTGACTGACCGATAGTGAACCAGTACCGTGAGGGAAAGGCGAAAAGAACCCCTGTGAGGGGAGTGAAATAGAACCTGAAACCGTATACGTACAAGCAGTGGGAGCGGTTCTTGAGACCGTGACTGCGTACCTTTTGTATAATGGGTCAGCGACTTACATTTAGTAGCGAGGTTAAGCGAATAGCGGAGCCGTAGGGAAACCGAGTGTTAACTGCGCGTTTAGTTGCTAGGTGTAGACCCGAAACCCGGTGATCTAGCCATGGGCAGGTTGAAGGTTGAGTAACATCAACTGGAGGACCGAACCGACTAATGTTGAAAAATTAGCGGATGACTTGTGGCTGGGGGTGAAAGGCCAATCAAACCGGGAGATATCTGGTTCTCCTCGAAAGCTATTTAGGTAGCGCCTCGCACGAATACCATTGGGGGTAGAGCACTGTTAAGGCTAGGGGGTCATCCCGACTTACCAACCCTTTGCAAACTCCGAATACCAATGAGTACTATGCGGGAGACAGACAGCGGGTGCTAACGTCCGTTGTCAAAAGGGAAACAACCCAGACCGTCAGCTAAGGTCCCAAAGTACTAGCTAAGTGGGAAACGATGTGGGAAGGCTTAGACAGCTAGGATGTTGGCTTAGAAGCAGCCATCATTTAAAGAAAGCGTAATAGCTCACTAGTCGAGTCGGCCTGCGCGGAAGATGTAACGGGGCTAAGCTAGTCACCGAAGCTACGGGTGCATTTCATTAGAGATGCGCGGTAGAGGAGCGTTCTGTAAGCCGTTGAAGGTGAAGGGGTAACCCACGCTGGAGGTATCAGAAGTGCGAATGCTGACATGAGTAACGATAAAGGGGGTGAAAAACCCCCTCGCCGGAAGACCAAGGGTTCCTGTCCAACGTTAATCGGGGCAGGGTGAGTCGACCCCTAAGGCGAGGCCGAAAGGCGTAGTCGATGGGAAACGGGTTAATATTCCCGTACTTGTGCTAACTGCGATGGAGAGACGGAGAAGGCTAGGCTAGCGCGGCGTTGGTAGTCCGCGTTTAAGGTGGTAGGCGGTATTCTTAGGCAAATCCGGGAATACTTACGCTGAGAGCTGATGACGAGGTCCTAAGGGACTGAAGTAGTTGATGCCATGCTTCCAGGAAAATCTTCTAAGCTTCAGGTTAGCAGGAATCGTACCCCAAACCGACACAGGTGGTCGGGTAGAGAATACCAAGGCGCTTGAGAGAACTCGGCTGAAGGAACTAGGCAAAATGGTACCGTAACTTCGGGAGAAGGTACGCTCCTGCCGGTGATGAGACTTGCTCTCTAAGCTAGCGGGAGTCGCAGATACCAGGTGGCTGCAACTGTTTATCAAAAACACAGCACTGTGCAAAATCGCAAGATGAAGTATACGGTGTGACGCCTGCCCGGTGCCGGAAGGTTAATTGATTGGGTTATCTTCGGAGAAGCTCATGATCGAAGCCCCGGTAAACGGCGGCCGTAACTATAACGGTCCTAAGGTAGCGAAATTCCTTGTCGGGTAAGTTCCGACCTGCACGAATGGCGTAATGATGGCCACGCTGTCTCCAGCCGAGACTCAGTGAAGTTGAAATTGCGGTGAAGATGCCGTATACCCGCGGCTAGACGGAAAGACCCCGTGAACCTTTACTATAGCTTGGCACTGAACATTGAACCTACATGTGTAGGATAGGTGGGAGACTTTGAAGCATGAACGCTAGTTTGTGTGGAGTCGTCCTTGAAATACCACCCTTGTAGTTTTGATGTTCTAACCTAGGTCCCTTATCGGGATTAGGGACAGTGCCTGGTGGGTAGTTTGACTGGGGCGGTCTCCTCCCAAAGAGTAACGGAGGAGCACGAAGGTTGGCTAAGTACGGTCGGACATCGTACGGTTAGTGCAATGGCATAAGCCAGCTTAACTGCGAGACAGACACGTCGAGCAGGTACGAAAGTAGGTCATAGTGATCCGGTGGTTCTGAATGGAAGGGCCATCGCTCAACGGATAAAAGGTACTCCGGGGATAACAGGCTGATACCGCCCAAGAGTTCATATCGACGGCGGTGTTTGGCACCTCGATGTCGGCTCATCACATCCTGGGGCTGAAGTCGGTCCCAAGGGTATGGCTGTTCGCCATTTAAAGTGGTACGCGAGCTGGGTTCAGAACGTCGTGAGACAGTTCGGTCCCTATCTGCCGTGGGCGTTGGATGATTGAGGGGAGCTGCTCCTAGTACGAGAGGACCGGAGTGGACGAACCGCTGGTGTTCGGGTTGTCATGCCAATGGCATTGCCCGGTAGCTACGTTCGGAATCGATAACCGCTGAAAGCATCTAAGCGGGAAGCGAGCCCCAAGATGAGTCATCCCTAGGACTATAAGTCCTCTGAAGGGCCGTCCGAGACTAGGACGTTGATAGGCAAGGTGTGTAAGCGTTGTGAGGCGTTGAGCTAACTTGTACTAATGACCCGAGAGGCTTAACCATACAACCCAGATGGGTTTTACTGAACAAGCCTGATAAAGAATCGAAAAATACTTGATTGAAGATTGAGTACTCAATAATTAGCTTTCCGAATTTCCAAATTTGTCTGGAGACCATAGCACTGTGGCACCACCTGATCCCATTCCGAACTCAGAAGTGAAACGCAGTCGCGCCGATGGTAGTGTGGGGTTTCCCCATGCGAGAGTAGGTCATCTCCAGGCGCCTAATTTCTCGCAAGAGAGTCGATAAAGCCCGTTGCTCACGCAACGGGCTTTTTTCGTTTAGATTTTTGATTAGCTTACACTCATAACGTCTGATACCAATCCGGTAAGCGTCTGGGCAACTACACCTATCTTTTAAAGTTCCATGGTAACAGGCTGTCGATATCCGGTGCTGGTTGGCACAGTTCATTAAGACAAGCCATGATGTAATCAAATGGTACTAAGCCATTGACCTTTGCCGTTTCGACAATACTGTAAAGCGTGGCACTGGCATGGGCCCCATTAGCTGTCTGACTGAATAACCAATTTTTTCGGCCAATCACAAACGGTTTTACGGCTCGCTCTGCACGATTGTTATCAATACTCAGCCTGCCATCATCAACATAACGAATGAGTTTGTGCCATTGATTAGCCAGGTAATTAGCTGCCTCCATCAGTTTGGTATTACCCACTAAATTGGGCTGGTTTTGCTCAAGCCATGCTTTTAGCTTGCCTAGGATAGGCAGGCTAGCCTCTTGTCTGGCAATGTACTTTTCATCAGGACTTTTATCGTTGATGCGTGACTCTACACCGTACAGTTTTTGGATAAGGCTTAATACCATATCCGCTTTGCCGGTTTTATTTTTGCCTTGCAGCTTTTTTGCCTCGATAAATTTACGACGAGCGTGTGCCCAGCATCCCACTAGGGTTGCCTGTGTTTTTTCATAAGCTTGATATCCATCTACGTGCAAATAGCCTTGATATCCATCAAGATAATTGACCACGCAGGCGGCAGCCCGACTGTTATGGAAGTCGTAAAGCACAATATTAGGGATAGGATTATTCGGGGCTGGTGAATCTCGACCTGAGCAATAGACCCACATGTAGCTGTTTACTTTATCGGATTTCACCACTTTTAATGGCGTTTCATCCGCAAACAACGTGGGCTGTTTTAACAACTCTGTTTTAAGCCGTTCAACTAATGGTGCGAAGAGGGTGGCTGATTTGTCTATCCAGCTGCTCATTGTCTGGCGACTGAGCTCAATGCCATATTGCTTAAACATCGCTTCCTGGCGATAAAGCGGTAACCCGTATTGATATTTACTGGTGATAAGCTGACTGAGTAAACTGCTTGTAGCAATGCCTTTATTGATTGGCATCGCTGGCATTGAGGCTTGTTTAATCGGCGTTTGAGTCGAGGATTTATCACAGTGGCGGCAAGCGTATTTAGGCCTAATGTGCTCAATCACTTTGATTTTGGCTGGAATAAACTCAAGCTTTTCTGATTTATCCTCGCCCATTTTATGTAACTCACCGCCACAGCAATCACAGGTCTTATCGGTGATATCATGGATAACTTGCTCGCGAGGTAAGTCTTTTGGCAGTGGCTTACGCACAGGCTTTTTGCGGGTATAGCTAATGGTTTGTTGCTCGGCCTCAATGGCTTCAACAATCTCTTCCACTTCATTGAATAACTCGCCTTGCCCAACAAAGCCTTCAGCACTTTTGCCGAATTGTTTTTGTTGAGCCAAGCGCCAGCGCTCTTCCAAGGCTGCGATGAGTGCATCCTTCTGCGCTAACAGTTTTTCAAGTTCAGCAATGCGCTGTGTAAGGGCGAGTTCATTTTTCATGACGCCTATGTTAAGGCATATCGAAAGGCTTTGTAGTGCTAATTGACCTTGTTTTGATGATCATCAATTGATCGCAAATATTAAAGTAGTTGCTTACCCGTCACATCAATTTTACTGTGGCCAATGACATCATAACCCCCTAATAACCAGTGTAATTGCTGCTCGGTTAATGTCATTGTGGGTGACATGAGTTTGGGCCATTTGAACTTATGCTTATCTAATCGCTTATACCACAGCGCAAAGCCAGTGTTATCCCAATAAAGTAATTTGAGTTTGTCACGGCCTTTATTACAAAATACAAATAGCGCACCACTGAGCACCGGTAGTTCAAGCTCGGCTTCGACTAAGGCGGCTAATCCATTAATCGATTTACGAAAATCGACAGCATCGGCACATAAATAGACGGAAGGCACATCAACAAACATCCTCATGCCATTAGCCCCTTAATGATGGTAAGGATATCCGTTGTTGCTAAATCCGCTGAAAGAGTGAGTTGGCCAGTTCGGGTATCAAACAGCACTGGGTGTTGATGAGTTTGCGTGCAGACTTCAGTGGTGGTTTGTTTTAGTTGTATAAAGCGTGATTGAGTAACGTGAGATGTTTGCTCTGACACGCTTGGCTGGTACTGTTGCTTACCCAGTAAAGCGCGCTGTTTATAATAGGTGGTAATCGAGACATTATGTTGCTGGCAAAATTCGATATTAGTGCCACTAAAAGTATTGCGTTGTAAAAGTAACTGTCGCCACTGCTGACTTGTTTTGTGAGTTGTCATCACCTGCTCCAAATTTATCAATGAGCAGATATTTTCAAATAATCAGATTAACGATGCGAGGTGTGGTTCGCTGGACGGTTACCCAATCCGTACTAAATTGTGATCTAATACACTCATCATTTTCAACTCATTCTATTCTGTGAAAAATTACACCTCTGTTGAACTCGTTAGATTATCAAAGTCAGAAAAAGACGCCCGCATGCGTATTCGCATTTTGGCTGTTTCTTGCTTCTTGGAATGTCACAATCGTGCTCAAGTTGCTCGGCAACTCAAGGTTAGTCGTCGCAGTGTCAATGAATGGGTTAAAAAGTACTTAGATTCTGGCATTGATGGTTTGAAAGCCAATATGAGATCGACAAATGCGAGTAAACTTAGCGAACAGCAAAAGCGGACTCTTTATCAATATATAGACGATTTAAGTCGCTCAGAATTAGGTGGACGATTAACGGGCGTCGATATTCAATCCTATATAGAACAGCAGTTTGGTATCCATTACCATCTAAACCATGTATATAAAATATTGAAAAGTATAGGTTTAAGCTGGATTACCAGTCGTTCTAAGCACCCCAAACAATCCTTAGAAGCTCAAGCTGAATTTAAAAAAACTCATTTCTAAAACGATCGCAACGATCCCTGTTTATATTTCTTTAGATAGTGTCGATATTTGGTTTCAAGATGAAGCGCGATTTGGTCAGCAGAATACAACGACCAAACTGTGGGCAACAAAAGGCTCTCGCCCCAGAGCGGTAAAGCAGCAACAATTTGAATATGCTTATCTGTTTGGGGCTGTTTGCCCATCAACGGGGGCAACTGAAGCGTTGGTCACTCCCTTTGTTAACCGGGAGGCGATGAGGCAACACTTGAAGCAAATTTCAGAAGCAACCCACTCGGATAGGTATGCTCTTGTTATCATCGATGGCGCGGGGTGGCATACAGACGATATAGCCAAAGACTTTGATAATTTATCAGTTCTCAAATTACCTCCCTATTCTCCAGAGCTAAATCCAATAGAGCAGGTATGGCAATGGCTAAGACAACACTGTTTAGCCAATAGATGTTTTGAAGGCTATAACGATATCGTTGAGCAGTGTTGCAGTGCTTGGAATACATTTATTCAGTGCAAGGACAGAGTAAAAAGTTTGTGTACAAGAGACTGGGCCAAAGTGGGCAATATTTAATGCGGATTGGTATGATACCAATTGAACTAAAGTAAGCGTCTGGGCAACTACACCTATCTTTTAAAATTCCATGGTAACAGGCTGTCGATATCCGGTGCTGGTTGGCACAGTTCATTAAGACAGGCCATGATGTAATCAAATGGTACTAAGCCATTGACCTTGGCCGTTTCTACTATGCTGTAAAGCGTGGCACTGGCATTAGCCCCATTAGCTGTCTGACTGAATAACCAATTTTTTCGGCCAATCACAAACGGTTTTACTGCTCGCTCTGCACGATTGTTATCAATACTCAATCTGCCATCATCAACATAACGAATGAGTTTGTGCCATTGATTAGCCAGGTAATTAGCTGCCTCCATCAGTTTGGTATTACCCACTAAATTGGGCTGGTTTTGCTCAAGCCATGCTTTTAGCTTGCCTAGGATAGGCAGGCTAGCCTCTTGTCTGGCAATGTACTTTTCATCTGTAGTTTTATCTTTGATGTGTGACTCTACACCGTACAATTTCTGGATAAGGCTTAATACCATATCCGCTTTGCCGGTTTTATTTTTGCCTTGCAGCTTTTTTGCCTCGATAAATTTACGACGAGCATGAGCCCAGCATCCCACTAAGGTTGCCTGTGTTTTTTCATAAGCTTGATATCCATCAAGATAATTGACCACGCAGGCGGCAGCCCGACTGTTATGGAAGTCGTAAAGCACAATATTAGGGATAGGATTATTCGGGGCTGGTGAATCTCGACCTGAGCAATAGACCCACATGTAGCTGTTCACTTTATCGGATTTCACCACTTTTAATGGCGTTTCATCCGCAAACAACGTGGGCTGTTTTAACAGCTCTGTTTTAAGCCGTTCAACTAATGGTGCGAAGAGTGTGGCTGATTTGTCTATCCAGCTGCTCATTGTCTGGCGACTGAGCTCAATGCCATATTGCTTAAACATCGCTTCCTGGCGATAAAGCGGTAACCCGTATTGGTATTTACTGGTGATAAGCTGACTGAGTAAACTGCTTGTAGCAATGCCTTTATTGATTGGCATTGCTGGCATTGAGGCTTGTTTAATCGGCGGTTGAGTCGAGGATTTATCACAGTGGCGGCAAGCGTATTTAGGCCTAATGTGCTCAATCACTTTGATTTGGGCTGGAATAAACTCAAGCTTTTCTGATTTATCCTCGCCCATTTTATGTAACTCACTGCCACAGCAATCACAGGTCTTATCTTTGATATCATGGATAACTTGCTCGCGAGGTAAGTCTTTTGGCAGTGGCTTACGCACAGGCTTTTTGCGGGTATAGCTAATGGTTTGTTGCTCGGCCTCAACGGCTTCAACAATCTCTTCTACTTCATTGAATAACTCGCCTTGCCCAACAAAGCCTTCAGCACTTTTGCCGAATTGTTTTTGTTGAGCCAAGCGCCAGCGCTCTTCCAAGGCTGCGATGAGTGCATCCTTCTGCGCTAACAGTTTTTCAAGTTCAGCAATGCGCTGTTTAAGGGAGAGTTCATTTTTCATGACGCCTATGTTAAGGCATATCGAAAGGCTTTGTAGTGCTAATTGACCTTGTTTTGATGATCATCAATTGATCGCAAATATTAAAGTAGTTGCTTACCCGTCACATCAATTTTACTGTGGCCAATGACATCATAACCCCCTAATAACCAGTGTAATTGCTGCTCGGTTAATGTCATTGTGGGTGATATGAGTTTGGGCCATTTGAACTTATGCTTATCTAATCGCTTATACCACAGCGCAAAGCCAGTGTTATCCCAATAAAGTCATTTGAGTTTATCGTGGCCTTTATTGCAAAACACAAATAGTGCACCATTAAGGACGGACAGCTCTAGCTCTGCTTCGACTAAAGCCGCCAACCCGTTAATTGATTTACGAAAATCGACAGCATCGGCACATAAATAGACGGAAGGCACATCAACAAACATCTTCATACCATTAGCCCCTTAATGATGGTAAGGATATCTATTGTTGCTAAATCCGCTGAAAGAGTGAGTTGGCCAGTTCGCGTATTAAACAGCACTGGGTGTTGATGAGTTTGCGTGCAGACTTCAGTGGTGGTTTGTTTTAGTTGTATAAAGCGTGATTGAGTAGCGTGAGATGTTTGCTCTGACACGCTTGGCTGGTACTGTTGCTTACCCAGTAAAGCGCGCTGTTTATAATAGGTGGTAATCGAGACATTATGTTGCTGGCAAAATTCGATATTAGTGCCACTAAAAGTATTGCGTTGTAAAAGTAACTGTCGCCACTGCTGACTTGTTTTGTGAGTTGTCATCACCTGCTCCAAATTTATCAATGAGCAGATATTTTCAAATAATCAGATTAACGATGCGAGGTGTGGTTCGCTGGACGGTTACGAACTAAATATGTGATCTAATTAGTGCCTCCACTATGAATAGGTACCTATATGTCTATTACAGAGTTAGAGCGCTTCATAGACTGAACCTTAAGCATTAAGCTGTTCATAAATTCCATCTAACGTTATGTCTTTCTTAGATTTTCTCTGTTGTGCTTTTGGGGCGTTCTTCGTTATATAACGGATCGCCCAATCAATCTTATCTATTATTTCTGACCATGATTTGTGGCTAATGCACTCAAATATGGGCAGCAGCCACACATCAACATTCTTTGCAGCCTTGAATAACGAAACTGAAGGCATTATCTGCAGTGCCGTACTGCGTCTAATGCACAATGCCAATAAACTGGCCCAGACTAAGCCATCAACGATGGCTTTTTGTGCTGTAGCAAATCGCTGCCAGTTAGTATGAGATTTCAACTCTTTAAACATCAGCTCTATCTGCCAGCGACAGCGATAAATTGCCATAATATCATCTGCAGAGTAGGTTTCTCGTGGCAGATTAGTAAGCCAAATGCAAAATCGTTGTTCTTCGGCAAACCAGCGTCTTATTACCCGAAATGTCTGATTGCCTCTACAAACCGCCAAATCAAGCACCTCTGTCCGATTGGTGCGGCGCGTAATCTCTTTGAGTTTTTTGCCTGCCAACTTAGTCAGTGTTCGACCTTTACAGTTCCTCGCTTCGATGACCGTCGGGTTGAGGGATTTGGCTCCCCGAAAAATGTAGAACCCTCCATGCCGCTCAAGCTCGGCAAAGTAATCAAAGTCTGGGTAACCTGCATCTGCTAGCAGCAATTTGTTGTCCATCGTTGCTGGTTTAGGAAGATAATCTCTCTCCGAAGCCGTGTCGGCACTAATCGTCATTGCAGTAGGACTAAAGGTTTTGAGAGACATGGTCATATGGCACTCTATCGCTGCAGGGTTACGCTTAAAGCGGCTTGGATAAACAGATGCCAACTGCCTATGAACGTGAAAAGAACTACCATCTTGGAGCAACACATCATTAAAACAAGACATCTTATCGGGTAATTGAGCACATTGCTGCCGGGCAAATTGTGCGATAGCAAACTGTACTAACTGACGCATGAATAGAGGAAAAGCTTCTTTTCTGAGCTGATTGTGAAAAGGTTTGTAAGCCACATTATCCATTTCGGTCAGACACATCCCGTTGAACTGCCTGAGCAGATCGGCAATTGAAGTACAATTCCCCTTACTGAGCGCCGAAATCAGACTGAGTACAAGTTGTTCGGGCAAAATCGCTCGACATCGTTTCATGAGGCCAATATTTTTTGCCGTTTTTTGAAGAAAGTGAGCGCTAAAGAATTGCATAAACTGCTTTTTAAGAGAGATAATCAACACTGGCCTTTTTGTGTTTGATGGTTTGTTTGGCGACAATTATCAGATCACAAATAAGGCCATTTTTCTATCTAAATAAAAGCGTTAACTCTTAAGATCCTGTCTATGAGAGCGCTTAGCAAAAAAGGAAAAACGCACTCGCATTAAAGTTCGTTATCTTGCCATCTGCCATCTGCCATCTGCCATCTGTCATTTTCTTGAAGGCAAATCAAGAACAGAGATCGCAAGGTACCTAAGGGTTGCTAGAGGAAGTGTCAATAAGTGGGTCAGCCTCTACTTGACGAACGGAATTGATGGTTTAAAGGATAAGCCTAATCCAGGTCACCCATCTAGGTTAACCCCACAACAATTAGAAATGGTCGCTAGTTTTGTAAAGGAAAGAAGTGTTGCTAGTCATGGTGGACGACTACAGGCAAAAGAAGTTGGTGAGTTTATACAGGCTCAATTTGGTGTTGAATATGAAGGTAGAAATGTCTATAAGCTACTTCATCAATTAGGATTTTCTTGGATAACAAGCCGCTCCAAGCATCCTAAACAAAATGAAGAGGCTCAACGCCTTTTTAAAAACCTTCCATATGGAAACGATCCTTAACACCCCTGGCCACTTAGCGCTTGATCGGATCGATGTATGGTTTCAAGATGAAGCCAGATTTGGCCAACAAAATACGACAACTCGTGTTTGGGCGATAAAATGCTCAAGACCAAGACCAAGACCAAGACCAAGACCAAGAGCAAGAGCAAGAGCAAGAGCAAGAGCAAGAGCAAGAGCAAGAGCAATTAAGCAACAACAATTCGAATACGCCTACCTATTCGGTGCAGTCTGCCCCAGCAACGGTAAAACTGAAGCCCTAATCACACCATGTAGTAATAAAGATGTGATGATTGAGCATTTGTCATTGATCTCTCAAGCTACTCCTTCAGGGCGACATGCTGTGGTTATTATGGATGGTGCAGGTTGGCACCAACAGTATTTAGCAGACGAGTTCGATAATCTCACCATCATCAAATTGCCACCGTATTCACCTGAGCTCCATCCTGTCGAGCAAGTATGGCAATGGATGAGACAAAATGAACTAGCCAACCGTTGTTTTGATGGATACGAGGATATAGTGAATCAATGTACTAAAGCATGGAATCGTTTTAGAAGCGAGCCAAGCCGAGTAATTAAAATGTGCCATAGATGTTGGATTAATCTGGTCAATTAATTAATTCAATTGGTATAAACATCTTTCTCTTATCAATTCTTATGGGATG
This sequence comes from Shewanella sp. SNU WT4, assembly GCF_006494715.1. Lineage (NCBI taxonomy): Bacteria > Pseudomonadati > Pseudomonadota > Gammaproteobacteria > Alteromonadales > Shewanellaceae > Shewanella > Shewanella sp. SNU WT4. The sequence continues at coordinate 774,401 of NZ_CP041151.1, forward strand.
GACTGTTTGGCAGCAACACTGCCACCAAAATTAGGTTAAATGTTCACTCAGCGATAAGTTTAATTGTCATTGCGATGATTGACTCTTGCCACAAAACGCTGACTCAGAGCCGATGAAAATTATGTAAGGTTTCCATTGGGTTCACTTTGAAGTGTTTTTTGTGCCAAAGAAAGCTTGGTTAGAGTTTTTTATTGCGCGATAAGTGAATTATGGTGCTTTTTGATGATGGTGGCTTAGCGAAAACCAAAGGGATTAGCCCTTTCACTGGGGAAGTTCGTCATGGATAACCTTGATAGAGCGAGAGATCCGCGAGGTCCAGCCTACTGAATTTATGAATGCGCTGTGGGTAACTCTGGGGGTAAGTTGTGCGCGTCATGGTCGTAAGTTGAGTGTAAATAAATAATGACACTTTATGGCGAAAAGCGCTTGCACAATAGCGAACACTCCCTATAATGCAGCCCATCGACACGAGATGGCGCGGCAACGCAGCCGATAGTGACGACTTACTGACTACTTAAGGTATTCAGAAGTGGCGACAAGTTGTTGAATAAAACACTTGACGCACAACAGGAAATGCGTAGAATACGCATCCCTAGCCCGTAGCGGCAACGTTCTTTAACAAGTAGAAGACAAGCAAATCTGTGTGGACATTCACAGTAGTTGATAAATCGACAACGATTTAACACGTCTCGCAAGAGACTTCAACGAACGATGTCCGCATAACATGCAAATTTGATGATTTATCATCGAATCGACAGAATTCATTGAGCAGGACTTTCGGGTCCGAACAAAACTTTAATTGAAGAGTTTGATCATGGCTCAGATTGAACGCTGGCGGCAGGCCTAACACATGCAAGTCGAGCGGCAGCGGGAAGTAACTTGTTACTTTGCCGGCGAGCGGCGGACGGGTGAGTAATGCCTGGGAATTTGCCCATTGGTGGGGGATAACAGTTGGAAACGACTGCTAATACCGCATACGCCCTACGGGGGAAAGCAGGGGAGCCTTCGGGTCCTTGCGCTGATGGATAAGCCCAGGTGGGATTAGCTAGTAGGTGAGGTAAAGGCTCACCTAGGCGACGATCCCTAGCTGTTCTGAGAGGATGATCAGCCACACTGGGACTGAGATACGGCCCAGACTCCTACGGGAGGCAGCAGTGGGGAATATTGCACAATGGGGGAAACCCTGATGCAGCCATGCCGCGTGTGTGAAGAAGGCCTTCGGGTTGTAAAGCACTTTCAGTAGGGAGGAAAGGTTGACGGTTAATACCCGTTAGCTGTGACGTTACCTACAGAAGAAGGACCGGCTAACTCCGTGCCAGCAGCCGCGGTAATACGGAGGGTCCGAGCGTTAATCGGAATTACTGGGCGTAAAGCGTGCGCAGGCGGTTTGTTAAGCGAGATGTGAAAGCCCGGGCTCAACCTGGGAATTGCATTTTGAACTGGCAAACTAGAGTCTTGTAGAGGGGGGTAGAATTTCAGGTGTAGCGGTGAAATGCGTAGAGATCTGAAGGAATACCGGTGGCGAAGGCGGCCCCCTGGACAAAGACTGACGCTCATGCACGAAAGCGTGGGGAGCAAACAGGATTAGATACCCTGGTAGTCCACGCCGTAAACGATGTCTACTCGGAGTTTGGTGTCTTGAACACTGGGCTCTCAAGCTAACGCATTAAGTAGACCGCCTGGGGAGTACGGCCGCAAGGTTAAAACTCAAATGAATTGACGGGGGCCCGCACAAGCGGTGGAGCATGTGGTTTAATTCGATGCAACGCGAAGAACCTTACCTACTCTTGACATCCAGAGAATTCGCTAGAGATAGCTTAGTGCCTTCGGGAACTCTGAGACAGGTGCTGCATGGCTGTCGTCAGCTCGTGTTGTGAAATGTTGGGTTAAGTCCCGCAACGAGCGCAACCCTTATCCTTATTTGCCAGCACGTAATGGTGGGAACTCTAGGGAGACTGCCGGTGATAAACCGGAGGAAGGTGGGGACGACGTCAAGTCATCATGGCCCTTACGAGTAGGGCTACACACGTGCTACAATGGTCGGTACAGAGGGTTGCAAAGCCGCGAGGTGGAGCTAATCTCACAAAGCCGATCGTAGTCCGGATTGGAGTCTGCAACTCGACTCCATGAAGTCGGAATCGCTAGTAATCGTGGATCAGAATGCCACGGTGAATACGTTCCCGGGCCTTGTACACACCGCCCGTCACACCATGGGAGTGGGCTGCACCAGAAGTAGATAGCTTAACCCTTCGGGGAGGGCGTTTGCCACGGTGTGGTTCATGACTGGGGTGAAGTCGTAACAAGGTAGCCCTAGGGGAACCTGGGGCTGGATCACCTCCTTACCTATGCGATTTAGAATTACTGTTGAGTGTTCACACAGATTGCCTTGTCTTGTTGACGAGCAAAACATTACCTTCCTTTGAAGGGATGTCGTTCTTTAAAAATTTGGAAAGCTGATAGTAGAACTTAGTGCGCGAGCATTAGGTGATACAAAATTGAGTTCTCAAAATACTTTAATCAAGTGTTTTGGATATTCTTTAACTTCAGAAATGAAGTAAATCAAGGCGTTCTTTTGCGAAAGCAAGAGACAGTAAAACCAGCTAGTTGCAATACGCTCAAGTGAAACTCATTTGGGTTGTATGGTTAAGTGACTAAGCGTATACGGTGGATGCCTTGGCAGTCAGAGGCGATGAAGGACGTAGTAACTTGCGAAAAGCGTTGGCGAGCTAGTAACAAGCATTTGAGCTAACGATGTCCGAATGGGGAAACCCGGCCACATAAGTGGTCATCATACAGTGAATACATAGCTGTATGAGGCGAACCTGGGGAACTGAAACATCTAAGTACCCAGAGGAAAAGAAATCAACCGAGATTCCCTAAGTAGCGGCGAGCGAACGGGGATTAGCCCTTAAGTCTAGGGGTGTTAGTGGAATGGTCTGGAAAGTCCAACGGTACAGGGTGATAGTCCCGTACATGAAAACTAACCTTAGATGAAAACGAGTAAGGCGGCACACGTGATATGTTGTCTGAACATGGGGGGACCATCCTCCAAGGCTAAATACTCCTGACTGACCGATAGTGAACCAGTACCGTGAGGGAAAGGCGAAAAGAACCCCTGTGAGGGGAGTGAAATAGAACCTGAAACCGTATACGTACAAGCAGTGGGAGCGGTTCTTGAGACCGTGACTGCGTACCTTTTGTATAATGGGTCAGCGACTTACATTTAGTAGCGAGGTTAAGCGAATAGCGGAGCCGTAGGGAAACCGAGTGTTAACTGCGCGTTTAGTTGCTAGGTGTAGACCCGAAACCCGGTGATCTAGCCATGGGCAGGTTGAAGGTTGAGTAACATCAACTGGAGGACCGAACCGACTAATGTTGAAAAATTAGCGGATGACTTGTGGCTGGGGGTGAAAGGCCAATCAAACCGGGAGATATCTGGTTCTCCTCGAAAGCTATTTAGGTAGCGCCTCGCACGAATACCATTGGGGGTAGAGCACTGTTAAGGCTAGGGGGTCATCCCGACTTACCAACCCTTTGCAAACTCCGAATACCAATGAGTACTATGCGGGAGACAGACAGCGGGTGCTAACGTCCGTTGTCAAAAGGGAAACAACCCAGACCGTCAGCTAAGGTCCCAAAGTACTAGCTAAGTGGGAAACGATGTGGGAAGGCTTAGACAGCTAGGATGTTGGCTTAGAAGCAGCCATCATTTAAAGAAAGCGTAATAGCTCACTAGTCGAGTCGGCCTGCGCGGAAGATGTAACGGGGCTAAGCTAGTCACCGAAGCTACGGGTGCATTTCATTAGAGATGCGCGGTAGAGGAGCGTTCTGTAAGCCGTTGAAGGTGAAGGGGTAACCCACGCTGGAGGTATCAGAAGTGCGAATGCTGACATGAGTAACGATAAAGGGGGTGAAAAACCCCCTCGCCGGAAGACCAAGGGTTCCTGTCCAACGTTAATCGGGGCAGGGTGAGTCGACCCCTAAGGCGAGGCCGAAAGGCGTAGTCGATGGGAAACGGGTTAATATTCCCGTACTTGTGCTAACTGCGATGGAGAGACGGAGAAGGCTAGGCTAGCGCGGCGTTGGTAGTCCGCGTTTAAGGTGGTAGGCGGTATTCTTAGGCAAATCCGGGAATACTTACGCTGAGAGCTGATGACGAGGTCCTAAGGGACTGAAGTAGTTGATGCCATGCTTCCAGGAAAATCTTCTAAGCTTCAGGTTAGCAGGAATCGTACCCCAAACCGACACAGGTGGTCGGGTAGAGAATACCAAGGCGCTTGAGAGAACTCGGCTGAAGGAACTAGGCAAAATGGTACCGTAACTTCGGGAGAAGGTACGCTCCTGCCGGTGATGAGACTTGCTCTCTAAGCTAGCGGGAGTCGCAGATACCAGGTGGCTGCAACTGTTTATCAAAAACACAGCACTGTGCAAAATCGCAAGATGAAGTATACGGTGTGACGCCTGCCCGGTGCCGGAAGGTTAATTGATTGGGTTATCTTCGGAGAAGCTCATGATCGAAGCCCCGGTAAACGGCGGCCGTAACTATAACGGTCCTAAGGTAGCGAAATTCCTTGTCGGGTAAGTTCCGACCTGCACGAATGGCGTAATGATGGCCACGCTGTCTCCAGCCGAGACTCAGTGAAGTTGAAATTGCGGTGAAGATGCCGTATACCCGCGGCTAGACGGAAAGACCCCGTGAACCTTTACTATAGCTTGGCACTGAACATTGAACCTACATGTGTAGGATAGGTGGGAGACTTTGAAGCATGAACGCTAGTTTGTGTGGAGTCGTCCTTGAAATACCACCCTTGTAGTTTTGATGTTCTAACCTAGGTCCCTTATCGGGATTAGGGACAGTGCCTGGTGGGTAGTTTGACTGGGGCGGTCTCCTCCCAAAGAGTAACGGAGGAGCACGAAGGTTGGCTAAGTACGGTCGGACATCGTACGGTTAGTGCAATGGCATAAGCCAGCTTAACTGCGAGACAGACACGTCGAGCAGGTACGAAAGTAGGTCATAGTGATCCGGTGGTTCTGAATGGAAGGGCCATCGCTCAACGGATAAAAGGTACTCCGGGGATAACAGGCTGATACCGCCCAAGAGTTCATATCGACGGCGGTGTTTGGCACCTCGATGTCGGCTCATCACATCCTGGGGCTGAAGTCGGTCCCAAGGGTATGGCTGTTCGCCATTTAAAGTGGTACGCGAGCTGGGTTCAGAACGTCGTGAGACAGTTCGGTCCCTATCTGCCGTGGGCGTTGGATGATTGAGGGGAGCTGCTCCTAGTACGAGAGGACCGGAGTGGACGAACCGCTGGTGTTCGGGTTGTCATGCCAATGGCATTGCCCGGTAGCTACGTTCGGAATCGATAACCGCTGAAAGCATCTAAGCGGGAAGCGAGCCCCAAGATGAGTCATCCCTAGGACTATAAGTCCTCTGAAGGGCCGTCCGAGACTAGGACGTTGATAGGCAAGGTGTGTAAGCGTTGTGAGGCGTTGAGCTAACTTGTACTAATGACCCGAGAGGCTTAACCATACAACCCAGATGGGTTTTACTGAACAAGCCTGATAAAGAATCGAAAAATACTTGATTGAAGATTGAGTACTCAATAATTAGCTTTCCGAATTTCCAAATTTGTCTGGAGACCATAGCACTGTGGCACCACCTGATCCCATTCCGAACTCAGAAGTGAAACGCAGTCGCGCCGATGGTAGTGTGGGGTTTCCCCATGCGAGAGTAGGTCATCTCCAGGCGCCTAATTTCTCGCAAGAGAGTCGATAAAGCCCGTTGCTCACGCAACGGGCTTTTTTCGTTTAGATTTTTGATTAGCTTACACTCATAACGTCTGATACCAATCCGGTAAGCGTCTGGGCAACTACACCTATCTTTTAAAGTTCCATGGTAACAGGCTGTCGATATCCGGTGCTGGTTGGCACAGTTCATTAAGACAAGCCATGATGTAATCAAATGGTACTAAGCCATTGACCTTTGCCGTTTCGACAATACTGTAAAGCGTGGCACTGGCATGGGCCCCATTAGCTGTCTGACTGAATAACCAATTTTTTCGGCCAATCACAAACGGTTTTACGGCTCGCTCTGCACGATTGTTATCAATACTCAGCCTGCCATCATCAACATAACGAATGAGTTTGTGCCATTGATTAGCCAGGTAATTAGCTGCCTCCATCAGTTTGGTATTACCCACTAAATTGGGCTGGTTTTGCTCAAGCCATGCTTTTAGCTTGCCTAGGATAGGCAGGCTAGCCTCTTGTCTGGCAATGTACTTTTCATCAGGACTTTTATCGTTGATGCGTGACTCTACACCGTACAGTTTTTGGATAAGGCTTAATACCATATCCGCTTTGCCGGTTTTATTTTTGCCTTGCAGCTTTTTTGCCTCGATAAATTTACGACGAGCGTGTGCCCAGCATCCCACTAGGGTTGCCTGTGTTTTTTCATAAGCTTGATATCCATCTACGTGCAAATAGCCTTGATATCCATCAAGATAATTGACCACGCAGGCGGCAGCCCGACTGTTATGGAAGTCGTAAAGCACAATATTAGGGATAGGATTATTCGGGGCTGGTGAATCTCGACCTGAGCAATAGACCCACATGTAGCTGTTTACTTTATCGGATTTCACCACTTTTAATGGCGTTTCATCCGCAAACAACGTGGGCTGTTTTAACAACTCTGTTTTAAGCCGTTCAACTAATGGTGCGAAGAGGGTGGCTGATTTGTCTATCCAGCTGCTCATTGTCTGGCGACTGAGCTCAATGCCATATTGCTTAAACATCGCTTCCTGGCGATAAAGCGGTAACCCGTATTGATATTTACTGGTGATAAGCTGACTGAGTAAACTGCTTGTAGCAATGCCTTTATTGATTGGCATCGCTGGCATTGAGGCTTGTTTAATCGGCGTTTGAGTCGAGGATTTATCACAGTGGCGGCAAGCGTATTTAGGCCTAATGTGCTCAATCACTTTGATTTTGGCTGGAATAAACTCAAGCTTTTCTGATTTATCCTCGCCCATTTTATGTAACTCACCGCCACAGCAATCACAGGTCTTATCGGTGATATCATGGATAACTTGCTCGCGAGGTAAGTCTTTTGGCAGTGGCTTACGCACAGGCTTTTTGCGGGTATAGCTAATGGTTTGTTGCTCGGCCTCAATGGCTTCAACAATCTCTTCCACTTCATTGAATAACTCGCCTTGCCCAACAAAGCCTTCAGCACTTTTGCCGAATTGTTTTTGTTGAGCCAAGCGCCAGCGCTCTTCCAAGGCTGCGATGAGTGCATCCTTCTGCGCTAACAGTTTTTCAAGTTCAGCAATGCGCTGTGTAAGGGCGAGTTCATTTTTCATGACGCCTATGTTAAGGCATATCGAAAGGCTTTGTAGTGCTAATTGACCTTGTTTTGATGATCATCAATTGATCGCAAATATTAAAGTAGTTGCTTACCCGTCACATCAATTTTACTGTGGCCAATGACATCATAACCCCCTAATAACCAGTGTAATTGCTGCTCGGTTAATGTCATTGTGGGTGACATGAGTTTGGGCCATTTGAACTTATGCTTATCTAATCGCTTATACCACAGCGCAAAGCCAGTGTTATCCCAATAAAGTAATTTGAGTTTGTCACGGCCTTTATTACAAAATACAAATAGCGCACCACTGAGCACCGGTAGTTCAAGCTCGGCTTCGACTAAGGCGGCTAATCCATTAATCGATTTACGAAAATCGACAGCATCGGCACATAAATAGACGGAAGGCACATCAACAAACATCCTCATGCCATTAGCCCCTTAATGATGGTAAGGATATCCGTTGTTGCTAAATCCGCTGAAAGAGTGAGTTGGCCAGTTCGGGTATCAAACAGCACTGGGTGTTGATGAGTTTGCGTGCAGACTTCAGTGGTGGTTTGTTTTAGTTGTATAAAGCGTGATTGAGTAACGTGAGATGTTTGCTCTGACACGCTTGGCTGGTACTGTTGCTTACCCAGTAAAGCGCGCTGTTTATAATAGGTGGTAATCGAGACATTATGTTGCTGGCAAAATTCGATATTAGTGCCACTAAAAGTATTGCGTTGTAAAAGTAACTGTCGCCACTGCTGACTTGTTTTGTGAGTTGTCATCACCTGCTCCAAATTTATCAATGAGCAGATATTTTCAAATAATCAGATTAACGATGCGAGGTGTGGTTCGCTGGACGGTTACCCAATCCGTACTAAATTGTGATCTAATACACTCATCATTTTCAACTCATTCTATTCTGTGAAAAATTACACCTCTGTTGAACTCGTTAGATTATCAAAGTCAGAAAAAGACGCCCGCATGCGTATTCGCATTTTGGCTGTTTCTTGCTTCTTGGAATGTCACAATCGTGCTCAAGTTGCTCGGCAACTCAAGGTTAGTCGTCGCAGTGTCAATGAATGGGTTAAAAAGTACTTAGATTCTGGCATTGATGGTTTGAAAGCCAATATGAGATCGACAAATGCGAGTAAACTTAGCGAACAGCAAAAGCGGACTCTTTATCAATATATAGACGATTTAAGTCGCTCAGAATTAGGTGGACGATTAACGGGCGTCGATATTCAATCCTATATAGAACAGCAGTTTGGTATCCATTACCATCTAAACCATGTATATAAAATATTGAAAAGTATAGGTTTAAGCTGGATTACCAGTCGTTCTAAGCACCCCAAACAATCCTTAGAAGCTCAAGCTGAATTTAAAAAAACTCATTTCTAAAACGATCGCAACGATCCCTGTTTATATTTCTTTAGATAGTGTCGATATTTGGTTTCAAGATGAAGCGCGATTTGGTCAGCAGAATACAACGACCAAACTGTGGGCAACAAAAGGCTCTCGCCCCAGAGCGGTAAAGCAGCAACAATTTGAATATGCTTATCTGTTTGGGGCTGTTTGCCCATCAACGGGGGCAACTGAAGCGTTGGTCACTCCCTTTGTTAACCGGGAGGCGATGAGGCAACACTTGAAGCAAATTTCAGAAGCAACCCACTCGGATAGGTATGCTCTTGTTATCATCGATGGCGCGGGGTGGCATACAGACGATATAGCCAAAGACTTTGATAATTTATCAGTTCTCAAATTACCTCCCTATTCTCCAGAGCTAAATCCAATAGAGCAGGTATGGCAATGGCTAAGACAACACTGTTTAGCCAATAGATGTTTTGAAGGCTATAACGATATCGTTGAGCAGTGTTGCAGTGCTTGGAATACATTTATTCAGTGCAAGGACAGAGTAAAAAGTTTGTGTACAAGAGACTGGGCCAAAGTGGGCAATATTTAATGCGGATTGGTATGATACCAATTGAACTAAAGTAAGCGTCTGGGCAACTACACCTATCTTTTAAAATTCCATGGTAACAGGCTGTCGATATCCGGTGCTGGTTGGCACAGTTCATTAAGACAGGCCATGATGTAATCAAATGGTACTAAGCCATTGACCTTGGCCGTTTCTACTATGCTGTAAAGCGTGGCACTGGCATTAGCCCCATTAGCTGTCTGACTGAATAACCAATTTTTTCGGCCAATCACAAACGGTTTTACTGCTCGCTCTGCACGATTGTTATCAATACTCAATCTGCCATCATCAACATAACGAATGAGTTTGTGCCATTGATTAGCCAGGTAATTAGCTGCCTCCATCAGTTTGGTATTACCCACTAAATTGGGCTGGTTTTGCTCAAGCCATGCTTTTAGCTTGCCTAGGATAGGCAGGCTAGCCTCTTGTCTGGCAATGTACTTTTCATCTGTAGTTTTATCTTTGATGTGTGACTCTACACCGTACAATTTCTGGATAAGGCTTAATACCATATCCGCTTTGCCGGTTTTATTTTTGCCTTGCAGCTTTTTTGCCTCGATAAATTTACGACGAGCATGAGCCCAGCATCCCACTAAGGTTGCCTGTGTTTTTTCATAAGCTTGATATCCATCAAGATAATTGACCACGCAGGCGGCAGCCCGACTGTTATGGAAGTCGTAAAGCACAATATTAGGGATAGGATTATTCGGGGCTGGTGAATCTCGACCTGAGCAATAGACCCACATGTAGCTGTTCACTTTATCGGATTTCACCACTTTTAATGGCGTTTCATCCGCAAACAACGTGGGCTGTTTTAACAGCTCTGTTTTAAGCCGTTCAACTAATGGTGCGAAGAGTGTGGCTGATTTGTCTATCCAGCTGCTCATTGTCTGGCGACTGAGCTCAATGCCATATTGCTTAAACATCGCTTCCTGGCGATAAAGCGGTAACCCGTATTGGTATTTACTGGTGATAAGCTGACTGAGTAAACTGCTTGTAGCAATGCCTTTATTGATTGGCATTGCTGGCATTGAGGCTTGTTTAATCGGCGGTTGAGTCGAGGATTTATCACAGTGGCGGCAAGCGTATTTAGGCCTAATGTGCTCAATCACTTTGATTTGGGCTGGAATAAACTCAAGCTTTTCTGATTTATCCTCGCCCATTTTATGTAACTCACTGCCACAGCAATCACAGGTCTTATCTTTGATATCATGGATAACTTGCTCGCGAGGTAAGTCTTTTGGCAGTGGCTTACGCACAGGCTTTTTGCGGGTATAGCTAATGGTTTGTTGCTCGGCCTCAACGGCTTCAACAATCTCTTCTACTTCATTGAATAACTCGCCTTGCCCAACAAAGCCTTCAGCACTTTTGCCGAATTGTTTTTGTTGAGCCAAGCGCCAGCGCTCTTCCAAGGCTGCGATGAGTGCATCCTTCTGCGCTAACAGTTTTTCAAGTTCAGCAATGCGCTGTTTAAGGGAGAGTTCATTTTTCATGACGCCTATGTTAAGGCATATCGAAAGGCTTTGTAGTGCTAATTGACCTTGTTTTGATGATCATCAATTGATCGCAAATATTAAAGTAGTTGCTTACCCGTCACATCAATTTTACTGTGGCCAATGACATCATAACCCCCTAATAACCAGTGTAATTGCTGCTCGGTTAATGTCATTGTGGGTGATATGAGTTTGGGCCATTTGAACTTATGCTTATCTAATCGCTTATACCACAGCGCAAAGCCAGTGTTATCCCAATAAAGTCATTTGAGTTTATCGTGGCCTTTATTGCAAAACACAAATAGTGCACCATTAAGGACGGACAGCTCTAGCTCTGCTTCGACTAAAGCCGCCAACCCGTTAATTGATTTACGAAAATCGACAGCATCGGCACATAAATAGACGGAAGGCACATCAACAAACATCTTCATACCATTAGCCCCTTAATGATGGTAAGGATATCTATTGTTGCTAAATCCGCTGAAAGAGTGAGTTGGCCAGTTCGCGTATTAAACAGCACTGGGTGTTGATGAGTTTGCGTGCAGACTTCAGTGGTGGTTTGTTTTAGTTGTATAAAGCGTGATTGAGTAGCGTGAGATGTTTGCTCTGACACGCTTGGCTGGTACTGTTGCTTACCCAGTAAAGCGCGCTGTTTATAATAGGTGGTAATCGAGACATTATGTTGCTGGCAAAATTCGATATTAGTGCCACTAAAAGTATTGCGTTGTAAAAGTAACTGTCGCCACTGCTGACTTGTTTTGTGAGTTGTCATCACCTGCTCCAAATTTATCAATGAGCAGATATTTTCAAATAATCAGATTAACGATGCGAGGTGTGGTTCGCTGGACGGTTACGAACTAAATATGTGATCTAATTAGTGCCTCCACTATGAATAGGTACCTATATGTCTATTACAGAGTTAGAGCGCTTCATAGACTGAACCTTAAGCATTAAGCTGTTCATAAATTCCATCTAACGTTATGTCTTTCTTAGATTTTCTCTGTTGTGCTTTTGGGGCGTTCTTCGTTATATAACGGATCGCCCAATCAATCTTATCTATTATTTCTGACCATGATTTGTGGCTAATGCACTCAAATATGGGCAGCAGCCACACATCAACATTCTTTGCAGCCTTGAATAACGAAACTGAAGGCATTATCTGCAGTGCCGTACTGCGTCTAATGCACAATGCCAATAAACTGGCCCAGACTAAGCCATCAACGATGGCTTTTTGTGCTGTAGCAAATCGCTGCCAGTTAGTATGAGATTTCAACTCTTTAAACATCAGCTCTATCTGCCAGCGACAGCGATAAATTGCCATAATATCATCTGCAGAGTAGGTTTCTCGTGGCAGATTAGTAAGCCAAATGCAAAATCGTTGTTCTTCGGCAAACCAGCGTCTTATTACCCGAAATGTCTGATTGCCTCTACAAACCGCCAAATCAAGCACCTCTGTCCGATTGGTGCGGCGCGTAATCTCTTTGAGTTTTTTGCCTGCCAACTTAGTCAGTGTTCGACCTTTACAGTTCCTCGCTTCGATGACCGTCGGGTTGAGGGATTTGGCTCCCCGAAAAATGTAGAACCCTCCATGCCGCTCAAGCTCGGCAAAGTAATCAAAGTCTGGGTAACCTGCATCTGCTAGCAGCAATTTGTTGTCCATCGTTGCTGGTTTAGGAAGATAATCTCTCTCCGAAGCCGTGTCGGCACTAATCGTCATTGCAGTAGGACTAAAGGTTTTGAGAGACATGGTCATATGGCACTCTATCGCTGCAGGGTTACGCTTAAAGCGGCTTGGATAAACAGATGCCAACTGCCTATGAACGTGAAAAGAACTACCATCTTGGAGCAACACATCATTAAAACAAGACATCTTATCGGGTAATTGAGCACATTGCTGCCGGGCAAATTGTGCGATAGCAAACTGTACTAACTGACGCATGAATAGAGGAAAAGCTTCTTTTCTGAGCTGATTGTGAAAAGGTTTGTAAGCCACATTATCCATTTCGGTCAGACACATCCCGTTGAACTGCCTGAGCAGATCGGCAATTGAAGTACAATTCCCCTTACTGAGCGCCGAAATCAGACTGAGTACAAGTTGTTCGGGCAAAATCGCTCGACATCGTTTCATGAGGCCAATATTTTTTGCCGTTTTTTGAAGAAAGTGAGCGCTAAAGAATTGCATAAACTGCTTTTTAAGAGAGATAATCAACACTGGCCTTTTTGTGTTTGATGGTTTGTTTGGCGACAATTATCAGATCACAAATAAGGCCATTTTTCTATCTAAATAAAAGCGTTAACTCTTAAGATCCTGTCTATGAGAGCGCTTAGCAAAAAAGGAAAAACGCACTCGCATTAAAGTTCGTTATCTTGCCATCTGCCATCTGCCATCTGCCATCTGTCATTTTCTTGAAGGCAAATCAAGAACAGAGATCGCAAGGTACCTAAGGGTTGCTAGAGGAAGTGTCAATAAGTGGGTCAGCCTCTACTTGACGAACGGAATTGATGGTTTAAAGGATAAGCCTAATCCAGGTCACCCATCTAGGTTAACCCCACAACAATTAGAAATGGTCGCTAGTTTTGTAAAGGAAAGAAGTGTTGCTAGTCATGGTGGACGACTACAGGCAAAAGAAGTTGGTGAGTTTATACAGGCTCAATTTGGTGTTGAATATGAAGGTAGAAATGTCTATAAGCTACTTCATCAATTAGGATTTTCTTGGATAACAAGCCGCTCCAAGCATCCTAAACAAAATGAAGAGGCTCAACGCCTTTTTAAAAACCTTCCATATGGAAACGATCCTTAACACCCCTGGCCACTTAGCGCTTGATCGGATCGATGTATGGTTTCAAGATGAAGCCAGATTTGGCCAACAAAATACGACAACTCGTGTTTGGGCGATAAAATGCTCAAGACCAAGACCAAGACCAAGACCAAGACCAAGAGCAAGAGCAAGAGCAAGAGCAAGAGCAAGAGCAAGAGCAAGAGCAATTAAGCAACAACAATTCGAATACGCCTACCTATTCGGTGCAGTCTGCCCCAGCAACGGTAAAACTGAAGCCCTAATCACACCATGTAGTAATAAAGATGTGATGATTGAGCATTTGTCATTGATCTCTCAAGCTACTCCTTCAGGGCGACATGCTGTGGTTATTATGGATGGTGCAGGTTGGCACCAACAGTATTTAGCAGACGAGTTCGATAATCTCACCATCATCAAATTGCCACCGTATTCACCTGAGCTCCATCCTGTCGAGCAAGTATGGCAATGGATGAGACAAAATGAACTAGCCAACCGTTGTTTTGATGGATACGAGGATATAGTGAATCAATGTACTAAAGCATGGAATCGTTTTAGAAGCGAGCCAAGCCGAGTAATTAAAATGTGCCATAGATGTTGGATTAATCTGGTCAATTAATTAATTCAATTGGTATAAACATCTTTCTCTTATCAATTCTTATGGGATGGACTGTTTGGCAGCAACACTGCCACCAAAATTAGGTTAAATGTTCACTCAGCGATAAGTTTAATTGTCATTGCGATGATTGACTCTTGCCACAAAACGCTGACTCAGAGCCGATGAAAATTATGTAAGGTTTCCATTGGGTTCACTTTGAAGTGTTTTTTGTGCCAAAGAAAGCTTGGTTAGAGTTTTTTATTGCGCGATAAGTGAATTATGGTGCTTTTTGATGATGGTGGCTTAGCGAAAACCAAAGGGATTAGCCCTTTCACTGGGGAAGTTCGTCATGGATAACCTTGATAGAGCGAGAGATCCGCGAGGTCCAGCCTACTGAATTTATGAATGCGCTGTGGGTAACTCTGGGGGTAAGTTGTGCGCGTCATGGTCGTAAGTTGAGTGTAAATAAATAATGACACTTTATGGCGAAAAGCGCTTGCACAATAGCGAACACTCCCTATAATGCAGCCCATCGACACGAGATGGCGCGGCAACGCAGCCGATAGTGACGACTTACTGACTACTTAAGGTATTCAGAAGTGGCGACAAGTTGTTGAATAAAACACTTGACGCACAACAGGAAATGCGTAGAATACGCATCCCTAGCCCGTAGCGGCAACGTTCTTTAACAAGTAGAAGACAAGCAAATCTGTGTGGACATTCACAGTAGTTGATAAATCGACAACGATTTAACACGTCTCGCAAGAGGCTTCAACGAACGATGTCCGCATAACATGCAAATTTGATGATTTATCATCGAATCGACAGAATTCATTGAGCAGGACTTTCGGGTCCGAACAAAACTTTAATTGAAGAGTTTGATCATGGCTCAGATTGAACGCTGGCGGCAGGCCTAACACATGCAAGTCGAGCGGCAGCGGGAAGTAACTTGTTACTTTGCCGGCGAGCGGCGGACGGGTGAGTAATGCCTGGGAATTTGCCCATTGGTGGGGGATAACAGTTGGAAACGACTGCTAATACCGCATACGCCCTACGGGGGAAAGCAGGGGAGCCTTCGGGTCCTTGCGCTGATGGATAAGCCCAGGTGGGATTAGCTAGTAGGTGAGGTAAAGGCTCACCTAGGCGACGATCCCTAGCTGTTCTGAGAGGATGATCAGCCACACTGGGACTGAGACACGGCCCAGACTCCTACGGGAGGCAGCAGTGGGGAATATTGCACAATGGGGGAAACCCTGATGCAGCCATGCCGCGTGTGTGAAGAAGGCCTTCGGGTTGTAAAGCACTTTCAGTAGGGAGGAAAGGTTGACGGTTAATACCCGTTAGCTGTGACGTTACCTACAGAAGAAGGACCGGCTAACTCCGTGCCAGCAGCCGCGGTAATACGGAGGGTCCGAGCGTTAATCGGAATTACTGGGCGTAAAGCGTGCGCAGGCGGTTTGTTAAGCGAGATGTGAAAGCCCCGGGCTCAACCTGGGAATTGCATTTTGAACTGGCAAACTAGAGTCTTGTAGAGGGGGGTAGAATTTCAGGTGTAGCGGTGAAATGCGTAGAGATCTGAAGGAATACCGGTGGCGAAGGCGGCCCCCTGGACAAAGACTGACGCTCATGCACGAAAGCGTGGGGAGCAAACAGGATTAGATACCCTGGTAGTCCACGCCGTAAACGATGTCTACTCGGAGTTTGGTGTCTTGAACACTGGGCTCTCAAGCTAACGCATTAAGTAGACCGCCTGGGGAGTACGGCCGCAAGGTTAAAACTCAAATGAATTGACGGGGGCCCGCACAAGCGGTGGAGCATGTGGTTTAATTCGATGCAACGCGAAGAACCTTACCTACTCTTGACATCCAGAGAATTCGCTAGAGATAGCTTAGTGCCTTCGGGAACTCTGAGACAGGTGCTGCATGGCTGTCGTCAGCTCGTGTTGTGAAATGTTGGGTTAAGTCCCGCAACGAGCGCAACCCTTATCCTTATTTGCCAGCACGTAATGGTGGGAACTCTAGGGAGACTGCCGGTGATAAACCGGAGGAAGGTGGGGACGACGTCAAGTCATCATGGCCCTTACGAGTAGGGCTACACACGTGCTACAATGGTCGGTACAGAGGGTTGCAAAGCCGCGAGGTGGAGCTAATCTCACAAAGCCGATCGTAGTCCGGATTGGAGTCTGCAACTCGACTCCATGAAGTCGGAATCGCTAGTAATCGTGGATCAGAATGCCACGGTGAATACGTTCCCGGGCCTTGTACACACCGCCCGTCACACCATGGGAGTGGGCTGCACCAGAAGTAGATAGCTTAACCCTTCGGGGAGGGCGTTTACCACGGTGTGGTTCATGACTGGGGTGAAGTCGTAACAAGGTAGCCCTAGGGGAACCTGGGGCTGGATCACCTCCTTACCTATGCGATTTAGAATTACTGTTGAGTGTTCACACAGATTGCCTTGTCTTGTTGACGAGCAAAACATTACCTTCCTTTGAAGGGATGTCGTTCTTTAAAAATTTGGAAAGCTGATAGTAGAACTTAGTGCGCGAGCATTAGGTGATACAAAATTGAGTTCTCAAAATACTTTAATCAAGTGTTTTGGATATTCTTTAACTTCAGAAATGAAGTAAATCAAGGCGTTCTTTTGCGAAAGCAAGAGACAGTAAAACCAGCTAGTTGCAATACGCTCAAGTGAAACTCATTTGGGTTGTATGGTTAAGTGACTAAGCGTATACGGTGGATGCCTTGGCAGTCAGAGGCGATGAAGGACGTAGTAACTTGCGAAAAGCGTTGGCGAGCTAGTAACAAGCATTTGAGCTAACGATGTCCGAATGGGGAAACCCGGCCACATAAGTGGTCATCATACAGTGAATACATAGCTGTATGAGGCGAACCTGGGGAACTGAAACATCTAAGTACCCAGAGGAAAAGAAATCAACCGAGATTCCCTAAGTAGCGGCGAGCGAACGGGGATTAGCCCTTAAGTCTAGGGGGTGTTAGTGGAATGGTCTGGAAAGTCCAACGGTACAGGGTGATAGTCCCGTACATGAAAACTAACCTTAGATGAAAACGAGTAAGGCGGCACACGTGATATGTTGTCTGAACATGGGGGGACCATCCTCCAAGGCTAAATACTCCTGACTGACCGATAGTGAACCAGTACCGTGAGGGAAAGGCGAAAAGAACCCCTGTGAGGGGAGTGAAATAGAACCTGAAACCGTATACGTACAAGCAGTGGGAGCGGTTCTTGAGACCGTGACTGCGTACCTTTTGTATAATGGGTCAGCGACTTACATTTAGTAGCGAGGTTAAGCGAATAGCGGAGCCGTAGGGAAACCGAGTGTTAACTGCGCGTTTAGTTGCTAGGTGTAGACCCGAAACCCGGTGATCTAGCCATGGGCAGGTTGAAGGTTGAGTAACATCAACTGGAGGACCGAACCGACTAATGTTGAAAAATTAGCGGATGACTTGTGGCTGGGGGTGAAAGGCCAATCAAACCGGGAGATATCTGGTTCTCCTCGAAAGCTATTTAGGTAGCGCCTCGCACGAATACCATTGGGGGTAGAGCACTGTTAAGGCTAGGGGGTCATCCCGACTTACCAACCCTTTGCAAACTCCGAATACCAATGAGTACTATGCGGGAGACAGACAGCGGGTGCTAACGTCCGTTGTCAAAAGGGAAACAACCCAGACCGTCAGCTAAGGTCCCAAAGTACTAGCTAAGTGGGAAACGATGTGGGAAGGCTTAGACAGCTAGGATGTTGGCTTAGAAGCAGCCATCATTTAAAGAAAGCGTAATAGCTCACTAGTCGAGTCGGCCTGCGCGGAAGATGTAACGGGGCTAAGCTAGTCACCGAAGCTACGGGTGCATTTCATTAGAGATGCGCGGTAGAGGAGCGTTCTGTAAGCCGTTGAAGGTGAAGGGGTAACCCACGCTGGAGGTATCAGAAGTGCGAATGCTGACATGAGTAACGATAAAGGGGTGAAAAACCCCCTCGCCGGAAGACCAAGGGTTCCTGTCCAACGTTAATCGGGGCAGGGTGAGTCGACCCCTAAGGCGAGGCCGAAAGGCGTAGTCGATGGGAAACGGGTTAATATTCCCGTACTTGTGCTAACTGCGATGGAGAGACGGAGAAGGCTAGGCTAGCGCGGCGTTGGTAGTCCGCGTTTAAGGTAGTAGGCGGTATTCTTAGGCAAATCCGGGAATACTTACGCTGAGAGCTGATGACGAGGTCCTAAGGGACTGAAGTAGTTGATGCCATGCTTCCAGGAAAATCTTCTAAGCTTCAGGTTAGCAGGAATCGTACCCCAAACCGACACAGGTGGTCGGGTAGAGAATACCAAGGCGCTTGAGAGAACTCGGCTGAAGGAACTAGGCAAAATGGTACCGTAACTTCGGGAGAAGGTACGCTCCTGCCGGTGATGAGACTTGCTCTCTAAGCTAGCGGGAGTCGCAGATACCAGGTGGCTGCAACTGTTTATCAAAAACACAGCACTGTGCAAAATCGCAAGATGAAGTATACGGTGTGACGCCTGCCCGGTGCCGGAAGGTTAATTGATTGGGTTATCTTCGGAGAAGCTCATGATCGAAGCCCCGGTAAACGGCGGCCGTAACTATAACGGTCCTAAGGTAGCGAAATTCCTTGTCGGGTAAGTTCCGACCTGCACGAATGGCGTAATGATGGCCACGCTGTCTCCAGCCGAGACTCAGTGAAGTTGAAATTGCGGTGAAGATGCCGTATACCCGCGGCTAGACGGAAAGACCCCGTGAACCTTTACTATAGCTTGGCACTGAACATTGAACCTACATGTGTAGGATAGGTGGGAGACTTTGAAGCATGAACGCTAGTTTGTGTGGAGTCGTCCTTGAAATACCACCCTTGTAGTTTTGATGTTCTAACCTAGGTCCCTTATCGGGATTAGGGACAGTGCCTGGTGGGTAGTTTGACTGGGGCGGTCTCCTCCCAAAGAGTAACGGAGGAGCACGAAGGTTGGCTAAGTACGGTCGGACATCGTACGGTTAGTGCAATGGCATAAGCCAGCTTAACTGCGAGACAGACACGTCGAGCAGGTACGAAAGTAGGTCATAGTGATCCGGTGGTTCTGAATGGAAGGGCCATCGCTCAACGGATAAAAGGTACTCCGGGGATAACAGGCTGATACCGCCCAAGAGTTCATATCGACGGCGGTGTTTGGCACCTCGATGTCGGCTCATCACATCCTGGGGCTGAAGTCGGTCCCAAGGGTATGGCTGTTCGCCATTTAAAGTGGTACGCGAGCTGGGTTCAGAACGTCGTGAGACAGTTCGGTCCCTATCTGCCGTGGGCGTTGGATGATTGAGGGGAGCTGCTCCTAGTACGAGAGGACCGGAGTGGACGAACCGCTGGTGTTCGGGTTGTCATGCCAATGGCATTGCCCGGTAGCTACGTTCGGAATCGATAACCGCTGAAAGCATCTAAGCGGGAAGCGAGCCCCAAGATGAGTCATCCCTAGGACTATAAGTCCTCTGAAGGGCCGTCCGAGACTAGGACGTTGATAGGCAAGGTGTGTAAGCGTTGTGAGGCGTTGAGCTAACTTGTACTAATGACCCGAGAGGCTTAACCATACAACCCAGATGGGTTTTACTGAACAAGCCTGAAAGAATCGAAAAATACTTGATTGAAGATTGAGTACTCAATAGCAAAAAATCCCAGGTCGCTTAGCTCAGCTGGGAGAGCACCTCCCTTACAAGGAGGGGGTCACTGGTTCGAGCCCAGTAGCGACCACCATATTTTTTCACAGCTTTCCGAATTCCAAATTTGTCTGGAGACCATAGCACTGTGGCACCACCTGATCCCATTCCGAACTCAGAAGTGAAACGCAGTCGCGCCGATGGTAGTGTGGGGTTTCCCCATGCGAGAGTAGGTCATCTCCAGGCGCCTAATTTCTCGCAAGAGAGTCGATAAAGCCCGTTGCCATGCAACGGGCTTTTTTCGTTAGTTTTTTGAGAGGTTTTTTATGCAGTTAGTGTAACCGTCCAGCGAACCACACCTCGCATCGTTAATCTGATTATTTGAAAATATCTGCTCATTGATAAATTTGGAGCAGGTGATGACAACTCACAAAACAAGTCAGCAGTGGCGACAGTTACTTTTACAACGCAATACTTTTAGTGGCACTAATATCGAATTTTGCCAGCAACATAATGTCTCGATTACCACCTATTATAAACAGCGCGCTTTACTGGGTAAGCAACAGTACCAGCCAAGCGTGTCAGAGCAAACATCTCACGCTACTCAATCACGCTTTATACAACTAAAACAAACCACCACTGAAGTCTGCACGCAAACTCATCAACACCCAGTGCTGTTTGATACCCGAACTGGCCAACTCACTCTTTCAGCGGATTTAGCAACAATAGATATCCTTACCATCATTAAGGGGCTAATGGTATGAAGATGTTTGTTGATGTGCCTTCCGTCTATTTATGTGCCGATGCTGTCGATTTTCGTAAATCAATTAACGGTTTGGCGGCTTTAGTCGAAGCAGAGCTAGAGCTGTCCGTCCTTAATGGTGCACTCTTTGTGTTTTGCAATAAAGGCCACGATAAACTCAAATTACTTTATTGGGATAACACCGGCTTTGCGCTATGGTATAAGCGATTAGACAAGCATAAGTTCAAATGGCCCAAACTCATATCACCCACAATGACATTAACCGAGCAGCAATTACACGGGTTATTAGGGGGTTATGATGTCATTGGCCACAGTAAAATTGATGTGACGGGTAAGCAACTACGTTAATATTTGCGATCAATTGATGATCATCAAAACAAGGTCAATTAGCACTACAAAGCCTTTCGATATGCCTTAACATAGGCGTCATGAAAAATGAACTCGCCCTTAAACAGCGCATTGCTGAACTTGAAAAACTGTTAGCGCAGAAGGATGCACTCATCGCAGCCTTGGAAGAGCGCTGGCGCTTGGCTCAACAAAAACAATTCGGCAAAAGTGCTGAAGGCTTTGTTGGGCAAGGCGAGTTATTCAATGAAGTAGAAGAGATTGTTGAAGCCGTTGAGGCCGAGCAACAAACCATTAGCTATACCCGCAAAAAGCCTGTGCGTAAGCCACTGCCAAAAGACTTACCTCGCGAGCAAGTTATCCATGATATCAAAGATAAGACCTGTGATTGCTGTGGCAGTGAGTTACATAAAATGGGCGAGGATAAATCAGAAAAGCTTGAGTTTATTCCAGCCCAAATCAAAGTGATTGAGCACATTAGGCCTAAATACGCTTGCCGCCACTGTGATAAATCCTCGACTCAACCGCCGATTAAACAAGCCTCAATGCCAGCAATGCCAATCAATAAAGGCATTGCTACAAGCAGTTTACTCAGTCAGCTTATCACCAGTAAATACCAATACGGGTTACCGCTTTATCGCCAGGAAGCGATGTTTAAGCAATATGGCATTGAGCTCAGTCGCCAGACAATGAGCAGCTGGATAGACAAATCAGCCACACTCTTCGCACCATTAGTTGAACGGCTTAAAACAGAGCTGTTAAAACAGCCCACGTTGTTTGCGGATGAAACGCCATTAAAAGTGGTGAAATCCGATAAAGTGAACAGCTACATGTGGGTCTATTGCTCAGGTCGAGATTCACCAGCCCCGAATAATCCTATCCCTAATATTGTGCTTTACGACTTCCATAACAGTCGGGCTGCCGCCTGCGTGGTCAATTATCTTGATGGATATCAAGCTTATGAAAAAACACAGGCAACCTTAGTGGGATGCTGGGCTCATGCTCGTCGTAAATTTATCGAGGCAAAAAAGCTGCAAGGCAAAAATAAAACCGGCAAAGCGGATATGGTATTAAGCCTTATCCAGAAATTGTACGGTGTAGAGTCACACATCAAAGATAAAACTACAGATGAAAAGTACATTGCCAGACAAGAGGCTAGCCTGCCTATCCTAGGCAAGCTAAAAGCATGGCTTGAGCAAAACCAGCCCAATTTAGTGGGTAATACCAAACTGATGGAGGCAGCTAATTACCTGGCTAATCAATGGCACAAACTCATTCGTTATGTTGATGATGGCAGATTGAGTATTGATAACAATCGTGCAGAGCGAGCAGTAAAACCGTTTGTGATTGGCCGAAAAAATTGGTTATTCAGTCAGACAGCTAATGGGGCTAATGCCAGTGCCACGCTTTACAGCATAGTAGAAACGGCCAAGGTCAATGGCTTAGTACCATTTGATTACATCATGGCCTGTCTTAATGAACTGTGCCAACCAGCACCGGATATCGACAGCCTGTTACCATGGAATTTTAAAAGATAGGTGTAGTTGCCCAGACGCTTACCAGTTAGTTAGCTAACGCGCTAGATGCAATGGATTTATGGCTTCTTGATAAGCCGTTGGTAGTGTTCATAATTCTGTGTCATTTCAGTAAAATATACAAAAACAGGAATGACACATGACCCAACCTTTTAACTTCGAACAAGCCCTTAAAGATCTGCAGTCAGGTAAAAGCCTCACAGGTAAAGACAGCATTCTTGGTCCACTGATCAAGCAACTCACTGAAGCGGCTCTCCAGGCTGAGCTTGAGCAGTATTTAGCGCATGATCCTCTGCCTAATCGTAAAAATGGCAAAACCCCTAAGACCATTAAGCATCCGTCCGGTAACTTTGAGTTAGACACCCCTAGAGACCGCAATGGCACTTTTGAGCCTCAGTTGATTAAGAAAAACCAAACTACGCTAACCGATGAAATCGAACGTAAAGTGTTATCGATGTTCAGTATAGGTATGAGCTATCGCGATATTAATCAACATGTTGAAGATATGTATGGGATCAATGTGTCTAACGCAACCGTCAGTGCTATCACTGATAAACTCATCCCCGAACTTAAAGCGTGGCAACAGCGCCCATTAGATAGCCATTATCCTATCGTTTGGCTTGATGCGATACATTCATAAAGTCAAAGAGGATGGGCGTTACGTCAGTAAAGCCGTTTACACATTGTTAGCGCTTAATATGAAAGGAAAAAAGGAAATTTTAGGGCTTCATTTATCCGAAAATGAAGGCGCTAATTACTGGCTATCCGTACTGACCGATCTTAATAATCGTGGTGTAAAAGATATTCTTATCGCCTGTGTTGACGGCTTGACCGGTTTCCCTGAGGCGATAGCCAGTATCTTCCCTAATACGGAAACACAGCTAGGTGTTATCCACCAGATCCGCAACTCAATGAAGTATGTCGCCTCAAAACATCAGAAAGCGTTTATGGCTGATTTAAAGCCTGTGTATCGAGCCGTGAGTAAAGAAGCCGCAGAGATGGCATTGGACGAACTGGAGGCCAAATGGGGTGATGCTTATCCGCTGGTAATCAACTCTTGGCGTCGCAAATGGCATAATTTGTCCCATTATTTTAGGTACCCAGAACATATCAGGAAAGTGATTTACACGACCAATGCCGTTGAGGCGGTACATCGCCAATTTAGAAAGCTCACCAAAACCAAAGGTGCTTTTCCTAATGAAAATAGCTTGTTGAAGCTACTTTATGCAGGCATATTAAACGCCTCAGATAAATGGACCATGCCAATCCACAATTGGAGCCTTTGTTTATCTCAGTTAGCGATTTATTTTGAAGGGCGTTTAGATAGCGTGCTAGAAATTTAAAAATTAGCCTGACACAGAATTTTGAACGCCCTCGGATTTATGGCTTCTTGATAAGCCGTTAAGTTCTAACTCCTCATCAATGATTCTTGTGCTATGTCGTCGGCCAGTAACTAATACAATTCAGCGCTTAGTACTAGCTACCGAATTTATAACCCTGTTCACATTAAGCTAATTGGCTATCAAAACTTCATTCCTGCAATGCATGTACACCGACCTCTGTGGTTTTAATGCCTTAATTGAGATGGGGTCGTCTTTAGGTGCTATTTAACTATAAATTTGCAGTCATCTGAGTTTCTGGGGGCTGCGGGAAGTTCGGATATATATTGGCTTGATGGGCTTGAGACCGCTAGGCAGTGGCATATCGGTGTTGAGCCTATTACAGGCTGTCGATAAATGGATAACGCAATATTTGGCGTAAGGTAAGTGGTTGTTGTGAATTACTATAACAACCACTGCGACTCTGATATGGTACTTATTAATCAATGGCTTTGATAAAAATTAATCTGTCGGAGCGGCTGTTATTTTGAGTATTTCCTGATGAATGCACTTCACTTAAAAGCTTTGTTGTTATCTATAGAAACGGGTTCGATTTCGGCGGCGGCACGTAAGCTCGGTAAGAAGCAGTCGCAGGTGAGCCAATGGATTTCAGATCTGGAAATTGATCTTGGGATCAGTTTTTTTGATCGCACTGGTAATAAAACGAGCTTGAGTAACGATGGCGAGCGCTTATTGCCGCACTTAACGCAGACCTTGAGTCAGATGGATAAGTTTGTGTGCAGCGCGGCTATGTTGGCGCAAGGTGAACCGACTTCGCTCACTATTGGCGTTGAAAACTATATTCCTGACAGGGTGTTTACCGAGCCTCTGGCGTTAGTGCTCGGTATCGCGCCATTAAGCGTTGAAGTGTATCGCGATGATAAAACTAAGCTCGAGCAAGATTTAAGGGATGGCTATGTGGATGTTGTTATCAGCCATGAGTCAGTAACCTTGCACCATAAGCATTTTGACTATTGCCGCTTAGGCCATTATCAAGAAATTTTAGTGTGTCATCATGACCATCCGCTAGCAAGGCTGGCTGAGACCCGAGCCATTAACAGCAATGATTAAAGTGAATATCGCGAGCTGGTGTGGGGGTGGGTGAAGGATGATGACAACGATGGCTTTAGCCCAAGTTACGGCGTATTTGCTGATATCTCGTCACTGATTGCCATGCTTAAACACAATAAGGGTTTTGCCTTTTTGCCGGCAGACAGTGTGGCCGCGCTGATTACTAGCGGTCAACTGGTAGAGCTTAGTTGTGACTTTGAGCTGACTGCGATTGCGCGCAAGGTGGAACTCTGTTGGCGCAGCGGCTTTACGCTGTGCGAGATTGGCCGTCAGGTGATAAATACTTTTAAGCAACATAATCAGTTAAATAGCTAAATTGGCGTTCATACCTAGAACTTAAAGCCTAGAACTTAATACCTAGAACTTAAAACTTAGCGGCTAATGATCGAGGTACCAGCTAGCAGCTATTGCATAACCACTTAACTAACCATGCCGCCCAAAATGTTGGCGGCATGGTGTTAGTTGCTGATGTTAGCTGCTGATGTTCACTGATGGGTTTACTGTTTAGCTGAGCGCTGGCTATTCATCGGCATCAAAAACCACTTCGCCTTGCAGCAAGGTCATTAAGATTTCAGTGTTAGCAATGGCATTGATAGGTAGGCGGGTAATGTCTTGCGCTAAGATCACTAAGTCTGCCGATTTCCCTACTTTAATTGAGCCAGTAATATCGCTAATGCCTAAGCTTGCGGCGGCATTGATGGTATAAGCATCTATGGCAGCATCAATATTGCTAAGGCCAGTACTTCCCATGTTAAGGCTGTTAGCTATGCCGACTAATGGGTTGATATCACGCACATTCCAGTCGCTACTTAAAGTGATGTTAGCGCCTGAATCAAAGATAGGTTTTAAGTTCATCATGGCGTGGGTGCGCTCGCTGCCAAGAAGCGGCAATGCCCATGGATGGTCGTGATTGGCCACATAATCTGAGCCTACCTGAAAATCTGCGATCACATCGAGCTTGGCAAAACGTGGCACATCTTTGGCATCCACTAATTCTACATGGGTTAAGCTATAAGCTTGCTGCGAGCCAAGGCTGCGGACATATTCAATAGCATTCAATGACTCACGCACCGCACCATCACCAATGGCATGAATATGCGCGCTATAACCAATCTGATTGAGCTTATCGAGCCAAGTGGTCATTTGCTTGGGCGCAATGTAGTTGATGCCATAGGGTTCATCTGGGATATAAGTCTCTAAATACGGAGCCAAAGTTTTAGCGGTGCCGTTAATGAAAATGCCATCGCTATACATTTTGGCTTGGTTTATCAGTAGTAAGCGCGACTTATCACTGGATTGGATTTTCTTTAAATAGGCTAATTGCGGCGCCATGGCATCGGCTGGGTAAATCCATGGCCGTAAAGAGACGCGCGCAGTTAAGTCACCGTCTTTCTCCGCTTGTTGCCACACTTCAAACCAGCCACGTTTCCAATATATGCGGCCATCGCCTATGGTAGTAATTCCATGGGCGGCGGCTTCAGCAAGGCCGGTCATTAAGCCGTCATAGCTTTGATTAAACTGATCATTGAGGCTGTTCCATGCCATCTCCATCACTATATCGCCAGCGTTATCAAATAAGATGCCATTAAGCTCGCCGTGTTCATCTTTAAGAATTTTGCCGCCTTGTGGCTCAGGGAAATCTTTAGTAATGCCTGCGCGTTTCAGCGCAACTGAGTTAACCCACATGGAGTGAGATGTTTGCTCCATGATGATGACGGGCTGGTCGGGAAAAATGCTATCAATAACGGCCAGCGGCGTAGTGCTATTAGCGTCATTTAAAATCGCGTCCAGTGAAAAGCCATAACCCAGCACCCAAGCGTTTGGAGTCGCTTGCTTACGGCATGCTGTTAAATAGGCAATTTGCTCAGTGAGCGCGGCACTGATGTTGAGCTCGCAGCTGCTACCCGCTGGCGATGCTGCTTCAAACACATGGTTGTGATTATCAATAAATCCTGGCATGACAAAGGCTTGCTCAATATCTATTACCTCAGTGGCGCTAGTGTGATACTCATCTACTTCATCTTCATGGCCAACAAAGACAATCTTGCCAGCAGCAATGGCAATAGTATCAGCCTCATCAAAACCATAAATCTTGGCGTTAGTGATAATCATGTCGGCGCTTGCCTTATCATGCGCCAGCAGCTCTTGCACCCTCTGTTCTTGTACCGATGGGGTTTTAGCGCTTTGAACTTGCGCGCCTATAGTCACGCATTGCGAGCAATGCTAAGCTGTATGCCTTCTTCATAGTTTCTCCCGGTAATAGTTCGTAATCTTATTGCCTATAAACAGCAAGGCTGGTATGAGGTAATGCTAGCGCGAGACAATCCACAAGGAAAAATAGTGAGTATCACAAGATTGGGATAGCAAGAATGCAGCTTGGATGGAATTAGCAATTAACGATGAAATGACATTCAATAAATGCCGCCGCAATATGGCTAGAGGATTATTGACGGAGGATTGGTTGATTGTGAGGCATTAACTCAAGTAGGTTAAAGTCGTTTACGGCCAATGGGTGTTAATCCTTAGCACTGGTTACAGCGGCTCAGCTAAGTATGAGAGGTTACCGCCAAGGACAGTGAGATTGCTATCTTGGCGGTATTGCAGCGATTATTTTGAATGCTAATGGCTACTAAGCTCTAGCAGTTTTTCTACTATGGCTTGATTGGCGGCAGGGAAATCAAAGCTTGGTAATTCAGCTTGGTTTACCCAGCGCACTTCTTGGCCTTCAAGCCCAATGGCATCGCCACTAAAATCGCTAATCAAGTGAATATCTAATAGCACTTGTTTATCTGAGTAATCAAAACTTTGCAGCATAAACGGCGTGCTGGCATGCACGGTGAGATTCACTTCTTCAGCGAGTTCACGCACTAGTGCATCGGTTACTTGTTCAAGTGCTTCAACTTTGCCGCCCGGAAACTCCCATTTACCGCCTTGATGTAAGTGCGCTGGCCGTTTGGCCAGTAACACTTGGCCGCGGTCGTTAATAATGACGCCGACGGCAACATGTACGCGTTGACTCATTTATCATCCTGTTTGAAAAAGTCGCCTTCATCATAACCAATGTCATCTAAGGCATCGATATCAAACTCTTGCTTAACGGGAATGGCATAGCTTTCACTGGCCCATTCGCCTAAATCGATAAGCTTGCATCTTTCGCTGCAAAAGGGGCGGAACAGGCTATCACTATTCCACGGGACTAAGGTTTGGCAGGTGGGGCACTTAACTGTGAGTGTCATAAGATTTGCGCCTAAGGTAAATGGCGCTAGTGTATCAGCTCATGTTGCGAGTGCAATCTGTCTGCTGATGAACTTGGGCGCAATCGGGTTAAGTTAAATTGGCGGCCAGCTGACTAAGTTAATAAGTTAGCGGCAATAGGCGACATCAAAAGCGATATCGGCATCTGTGTGTTTTTGGCTGCTAAAGTCGACAAAATGGATAGAAAAGCGATTGCGCAGGCCACTAATAGTTGGGTAACAACTTACGTTGGCTGGCACGCGCACGCGCAGTAAATTCAGCTCTCCTTGGCTTTGTTCTTGATAAAAGCCTCGGTTGGCAAGGTGCGGCACAAACTGCGCATTAGCGCGACTTAAGGTCAGTATGATGCGAATAGGAGTGAGTAGCGGCCAAAAGTGTTGGCACCAAGCTTGATACTCTTGCTGGCGCTGTGGCCAGCTTTTGGCGAGCCAAAAGTGCAACTGAGGTAAGTCAAAGTTGCAGCTTGCCCCAGGCATGCTAAGCCTTTGCTTGAGCGCCGCTAAAAACTTATCTTGTTTTAAAAAGCTGCCTAAACGCTCAGGTTTTTGTAGCTGCTCGCGGGCTAAGGTTAAATCCGCGGCAAAGCTTGCGAGTTCGCTGTTATCTATGTCGGGATACTGGTTCCACTCATAAATCGCCGCAAGGTGCCTATCAATATCCTTAATCACATCGCTGCGATAATCGCAGCGCTCTGTGAGTTCGCATAAGGAAAATAGCGGTAAAAACCCTTGATGTTGATGATCATTCTCTAAGCTCAGCTTAAGCTGCTCGGCTAAGTAATCTAAGCGCAAGTAACTGCGCATTTTTTCGTTAAGCGGCTGTTCAAAGATAATACTCATAAGCGGTTTAAGCCTTGCTAGCTAGCGTTAAGTAGTGTTGGTGAAGCGCGGCCACTCTGGCTTTAAGCGCTACAACATCTTGATTATTATTGATTACATCATCAGCCATTTTAAGTTTGTCGGCGCGTGCCATCTGGCTATTAATGATGTTTTGCACTTGCTCATTGGTTACTTGGTCGCGCGCGGCTGTGCGGGCAATTTGCTGCGAAGGGTCAACATCGACCAATAAGCTGCGATTAACTAAGCTATCTAAGCCGTTTTCAAATAGCAAGGGCACGACCCAAATCACGTAGCTAGATGTTGCTGTGTTGGTTTGCTTGAGCATCTCTTCGCGAATCAGTGGGTGCAGTAAACTGTTAAGCCACAGCCTTTGCTCGGGCTCACTAAATATCAGTTCTCGTAAGCAGCTGCGATTAAGCGCGCCGCTGTCATCCAAAATATCTGCGCCAAAGTGGGCAGTAATTGCCTTAAGGCCAGCAGTGCCAACATCCACCACTTCACGCGCCACAATATCGGCATCAATTAAATCAATGCCAAAGCTTGCAAACATATTGGCGACTGTGGTTTTGCCACTACCTATGCCGCCGGTAAGACCGATAATCATCTGGCTCATAAATCCTCTACGCTAAGCTTGCTAAATACCACTGAGTAATAGACTCACCAAACAGTAGGGCTATCCAACCTGCGAGTGCAATATAAGGGCCAAACGGCATAGGGCTACCTTGCTCCATGCGTTTACTTAGCATTAAACCTATGCCAATAACGGCGCCTAAAACCGATGATAATAAGATAATTAATGGCAGCATTTGCCAACCAAGCCAAGCGCCAAACAGCGCCATTAGCTTAAAATCACCGTAGCCCATGCCTTCTTTGCCTGTGAGTAATTTAAAGCCCCAAAATACTGACCATAAACTTAAATACCCTGCCATGGCGCCAATCACGGCTGAGTAAATATCGGTATAAAGACCATTAAGATTAAGTAGCAGCCCTAACCACAATAGTGGCAGCGTGAGTTGATCAGGCAGTAGCATCTCATCAAAATCTATCCAAGTCATGGCAACCAAGCCAAAGGTTAATAAGCTTGCCCAAGCAAAAGCGCTGGTGGCGCCAAAATGCCAAGCGAGCACAGTCACTAGTAATCCGGTTAAGGCTTCCACTAACGGGTAGCGACTAGAAATTGGCGTGCTGCAATGGCCGCACCTGCCTTTTAATAACAACCAGCCAAGCACAGGGATATTTTGCCAAGGCTTAATGGCAGTGTGACACTTGGGGCAGGCCGAACCTGGCACGATTAAATTGTATTTAGCGGGGTAGCCATCTTGTGGCGCTCTTAAGGCGCTTAAGATAGGTTTGAGCTGCTTAGGGTCTAGCTTAATATTCTCGTTATGCTCAAGATAATCATGGCATTCTTGCTGCCATTCGCGCTTCATCATAATCGGCAGGCGATGGATAACCACATTAAGAAAACTGCCTATGGTGGCGGCAAAGATAAAACTTAGGCTATAAAACAGCCAAGGTTGGGAGTCCATTAAGGCGATAAATTCGGTCATAAAGTTATTCTTTGGCTGTAAGCCCAGTAGTTGCGGGCGTCTGGATTAAGGACTTAAAAACAACTAAGCCCTTAGTGATAAAGGGCTTAATCATTAATGGTTTATTCTTTTGGCTATTAAGCTATGTTACCGCGATTTTGCAGGCTTGGAACGCAAATTTATGGGCTAATGAATGCGCTAGTTGATACGCTAACATACTTAAGCCTGATAATAGGCTTAATTGGGGCTTAACGTAGCCAACCATTAGTCGCCAACCACTCTTAGCTAACCACATTACCCATTTCAAAAATAGGTAAGTACATGCCTACTATCAGGCCGCCGACTAAGGTACCAATTACTACCATCATGATAGGTTCAATTAAGCTTGATAAGCCATCAACGGCGTCATCCACCTGCATCTCATAGATATTGGCGACCTTGTTGAGCATGTTATCAAGGGATCCCGACTCTTCACCTATCATCACCATTTGGATCAGCATGTCAGGGAATAATTTAGTGGTTTGCATGGCAACGTTCATTTGCATGCCGGCCATCACTTCTTGGCGGACCTTTAGTAAAGCCTGGCGGTATACGGCATTGCCAGAGGCGCCGGCAGCACTTTCTAGGCCATCAATTAATGGTACGCCCGCGGCAAACGTGGTAGCTAAGGTGCGGGCAAAGCGTGCCATCGCCGCTTTATGCAAAATATCACCTATGGCGGGGATTTTGAGTACCATTTCATCGACGCGATCGCGAAATAATTGTGAGTTATGGTGGGCGCGTTTAAATAACCAGATGCCAATAATAATGCCGCCGGCAAAGTAATGCCACGAGGCTTGCAGCGCTTCAGAAATGGCAATAATAAACTGGGTAAAGGCGGGCAGTTCGGCGCCAAAGCCATTAAAGATTTCTTGAAATTGCGGCACTACCATTAGCAATAATAAGGTGGTTACGCCAATTGCCACTACTACCACAGCGGCAGGGTAAAACATGGCTTTTTTAATTTTAGACTTTAAGGCTTCGGCCTTTTCTTTATAAAGGGCAATGCGGTCAAACACTTGCTCAAGGGCGCCGGAATGCTCGCCTGCTGCCACTAAGTCGACATAGAGTTCATCAAAATACTGGCGATAAGGGCGAATCGAGTCAGAAAGTGGAATACCGGTTTTTAGGTCGTTAATGATATTGGCCAATAATTCGCGCATTTTAGCTTTTTCATGGCCGCGCCCTAATAGTTCTAAGGTAGTCACAATCGGCACGCCAGCGGCTAACATGGTTGCGATTTGACGAGTGACCATAGCGATATCCATGGCCGTTATTTTCTTCTCACTTTTAAATAATGGTGCCGACTTTTTGTTAATAGATTTAGTGGTAATACCTTGTGTCTTAAGTATGGCTTTAACTTCAGCGTTACTTGTGCCCTTGAGCTCACCGCTGGTGCGTTTACCGTCGCGATTTATGCCTTTCCAAGCAAAGGTAAATACCTTAGGTTGAGCTTTAACGGCTTTGTCGCTGGATTTTTTGCTTTTGGCAAGTGAGCTAGCCATTCGAACCTCTTGGAAATACTTGAATGTTGAATAACACTGCTTAAAAAGCTTAAGCGTACTTAAAAACTAGTGACGCGGTTAATTTCTGCCAAGCTGGTCATGCCTTGAATCACTTTTAATAATCCAGATTGGCGCAAATCATTCATGCCTTGCTGCTTGGCAACATCATTGATTTGTAGGGAATTACCACCCTCCATAATGATGCGGGATATTTCATCACTCATCTTTAGGGTTTCATAAATACCTACTCGGCCTTTGTAACCGCCAGCGCAAGCATCGCAGCCCACTGGCTTATAGAGGGTAAAACCGTGGCCAATTTGCTCTTCACTAAAGCCTAAACGCAGCAATTCATGTTGGGGTACATCTTCTGGCTCGCGGCAATGGGGGCAGAGCCTACGGGCTAAGCGCTGGGCAATAATTAAATTGACAGAACTTGCTATGTTGTAACCCGGCACGCCCATATTGATTAAGCGGGTTAAGGTTTCGGAAGCCGAGTTGGTATGTAAGGTGCTTAATACTAAGTGACCGGTTTGCGCCGCTTTAATGGCAATTTCAGCGGTTTCTAAGTCACGGATTTCACCCACCATCACCACATCTGGGTCTTGACGCAAGAATGAGCGCAAGGCGGACGCAAAGGTTAGCCCCGCCTTTAAATTAATGTGAACTTGATTGACGCCTTCTAAGTTTATTTCTACCGGATCTTCGGCGGTAGAAATATTGCGCTCTGTGGTATTAAGAATATTAAGGCCAGTATAAAGGGATACGGTTTTGCCTGAGCCCGTGGGGCCTGTGACTAAAATCATGCCCTGAGGTTTGGCTAGCATCTCCATATACAAGGCTTGTTGCTCGGGCTCATAACCGAGTTTTTCAATACCAAGCTGCGCAGAAGATGAGTCTAAAATACGCATTACGATTTTTTCCCCCCACAGGGTTGGGAGGCTAGATACTCGAAAATCTATGCTTTTGGTGCGCGATAATTTCATTTTAATGCGGCCATCTTGTGGCACTCGGCGCTCAGCAATATCAAGTTTGGCCATGACCTTTAAGCGCGCCGATATTCGATTGCTTAAGTTAATCGGCGGTTCTGATACTTGATGCAAGATACCATCAATACGAAAGCGCACGCGGTAGCGTTTTTCATAAGGCTCAAAATGTAAATCGGACGCCCCTTTTCGAATGGCATCGGTCAGAATCTTATTGATATACATGACGATAGGCGCTTCATCGGCCTCATCTTTAATATCATCAAGGTTGTTACTGGTATCTTGCACTTCCATATCGGCCAAGGCCGACTCATCCATATTGCCAAAATCTAGGCTAGATAAATCATCTTCAAGCACCTTTTCAAGGGCTTTAGCGAGCTTATCTTCTTCTACTAATATGGGTTCTGCGTGCAGGCCGGCACTAAATTGAAAGTCTTCGAGGGCATTAAAATTAGTGGGATCAGAGGTGGCGATATACAGGCGTTTACCGCGCTCAAACAGCGGCAGGCAGCGGTGCTTTTCAATCAGTTTTTTATTAAGAAATTTTTCTGGAATTAAGCTTAAATCAAACTCGGCTAAATCAAGCAGCGGCGTGCCGTATTCTTGATAGCAAAGCTCAGAAATGGTTTTAGCGGAGATAATATTATCCGCCACCAGAGTCGCAACTAAGCTCTGGCGGCGGCTTTTTGACTGACCAATAGCTGCATTTAGCTGCTCAGTGGTGAGCAGCCCTTGTTTAATGAAGAGGGTCGATAACCCTAAATGTAGGCTAGTGGTAGACATAGATTATGCTTCTGGTTAGCCTGCTGCTGCTGCTGCTGATAAGCCTGCGCCTTTTTTACATAATTCGAGATCAGCGGCTGCACCCGTCATGGTAAAGGTTACCCCACCTGCACCATCAAACTCAGCTTTTAAGACGCATTTCGATTCAGTCCACACCAATTCCATCGAAGTATCTTTTTTAAGTTCAGCCGTTAGAGCTTTAAATTTTTTATTTTTTTCAACTTCAGCTTTAATGCCTTCGCAGCCAATAGCTGTTTGGTGACAAGCTTGGATTTTTTGGGCGTAAGCGGTAATGCCTTTCATTGCTGCACTACCTTCCGCACTTGTGACATAGTCTTTATACGCGGGCAGCGCGATGGCGGCCAGAATACCGATAATGGCTACTACTATCATCAGTTCAATCAGGGTAAAACCCTTGGTTTTGTTAATCGCTTTCATGTGTGACTCCATTAATAAAAGTGCAGGGTGTTGCCCTGATGTCCTTGTGGGTTGCGCCTTTGCTGGCTTCCCTCAAAAATGGTCATGAATCATAGATAAGTGACCATTGAGTTATCCTATTTTTATTAGATTAATTTACTGTAAAACTTAAAGAGTGCGCGAGCGCGCAAGGCTGAAGATAGGGGACTAGCACTCGGGGCAATGTAGCTGTTGGCATAATTGCGTAGAGTGAGGGGCTTGTATTACATTCAGCGCACATTGCTGATTTAGCTAGTTAGCTAAATTCGCGGTTATGCGTGTCCAAACCTTGTTGTTTTAGTCAGTTCCATCTGCATTCTTGCTGAACTCAAACAGAATAAGCTTAGCTGCAATCACTAGGCTTGCTCTATCTGTTATTAACTTTGGTGATTGTTAATAGCATTAAGGCTTACATGTAATACGTTAGTATAATTGTGGCGCAAATGGAATCGTTTGTTTTGTTAATTTTGCGCTAAATTGATGTATCTCTTTAAAAATTTACTTAAGCGGTCAAATTTACGCCAACCCTTTGGCGGCAAGACAAGTAACGACAATAAGATTGACGCAGTCAAACTATTGACTGACGCGAAAATGTGAGTTTTTTTTGAGTTTGGGCGGAAGTTCCCGTAAAGCGAGTGGATTGAATTTTTGGCAGGGCAAAGATGGGTGAAGGTGAGTTACTTTATAAATGATCTCGCCAGTTAACAGGTAACTGACGAGTTAATTTAGCTAATTTTCTTGCTCTGGCGTTTATTTGGCTTGGCTTTTAAATAGAGCTTAGTTTTAGATTGAACTCAGTTTCAGCTAGAGCTTAGCTTTTTAGGCGCAGTGATAAGTCAAGGGCGCGCACATGCTTAGTGAGCGCACCGACCGAGATAAAATCCACCCCAGTATTGGCATAAGCTGTGATGGTATCTAAGGTGACATTGCCTGACACTTCAAGCTTAGTGTGTTGCCCTTGGGCGATAAAGCCTTGATTGATAGCCACAGCATCAAGCATTTGGCTCACTTCAAAATTATCGAGCATGATAATATCGGCGCCGCCATTTAGGGCTTGCGTGAGCTCATCTAAGTTTTCCACTTCCACTTCCACAGGCTTAGTGGCATCGACTGCGCGCGCCGCTTTAATCGCCGCGGCAATACCACCGCATGCCATGATGTGGTTCTCTTTAATAAGGAAAGCATCAAATAAACCGATTCTATGGTTTTTACCGCCGCCGCAGGTCACTGCATATTTTTGCGCGGTTCTAAGCCCAGGTATGGTTTTACGGGTATCAAGTAAGCGAGTGTGGGTGCCGCTTAGCTTATCGACATACCGCTTAGTTAAGCTAGCAACGCCGCTTAAGGTTTGAATAAAGTTCATGGCGGTGCGCTCGCCGGTTAAAATCGCGCGGGCTGGACCACTGAATTCGCATAGCACTTGGTTGGCGATAACTAAATCACCATCATCCACATGCCAGTGCAAGGCAACATCGCCGCCCAGTTGATTAAACACTTGCTCGGCCCACGCTTTGCCGCAAAACACGCCATCTTCACGGGTAATTAAAGTGGCTTCGGCGTACTTGTCAGCAGGGATTAATTGGGCGGTAATATCGTGATCCAGTGGGTTATCGCTGCCAAGATGAGCGGCTAAGCCTAAATCTTCATCGAGCGCCTGTTTAACGCTAAGGCGAATATCATTTTCCAACATGTTCAGGATCCTAGTAACAACTCGAAATTGGCTAGAGAGTAGCATAAATGCCAAAGTGTGAGCTAGATTGCGGGTGGCCAAACTTAAGCATTTAATGCGTTCGCCATGGTTGATTTACTGCTGCATCTTCTTAAACATATCTAGTCATATTTGTTTTACTATAGACGCAGTGTGTGGCACTTAATGCGCAGAACAGGCTAGTCATAGCCGCTAAGGTCATTGGAGTCAGCCTTAATGATTAATCACAAAAAAAATGCAGCAACTCTTGGGTTACTTTGGCAAGACGGTTGGTATTTAGCGGCCAGTAAACGGGCGTCGCCGTTTTTTAATGCGCGCCCGCAAGGTGACGTGAGCTTAGGGCAGGTGAATTTAAGTGAAGTGAGCTTATTAGTCATTCATCACATTAGCCTGCCCGCAGGGGAATTTAGTGGTCACTTTGTCGATGACTTATTTATGGGAGCCTTAGATTGCAAGGCCCACCCAAGCTTTGCTGAGCTAAACGGCCTTGAAGTGTCAGCCCATTTTTTTATTCGCCGTGATGGTGAGCTTATTCAATACGTGAGCTGCGATGACAGAGCTTGGCATGCGGGTGTGTCTTGTTTCGATGGCCGTGACAATTGTAACGATTTTGCCATAGGTATTGAGCTTGAAGGCACAGGGGAAACTGCTTATACCGCGGCGCAATATCGACAACTAATTAAATTAACTAATGACATAACAGTGGCTTATCCAAAAATAACTGTGGATAGAATTTGTGGGCATAGCGATATTGCGCCAGGGCGTAAACATGATCCAGGTGCCAGTTTTGATTGGATTGGCTACCGACAAGGCTTGCAAGCGTCAAGATAGTGATACTATGGGCTAATGGATGCTTTGCGAGCTTGAGCCTAGTGTTGCTTAAGCTCATGACACAATAATTCAAGGATATATCATGGCTCTGTTTTCTTTTTTGGTTGCTATCTTGGTCGAGCGTTTCAAGGTGCTGCCTTTATCGCTGCAATTAGACAGGTTACTTAATCGGTATCATTTGTCCTTGTTTGGCGATAAACAAGTCCGCAATCTAGGGCTGTTGGCATTAGCCTTAGTGCTGCCAAGTGTGACTGTGGCTTTGCTGCTCTATGCCGTGCAAGGCATGTTTTGGGGCGCGCTCTCATTAACCTTGTGGGTGCTGGTGGCGATTTTATGTTTTAGCCATTTAGATCAACGCCAAATATTTAAGCGTTATATTCAAGCGGCTTGCCGCGGCGATATACAAGCTTGTTATCACTATGCGGGCCAGTTAGATTGCAGCGAATGCTTAGATGCCATTAATAGTCGCGATCTCGGCTTAAAGGTGGGGCAGAGCGTTGCTTGGATCAATTACCGTTTTTATGGCGCCATTGCTTTATTCTTTATTTTCTTAGGGCCTGTGGGCGCAGTGTTTTATTGCACTGTACGTTTTTATGACGAGCAGCGCCGCCGACGCCAGCTTAATTTACCTTTAGTGGCGCAATTGTTATTTGTGCTGGATTGGTTGCCTAGCCGCCTGTTTTCTTTTGGCTTCTCTTTGTGCGGTGAATTTAATCGCGGCTTTAGTGTATGGCGCCAGTTAGCGATCAACCCTAAAGTCAGTGCGCGGCAGTTAGTGGCTGAA
This sequence comes from Shewanella sp. SNU WT4, assembly GCF_006494715.1. Taxonomy (NCBI): domain Bacteria; kingdom Pseudomonadati; phylum Pseudomonadota; class Gammaproteobacteria; order Alteromonadales; family Shewanellaceae; genus Shewanella; species Shewanella sp. SNU WT4. Next base: position 812,088 of record NZ_CP041151.1, read on the forward strand.
ACTGCCATGGCAGCGCAAGTGTTAGCGTTTAATGAGGTGGAAGATGATGAACAAACAACGGAAAGTCATCATCAAGATGCCAGTTGTTTAGAGCTCGAACCTACCTTAGCTATGCTCGCGTTGAGTAAACGCAACTTTATCTTGTTAGTAGTGGTGTTATCTTTGCTAACGATTTTTGGGGTGGTTAACTAGATATCTGGCTTAATAACAATCACTTAATGAATAAACCGTAGCGTAAATGCTGCGGTTTTTTTTTGCCAGATTGCTGATATTCTAAAAACTGTGCGTTAGATCGATTAAGGCAATCGGATTTTTGCAGCAGAATAAATCCCAGCCAAAAAATGGGGCGTAATTAGCATTTTTGGTGGGTTATTGAACGATTTGGGATGGCACTAGGTGCTAGTGAGTCACTTAGTGCGCATGCCAATTTGGATAATAGGCTAACAAAACTGTGCGAACTTAGGCATAAATGCTAGATTTTAAGGCTGATTATTAAAGGGAATTTATTTGGTTGGATAAATGCTATGCACCAAGCGCCTGTTTTTAGTCTATTTTTGTGCAAGCATTGATTTGAATCAAGTCAGCATTGATTTCGTTATTTTGTTTATGTCTTTTTGGGGCGCGCTCACAAAAATAAACTGCAATTGATCTGAATCACTTTGTGGACAGGATATGTGTGATTTGATAAAGTGCGCTCACTCATTTAAATTGGTAAGACCAATTGACAACAGAGCTGAGGGCCAATGATGGCTTATAGTAAAATAAACCAGCCGAAAATTTCCGATGTGATTATGCAACATCTTGAACGCATGATCTTGGAAGGCAGTTTGCAACCGGGTCAAAAACTACCGGCAGAGCGCGAACTGGCAATTCAATTTGAAGTTTCTCGTCCTTCATTAAGAGAAGCGATTCAAAAGCTGGAAGCCAAAGGATTGCTGCTGCGCCGTCAAGGTGGTGGCACTTACGTTAAAGAACAGCTCTGGCAAAGCCTTGCCGATCCTATCGTTGAACTGATGCAAAATGATAGAGAAAGTCAGTATGACTTACTCGAATTTCGTCATGCTACTGAAGGCATGATGGCCTATTTTGCCGCACTGCGCGGCACTGATGCTGACATGCAGCACATTAAAAAGATGATCCTTGAAGTTGAAACAGCTAAAGGCATCGAGGCGCAATCCCATGCAATAGTGCGTTTTTATCGCGCCATTGCCGAGGCCTCTCACAATGTGGCTATGTTACATCTAGTATTAAGTTTAACCCCTGTGCTGCATAACAATGTGGCAGAGAATTTGGAGCTTCTGAGCCGTCGAGAAGATGCTTCCACTATGGCTAATGATCACAGGCGCGCGCTTTTGGCCGCGATTGTTCGCCGCGACCCTGAGGGCGCGCGCGAAGCTTCGAATGAACATTTAAGTTATATCGAAGAAGTCATGTTAGCCGTCAGGGATGAAGACAGCCGGTTGCAGCGTAGTCTGCGCCGATTAAAACGTGGCGAATAATCGTAATCCAGCGCTGAATAACGCAGCCGGAACGATGCCCTTTAAAGGTGTTTGGCAGTAATGACTTGCCAAGCGCATCCGAATATTCAATTTTATTTTGTATAGGGAAGGACAGCGACATGTCTGCACATATGCTACAAGACTTAGATCCACAGGAAACCACTGAGTGGTTGTCGGCTCTCGAATCAGTTGTACGCGAAGAAGGTGTTGAGCGTGCTCAATTCTTACTTGAGCAAGTACTTGATAAGGCTCGTTTAGATGGCGTTGATATGGCGACTGGTATTAATACCAACTATATCAATACTATTCCTACGAACCAGGAGCCAGCATATCCTGGCGACACTACCCTTGAGCGCCGCATACGTTCAATCATTCGCTGGAATGCCATCATGATCGTGCTACGTGCGTCTAAGAAAGACTTAGACCTCGGTGGCCACATGGCGTCTTACCAGTCATCAGCTGCTTTCTACGAAGTGTGCTTTAACCATTTCTTCCGTGCTCCTAACGAAGTTGATGGTGGCGATTTAGTTTATTATCAAGGCCATATCGCACCTGGTATCTACTCGCGCGCTTTCCTTGAAGGTCGTTTAACTGCTGCTCAGTTAGATAACTTCCGTCAAGAAGTTGATGGTAAAGGCTTGCCTTCTTACCCGCATCCTAAGCTGTTACCAGAATTCTGGCAGTTCCCGACTGTATCTATGGGTCTTGGCCCAATGTCAGCCATTTATCAGGCACGTTTCCTGAAATACTTAAATGGTCGCGGTCTGAAAGACACGTCTGCTCAACGCGTATACGCCTTCTTAGGCGACGGTGAGATGGATGAGCCAGAATCACGCGGTGCTATCTCTTTCGCAGCTCGCGAAAAGCTTGATAACCTGTGTTTCTTAGTTAACTGTAACCTGCAGCGTCTTGATGGCCCAGTTATGGGTAACGGCAGCATCATCCAAGAATTGGAAGGTCTGTTCCGCGGCGCGGGTTGGAACGTAGTTAAGGTTATCTGGGGTAACAACTGGGATTCTTTATTAGCTAAAGACACTACTGGTAAGTTACTGCAGTTAATGAATGAAACTGTTGACGGTGATTACCAGACCTTTAAGTCAAAAGATGGCGCTTATGTTCGTGAGCACTTCTTTGGTAAGTACCCAGAAACGGCTGCATTAGTTGCTGATATGACTGATGACCAAATTTTCGCGCTTAAGCGTGGTGGTCATGAATCATCTAAGTTATACGCTGCTTTCGTTAATGCTAAAGAAACCAAAGGTAAGCCAACTGTTATTCTGGCTAAAACCGTTAAAGGTTATGGCATGGGCGACGCGGCTGAAGGCAAGAACATTGCTCACGGCGTGAAGAAGATGGACATGACTCATGTTCTGCATCTGCGTGACCGTTTAGGTCTTGAAGATCTGCTGAGTGATGAAAAAGTCGCTGAACTGCCGTATTTACAGTTAGAAGAAGGTTCTGCTGAATATAACTATCTGCACAGCCGTCGTCAGGCGCTGCATGGTTATACGCCACAGCGTTTACCTAACTTCACTGAAGAATTAATTGTGCCAGAAGTTGAAGAATTCAAGCCGTTGCTCGAAGAGCAAAAGCGTGACATCTCTACCACTATGGCGTTTGTACGTGCATTAAACGTACTGCTGAAGAACAAAAACATTGGTAAGAACATAGTCCCAATTATTGCCGACGAAGCCCGTACCTTTGGTATGGAAGGTCTGTTCCGCCAAATCGGGATTTATAACCCACATGGCCAGGAATACACCCCAGAAGATCGCAGCATAGTGTCTTACTATAAAGAAGCGACTTCAGGCCAAGTATTGCAAGAAGGTATTAACGAACTGGGTGCAATGTCATCTTGGGTAGCTGCTGCAACATCTTACAGCACCAACGACTTGCCAATGATCCCGTTCTACATCTACTACTCTATGTTCGGTTTCCAACGTATTGGCGACATGGCGTGGATGGCTGGTGATCAGCAAGCTCGTGGCTTCTTATTAGGCGCTACTGCTGGCCGTACTACCTTAAACGGTGAAGGTTTACAGCACGAAGATGGTCACAGCCATATTCAGGCGAACACTATTCCTAACTGTATTTCTTATGACCCAACGTTTGCTTACGAGTTAGCGGTAATCATGCAAGACGGTATCCGTCGCATGTATGGCGATCAAGAAAACGTGTTCTACTACCTGACGCTGATGAACGAAAACTACGCCATGCCAGCCATGCCAGAAGGCGCTGAAGATGGCATTCGTAAGGGTATCTACAAGTTAGAATCTTATGCCGGTGAGCATAAGGTGCAACTGTTAAGCTCAGGCACCATCATGAACGAAGTGCGTAAAGCCGCGGCCATTTTGAGTGAAGAGTATGGCGTAGCCTCTGACGTATTCTCTGTGACTTCATTCAACGAGTTGACTCGTGATGGACAAGACGCTGAGCGTTACAACATGCTGCACCCAGAAGCTGAAGAGAAGCAAGCTTACATCAGCCAAGTGATTGGTAAAGAGCCAGCGATTGCGGCCACCGATTACATGAAGAACTACGCTGAGCAAGTGCGCGCCTTTATGCCTTCTGTATCTTACAAGGTATTAGGTACTGACGGTTTCGGTCGTTCAGATAGCCGTGAAAACCTGCGTCGTCACTTCGAAGTGAATGCAAGCTATGTCGTAGTTGCTGCCTTGTCTGAATTGGCAAAGCGTGGCGATATTAAGAAGTCGGTTGTGACTGAAGCTATTGCTAAGTTCAACATCGACGCTGATAAGATCAATCCGCTGTACGCGTAAGAGGCAAGATAAAATGACAATCCAAATTCATGTCCCAGACATTGGTGCTGACGAAGTTGAAGTGACCGAGATTTTGGTCAGCGTTGGCGACAAAGTGGAAGCTGAGCAGTCTCTTATCTCTGTCGAAGGCGATAAAGCATCGATGGAAGTTCCGGCCTCTACTGGCGGTATCGTTAAATCTATTAAGATTGCGATTGGCGACAAAGTGACTACCGGTTCATTAATCATGGAATTTGACACAGAAGCGGGCGCCCAGCCTGTTGCTGCGCCAGCTCCAGCCGCTGTTGCCGCTCCTGCGGCAGCAGTGAGCACTGCACTGCAAGCGGTTAACGTGCCAGATATTGGCGGCGATGAAGTTGAAGTGACTGAAGTCTTGGTTAAAGTAGGCGACACAGTTGCTGCAGACCAAGCCATCATCAGTGTTGAAGGCGATAAAGCCTCAATGGAAGTACCAGCGCCATTTGGCGGTGTACTGAAAGAACTGAAAGTTGTTGTTGGTGACAAGGTCTCAACTGGCAGCTTAATCATGATGTTTGAAGTTGCAGGTAGCGCTCCAGTGGCAGCTCCTGCAGCCGTAGCGGCTCCTGTCGCTGCTGCAGCGCCATCGGTTCAAGATGTGATGGTGCCAGACATAGGTGGTGATGAAGTTGAAGTGACTGAAATCATGGTTAAAGTAGGCGACACTGTTGCTGCTGACCAGTCACTGATTAGCGTTGAAGGTGACAAGGCTTCTATGGAAGTTCCTGCTCCTTTCGCTGGTACTGTGACCGCGATTAAGATTGCCCTGGGCGATAAAGTCTCTACTGGTTCACTGATCATGAGCTTTAGCGTAGCTGGCGCCGCGCCTGCAGCTCCTGCTCAAGTGGCAGCTCCTGTTGCAGCACCAGCCGTGCCTGTGCAAGCTGTTGCACCTGTAGCGCAAGCTGCTGTTGCTAGCGGTGAGTTCGTTAATAACGCCGCTTATGCACATGCATCACCAGTCATCCGCCGTATGGCCCGTGAGTTAGGTGTTAACTTAGCTAACGTTAAAGGTTCTGGTCGCAAGAATCGCATTGTTCGTGAAGACGTACAGGCTTATATCAAGGCTGCTATCAAGCTGGTTGAATCTGGCCAAGTGAGCGCTAAAGCGGCCACAGGTGGTGAACTGGATCTGCTGCCTTGGCCAAAGGTTGATTTCAGCAAGTTTGGTGAAACTGAAATTAAAGCACTGTCACGCATCCAGAAGATTTCTGGCGCTAACCTGCACCGTAACTGGGTTAAAATCCCTCATGTTACTCAGTGGGATAACGCTGATATTACTGAACTGGAAGACTTCCGTAAGGCGCAAAATGCCGCTGAAGCGAAGAAGAATTCTGGCATGAAGATCACCCCACTGGTGTTCATCATGAAAGCGGTTGCTAAGGCGCTGGAAGCTCACCCAACCTTTAACTCGTCACTGTCTGATGATGGCGCGAGCTTAATTCTGAAAAAATATGTCAACATTGGTATTGCCGTTGATACGCCAAATGGCTTAGTGGTACCTGTGTTCAAAGACGTGAACAAGAAAGGCATTCACCAGTTATCTGAAGAGCTGATGGTTGTGTCTAAGAAAGCCCGTGACGGTAAGCTGACTGCTGCCGACATGCAAGGCGGTTGTTTCACTATTTCAAGCTTAGGCGGCATTGGCGGTACGGCATTTACGCCGATTGTTAACGCTCCTGAAGTGGGTATTTTGGGCGTATCTAAGTCTGAAATTAAGCCAGTTTGGAATGGTAAAGAATTTGCTCCACGCTTAATGCTGCCACTGTCACTGTCTTACGATCACCGCGTGATCGATGGCGCTGAAGGTGCACGCTTTATTACCTTCTTGAATAACTGTTTATCAGATATTCGTACCCTGGTTTTATAAAAGTTAAGGCTGCTGCTTAGCAGCAGCCTTTTTATATAGCTTTTAAGTCAGTGATTGTTATCTGAGCTAAACACAGGTTAGAATCGGCCAAACTACAAGGACTTCGGTGTTCAATAGCCGGCTCTTAATCTGGAAGCGATAGTATCGCTAGCACTGATAAGAAATATAGAGGAAGACATGAGTAACGAAATTAAAACTCAGGTAGTGGTATTAGGCTCCGGCCCTGCCGGCTATTCAGCAGCATTTCGCGCCGCCGATCTTGGTTTAGAGACAGTGATCGTTGAACGCTTTAATACTTTAGGTGGCGTGTGCTTGAACGTGGGTTGTATCCCATCTAAAGCCTTATTGCACGTAGCTAAAGTGATTGAAGAAGCGAAAGTAATGGCTTCTCACGGTGTCACTTTCGGTGAGCCACAAATCGATATCGAAAAACTGCGCGCTTATAAAGCTGGCGTAGTTGGCCAATTGACTGGCGGATTGGGCGGCATGTCCAAGATGCGTAAAGTGAATGTGGTTAATGGTGTTGGTCAATTTGTTGGCCCTAACACGATTGAAGTGACTGGCGCTGCAGGCGTAACTCGCATCAATTTCGATAACGCTATTATCGCTGCGGGTTCGCGTCCAATCGAATTACCTTTCATTCCTCATGAAGACCCACGTATTTGGGATTCAACCGACGCCTTAGAACTGAAAGAAGTTCCTAAGAAAATGTTGGTAATGGGCGGCGGTATTATTGGTCTAGAAATGGGCACAGTATACGCAAGCTTAGGCAGTGAAATCGACGTGGTTGAAATGTTCGACCAAGTGATCCCTGCTGCTGATAAAGATATCATCCGTATCTTTACCAAGAAGATTAAGCAGAAGTTTAATCTGATGCTGGAAACTAAAGTGACTGCGGTTGAAGCTCGCACTGATGGCATTTATGTCAGCATGGAAAGCAAAACCGGTCCATTAGAGCCAGTACGTTATGATGCCGTATTAGTGGCTATTGGTCGTACGCCAAATGGTAAGCTGATTGCCGCTGAAAAAGCTGGCGTGAATGTTGATGAGCGTGGTTTCATCAATGTTGATAAGCAAATGCGCACTAACGTGCCGCACATTTTTGCTATCGGTGACATCGTTGGTCAACCTATGTTGGCTCACAAAGGTGTGCATGAAGGCCATGTGGCTGCTGAAGTAATTTCTGGTCTGAAGCATTTCTTCGACCCTAAAGTAATCCCATCGATTGCTTATACTGACCCAGAAGTCGCTTGGGTAGGTGTAACTGAGAAAGAAGCTAAAGCACAAGGCTTGTCATACGAAGTATCGACTTTCCCATGGGCTGCCAGTGGCCGCGCTATCGCATCTGATGCGAGCGACGGTATGACTAAGCTGATTTTTGATAAAGATACCCATCGCATTATTGGTGGCGCCATTGTTGGTGTTAACGGCGGTGAGTTGTTAGGTGAAATTGGCTTAGCCATTGAAATGGGTTGTGATGCTGAAGATTTAGCATTAACCATCCATGCTCACCCAACCTTACATGAATCTGTTGGTCTGTGCGCCGAAGTGTACGAAGGTTCTATCACTGATTTGCCAAACCCAAAGGCAAAAAAGAGAAAATAAGCCTTAAGGCTTAAAACTAAAAGCGCCCTAGTGGCGCTTTTTTGTTGTTAAAATTTCAAGCAAATTTACAACAATAAACACTAATTCAATGTGTTGCCTTGCGCTTCTTGCTAGAATCATTGCCAATATGACATCTGTGTCGCTATGGAGCTTGGTGATGGTGCGAACCCTTTTACTTTGGTGCAGTCTGACGTTGCCCTTTATGGCGCTGGCTGATGATGGCAAGCGGCCGACTGTGGGGTTAGTGCTCAGTGGTGGCGGCGCCAAAGGGGCGGCGCACATTGGCGTGCTTAAAGTACTCGAAGCCAATAAAATCCCGGTAGATTATGTGGCCGGCACCAGTATCGGCGCCTTTGTTGGTGGCATGTATGCCTTAGGCTATAGCGTGATGGAAATCGAAGCCATTATGCTTAATACCGACTGGGCGGCAGGCTATTCAGACACTATCGCTCGCCAAGATTTAAGTTATCGCGATAAGCAGCAGCGCGATGAATATAATATCCCACTCGACTTAGGCTACAGTGATGGCCGCATGAAATCTCCCCGCGGTTTACTCAATGGCCAAACCATGGCGTTACTGCTGCAAGATGCCGCAGGCCTAGTGCAGAATTTTGATAGTTTTGATGATTTATCCATTCCTTATCGAGCGGTCACAACCAATCTCATCACCAGTGAAGCTTATGTGCTGGGCTCAGGCAATATAGTGACAGCCATGCAAGCGTCGGCCACTGTGCCTGGCGCTTTGTTGCCGGTTGAACTTGATGGCATGCTGCTGGTGGATGGCGGTATTGCCAACAACATGCCGGTGGATGTGGTCAAAGCCATGGGCGCCGATATAGTGATAGCCGTTGATATCGGTTCATCCTTGATGACTAAAGAGCAGCTCACAGGCACTATTTCAGTGTTAAATCAGTTATCGACCATCTTGACTAACGCCAGCACTGAAAAGCAAAAGTTACTACTGACAGATAAAGATATTCTTATTCGCCCCGATGTTGGCGATATGAGTACCACAGATTTTACTATCATGCCCCAAGTCTTGCCTTTAGGCATAAATGCTGCCATGGCGCAGATAGATAAGCTGCAAACACTGAGCCTTGATGATGCCAGTTGGCAAGCTTATACCAATCATAAAGCAGTGGTGCGAGAACAGTGGGTTGATGAACTGAAAGCGCCGCTGATAGCCGTAAAGCTTAATAATCAATCCAATGTGAGCGATGCCATTATTTATGATTCCTTAGGCATAGGCGCGGGCGCTCTGGTTAATAAAGATGAGTTAGATGCCGGTATTAATCGAATTTACTCCCTCGATTTATTTGAGCGGGTTGATGCTGAGTTTTTAGATACCCCGCAAGGTCGGGTGTTAGTAGTAACTACTAAGTCTAAGTCCTGGGGGCCAGATTATTTTCAGTTAGGGCTTAACTGGGAAGATGACTTTACATTGGAATCGGCCTTTAGTTTTGATTTTGCCTATCAAATGACAGGCCTTAATGAGCTTGGCGGCAGTTGGCGCAACGAGCTGCAATTTGGTTCTGAAAAGCTATTTGCTACTGAGTTTTATCAGCCCCTTGATAATGATCGTTTGTTTTACGCAAGAGCCCGCGCTCAGTATCAAATTGAAAATTTAGATTTGTTTGATGCTAATCGCTTGCTGCTGGCACTGACTAAAAACACCTATCGAATCGACTTAGGCCTTGGGTATAACTTCAGTACTCCCGGGAGGATTGAGTTTGGATTTACCGGTGATGCGGGTGATTTATCGCAAGAGATGTATTTTGAAAATCAATTAGATTTCAATAGTTATGGCGCTTATGTGCTGCTCGGCTATGACACCTTAGATAGCATAAGTTTTCCGACTTCAGGCAATCGCGTTAATCTTAATGTGTATTGGCGTAAAGAGAAGCTTGATCTCATAGGGAATCAATCCCATGGAAATTCGCTGCAAGTTGAGTTTGATTGGAAAGGCGCCTTAAGTGTCGGTAATCATGCTTTTGTGGGTAAGTTTGCGGCAGCAACTGTGGATAGTGAAGGCGTTTACACGCTGCAATTGTCTGAGCTTGGAGGATTTTTAAATCTCTCTGGTTATCATAGAGATGCGTTAATCGGGCCGCATAAGTTATTTGGCGCCATGATTTATCAGTATGATTTAGGTCGCGATATGCTGGGGATGGATGCTTTCCCCTTGTATTTGGGCTTAAGCGCTGAGGCCGGTAATGTATGGGTACAACGAGATGCCGTCAGTTTTAATGATTTAATCTATGGCAGCAGCCTTTATTTAGGCACAGATACCGCGCTCGGCCCAGCAGCACTTGGGTTTGGCGTGACAGATACTGGGCAGCGCTCCTTATATATTTTCGTGGGTAAAAACTTCTAAGTTTATCAATGGCGAGCTTAATAACGACCTTAAACACAGCCATGATTGAGGTCGCAATAGTCGTTTACAAATTCAGCACTCGCTAGTCACACGCAGCGTAATAAGCTAAATTGTTGACACATTGAAGTTTAAGCCAAGGAATAATAATGAATAAAGTAAGCTCCTTAGCCTTAGGGATAGCATTAACCTTAGGGCTCGCCGCATGCAGCCATAGTGACAAGTCTGCGACTAGCCAAGCGCCAACTATCCCAGCGGTTTCTGGCATAGAAACCAAGAATTTTGACCCTGCCGTGCGCCATCAAGATGACTTCTATTATTCAGTCAATGGCTTGTGGTTAGCTAACACCCCAATTCCTGCCGATCAATCTAACTATGGCGCTTTCTCTGTGCTGTATGATGAAAGCCAGCAAGCTCTCAGGCTGATTATCGAGCAAGCGGCCGCCAATAAAGGGGCAAAGGCTGGCACTAATCAGCAAAAGATTGGCGATTTTTATAACAGCTACATGAATACTCAGCTACTTGATGAGTTAGGTGCTAGCCCTATTCAGCCGCTGTTAAGTGATATTGCTAAGGCTAAAACCCATGATGAACTCGCCGCCGTTATGGGCAAGTTGCTGATCAATGGCGCCAGCATTCCTATGGGCTTTTATGTCAATAATGATGCTAAAAATTCCAGCGAATATGCCGTCTATTTAGGTCAGTCTGGGCTTACTTTGCCTGATAGAGATTACTATTTAAAAAATGAACCTAAGTTTGTAGCGAGCCGCGAAGCCTTAGCTAAATACGTGACTGAAGTGATGACTGAGGCGGGTTATAGCGCGCCTGAGCGCGCCGCGCAAAGTGTGGCCGTGATTGAAAACTTTATTGCTGAGCATCAATGGAGCCGCACTGAATCACGCGATGCCAACAAGCGTTACAACAAGATGAGTATGGAAAAGCTGCAAACCTTACTTGGTAGTTTTGATGTCAGCGCTTTTAATCAGGCCGTTGGGCTAGAAGGTAAAACCGCGGATATTATCGTGTCGCAGCCGTCTTATTTTGAGGCCTTAGGTAAGAAGTTTAAAACTCTGCCGCTACGCATGTGGCAAGACTATTTAGCTTTCCATTTAGTGGATAATTACGCTGAGCTGCTGAGTGGCCAGTTTGTGGATTTGCACTTTGGCTTTCACGGTCAAACCTTGCAAGGCATAGAAGCGCAAAAGCCGCGCTGGAAGAAGGCGGTGGATGCGGCCGATGGCGTGATTGGTGAAATGATCGGGGAAGAGTACGTTAAAGCTAACTTCAAGCCAGAAGCTAAAGCACGCATGGAGGTGATGATCCAAAACCTGATTAAGGCCTTTGAAGTCAGCATTAATGAGCTTGAATGGATGAGCGCTGCCACTAAGTTGGAAGCGCAGGACAAGTTATCTAAATTTACTTACAAAATTGGTTATCCAGATAAGTGGCGCGATTACAGTGAATTAAGCTTGGCGGCCGACGATCTGGTTGGTAACTATGAGCGTTATAGCCAGTTTGAATACGCGCAGATGATAGCTAAGTTAGGTAAGCCCATCGATCGCACTGAGTGGCATATGACGCCGCAAACGGTGAACGCCTATTTTAACCCTGTGATGAATGAAATCGTGTTTCCTGCCGCGATTTTGCAACCGCCGTTCTTTAACATGGCAGCCGATGATGCGGTTAACTATGGCGGCATCGGCGCTGTGATTGGCCATGAAATCAGCCATGGTTTTGATGACCAAGGCTCTAAGTACGATGGCAATGGCAACCTACGCAACTGGTGGACAGAGCAAGATAAGCAAGAGTTTACCGCGCGCGCTAAGCAACTGGCAGAGCAGTACAGTCAGTATGAAGCGCTGCCAGGCAAATTCGTTAATGGCGAAATGACCTTAGGCGAGAATATTGGCGATCTAGGTGGCTTAACTGTGGCCATGCGCGCTTATCAAATGAGTCTTAATGGTAAGCCATCGCCTGTGCTTGATGGTTTAAGCGGTGAGCAGCGCTTATTTGTGGGTTGGTCACAAGTGTGGCGCCGCAATTATCGCGATGAAGAAATGGGACGACGCTTATTAACCGATGTTCATTCCCCTAGTCATTATCGCGCCATGGGCACGCCAAAAAACATTGCTGAATTTTATCAGGCGTTTGATGTTAAAGAGGGCGATAAGATGTATTTAGCGCCTGAGCAAAGAGTCAAAATTTGGTAAGCGCGTTCAAGTGAACTAAATAAGTAAAAATGATTAAGCCAGGCACTGCCTGGCTTAATTTTTGGCTGCAATTAAATGGTGATGATTATCGGGGGCGTTAATGGCTGTGTTGCCGGGCGTCTTGCTTAAGGCTCGTCTCGCACCAGCTTTGCTCACATAAACTATCGAGTAACTTAGGCAGTTCCAGCAAACTTTGGCGCTGATAATGACTGGCGCCAAAACCTTTATCTTGCGCTTGCTCTAACGCTGGGATCACTAAGGTTTGCATGCCAGCAGCGCGCGCCGCTATCATGCCATTGACTGAATCTTCCACGGCTAAACATAAATTGGGCGCGACGCTTAAGGCGTATGCGCAATTAAGATACACCTCAGGGTGCGGCTTACCGTACGCTAAGCCTTCGGCGCTACAAGTGGCAGCAAAATAGTGGCCTAAATTAAGGCGCGTCATCACGGCATCTAAAATAGAGCGCGGTGACGATGTTGCTAACCCAATTTTTAGCGCTAATTGCTGACAATGTTTAAGCGCGGCTTCAACGCCGGTTAAGGCTTCGCCCGATTCCAGAATAAAATCCACTAAGCGCTGACTAATGTAATCGGTGACTTGCTGCTTGTTAGCATTAGGCCAAGGCTTACGTTGATACCAGTATTCCACCACTTGATCGACCCTAAGGCCTGTGGTGGTGATGACATCACTTAGGCTGAGATTAAGACCCACGGCCGCAAAGGCGGCTATTTCTGCTTGTTGCCACTGAGGCTCTGAATCTATCAGTACGCCATCCATATCAAAAATTATTGCTTTAATTGCCGCCATCCTCAGGCTTCTCCTATGATTTACGCGCTCTACACTATCGTCTAATTCCCTAACTCATTAGTAAAATTTACACTGATTAGTGTTAAATGATGCAGATTAGTTGTTGCTAGTTGTGAGCTAATGCATAGTTTTGTAAAGCTGTAGTATACTGGCAAGCGGAAATGCGTGGTAAAGGTATCATGCCGCTTGAGCGAGTGAGTCGTAACAGCCTAGTAGCAGAATACCACCAAGGAACCCGTCGGACTGCGACTTCGACCCTGAAGCCCAGCAGTATCGAGTGATACCCACATAAAGTGCTAGAGTGCATGGTGTGGTATTAGAACGCCTAACAAAGAGGAATGTTGCCGTGCTAGAAGCATATCGTAAACACGTCACAGAGCGTGCCGCAGAAGGTGTAGTCCCTAAACCACTGGATGCACAACAAGTTGCTCTATTAGTCAAACTCGTTGAAACCCCACCTGCAGGTGAAGAAGCCTTTATTCTTGATCTGCTTGAAAATCGAATTCCCCCAGGTGTTGATGAAGCGGCTTACGTAAAAGCAGCTTTCCTCGATGCAGTCGCTAAAGGCAAAGTGACATCGCCTATCTTATCGGCGGCGCGTGCTACTGAGTTACTTGGTACCATGCAAGGCGGTTACAACATTGAGCCGTTAATCGCGCAATTAGATAACCCAGCCTTAGCGCCGATAGCGGTTAAAGCTTTGTCACATACCTTGCTGATGTTTGACTCTTTCCATGATGTGATTGATAAGATGGATACGGGTAATGGCTATGCTAAACAAGTCGTTGAAGCGTGGGCTAATGCCGATTGGTATTTAAGTCGCCCTAAATTGGCTGACAAGATTAGCCTTACTGTATTTAAAGTGTCGGGTGAAACTAACACTGATGATTTATCGCCAGCCCCTGATGCTTGGTCACGTCCAGATATTCCACTGCATGCCTTAGCTATGCTCAAAAACGCCCGCGATGGCATTGAGCCTGATGTGGCTGGCAGCGTTGGCCCGATTAAAAAAATTGATCAGCTAAAGAGCCAAGGTTTCCCGCTCGTGTACGTGGGTGACGTGGTGGGTACTGGTTCATCACGTAAATCTGCCACTAACTCAGTGCTGTGGTTTATGGGCGATGATATTCCTTTCGTGCCGAACAAGCGTGCTGGTGGTTTCTGTTTGGGCGGTAAAATCGCGCCGATTTTCTTCAATACCATGGAAGATGCGGGCGCGCTGCCCATTGAGCTTGATGTTAGCTTGATGGAAATGGGCGATGTGATCGACATTTATCCGTACGCCGGTCAAGTTAAGCGTCACGGCACCAATGACGTGATTTCAAGCTTTAGCCTAAAAACTGACGTGTTACTGGATGAAGTGCGTGCTGGTGGCCGTATTCCGCTGATTATCGGCCGCGGTTTAACTGATAAAGCGCGTCAAGTATTAGGCCTTAAAGCCTCAGACGTGTTTGTGCGTCCACAAGATGTGGCCGATTCTGGCAAAGGTTATACCTTAGCGCAGAAGATGGTAGGTAAGGCCTGCGGCGTTGCTGGTGTGCGCCCTGGTCAATATTGTGAGCCTAAGATGGCATCTGTGGGCTCGCAAGATACCACAGGTCCTATGACTCGTGATGAGCTTAAAGACTTAGCCTGTTTAGGTTTTAGCGCCGATTTAACCATGCAGTCATTCTGCCATACTGCGGCCTATCCTAAGCCGATTGATGTTAATACTCACCATACTCTGCCAGATTTCATTATGAATCGTGGCGGCGTGTCACTGCGCCCAGGCGATGGTGTTATTCACTCTTGGCTGAACCGTATGTTATTGCCTGATACGGTAGGCACTGGCGGCGACTCACATACCCGCTTTCCGATTGGTATTTCATTCCCAGCGGGTTCTGGTTTAGTGGCGTTTGCGGCGGCAACTGGCGTTATGCCACTTGATATGCCTGAGTCAGTCTTAGTGCGTTTTACTGGCAAGATGCAGCCAGGTATTACGCTGCGCGATTTAGTCCATGCCATTCCATTAAAAGCCATTGAACTTGGCATGCTGACGGTTGAGAAGAAAGGAAAAGTCAACATCTTCTCTGGCCGCGTATTGGAAATTGAAGGTCTTGAAACCCTGAAAGTTGAGCAAGCCTTTGAATTATCTGATGCCTCGGCTGAGCGCTCGGCGGCAGGTTGCACCATTAAGCTGGATAAAGAGCCTATCATCGAATATCTCAACTCTAACATAGTCATGTTGAAGTGGATGATTGCTGAAGGCTATGGCGATCGCCGCACGATTGAACGCCGCATTAAGGCGATGGAAGAGTGGTTGGCTAAGCCTGAACTGATGGTGGCTGATAGCGATGCTGAGTATGCCGCTGTGATTGAGATTGATCTTGATACCATCAAAGAGCCAATCTTATGTGCGCCGAACGATCCTGATGATGCCGTGCTGCTCTCAAGTGTGGCGCAAACTAAGATTGATGAAGTGTTTGTCGGCTCATGCATGACTAACATAGGTCACTTCCGCGCTACCGGTAAGATGCTGGATAAGTTTGCTAAAACGCTGCCAACCCGTTTATGGATAGCGCCGCCCACTAAGATGGATAGAGATCAACTGACGGAAGAAGGCTATTACGCCATCTTTGGTCGCGTGGGTGCTCGCATTGAAATCCCTGGTTGCTCATTATGTATGGGTAACCAAGCGCGAGTGGCCGAAGGCGCGACTGTAGTATCAACCTCTACACGTAACTTCCCTAACCGTTTAGGTACTGGCGCTAATGTGTATTTAGCATCGGCAGAGCTCGCTGCTGTGGCAGCCTTGCTGGGGCGTTTACCGTCAGTGGAAGAGTATCAAGTGTACGCTAAAGAGTTAGACGCCACAGCGGCTGACACTTATCGTTATTTGAACTTTGATCAGCTCGATAGCTATACCAAAAAAGCCGAGACAGTTATTTTTCAGTCTGCGGTATAAGTCTGCAATATAGATTTACGGCTTGGCCCTGAGTTATCGCTCAGGGCATTAATTCTTAACTCTAGCGGTTAATTAAGCTTGATATTTATTGACCACAGATCTAAAAAGCCAGCATTCGCTGGCTTTTTTATAAGCAACACTTAGCGGCATTATTGCGCCAGTGAATCGCTTTCAGTTTCTTTAGTGGCTGAGACATACAGATACAAGATCTCCAATAATTGATCTTCAAATCCAAAGCGTGTTTCTAAGGCATGAATTAAATTGGCGAGATCTTTATCGAGTGAGAATAATACTGTGTCATCTTCTGCCTCAGCGTATTTATCGCTGAAATCGAGAATATCATCTGTGGTTTTGTGAATTTGCGGCAGTAATTTACTGACTAAATCGCGGCTTTGTTGACCGTGTTGTTCGCAAGCCGATACCATATGGCTATAAACATCAAAATGGCCTTCAGAAACATAATCGACAATCAGGGCGCAGAATTGATTTACTTGTGGAAGATTGGGTAAACAGGATTTTGATTGATAAGGCGCACAGCCGGCGAGCTTGCAATAACTGACCAATAGATTGCGTCTATGCCCAAGCCATTGATCAATAAGCTTATCTGCTCCGCCCCATTCCTTTTCAGCTATTTCTAACTTGGTTAGCATGACCTTGCCTCATCTATTTTTACCTTAGTTCTTAATGTATGTAAGCAATTAGGAATGATCAACTGTTTTTATTAAGCGCGGGCAGTTTTAATACTTTCTTCATCAAATATTCAAACACCCAAATAAACGCCAGCCAATAAAAAACCCTGCAACGACGGAATCATTGCAGGGCAAATAATTTGTGAACTTAGGGGCTCGATACAGCGAGCTTCTTGATTGTTCTTGCTAGCGCACATTTTTTATAACAGAGGGACGCTAAATCCGCAACTTTTTTATGGTAAATAAGGCGCTATCGACTTAAAAATGTGAATCTAGCAACATTAACCAGCATGCCTGAGTATGTTCGGCGCACAGGAAAATATCTGGGCTTGCTAAGGTGAAGCTCACAGAAATGATCCTTCTGAGGTTACTTTATTCATGTAAATGCTAAACTAGCGCCTCAGTAATTTAACAAGTGTAGGAAGCAAGCCAGATGGCAGAGTTAAAGAATGATCGTTATTTGCGCGCGTTATTGAAGCAGCCTGTTGATATGACGCCAGTATGGATGATGCGTCAAGCCGGACGTTACTTACCAGAATATAAAGCTACACGCGCGCAAGCCGGTGACTTTATGTCGTTATGTCGTAATGCTGATTTGGCTTGTGAAGTAACTTTGCAACCTTTGCGTCGTTATAAGTTAGATGCCGCCATTTTGTTTTCTGATATCTTGACCGTACCTGATGCCATGGGCTTAGGCTTGTATTTTGAGACTGGTGAAGGCCCACGTTTTTCGCGCCCAACCGACACCTTAGAAGCCATTAAGAAGCTCGGAATTCCTGATCCAGAAGATGAATTAGGCTATGTGATGAATGCGGTGAAAACCATTCGTCGCGAATTAAAAGGTGAAGTACCGTTAATCGGCTTCTCAGGTTCACCTTGGACATTGGCCACTTACATGGTTGAAGGCGGTTCAAGCAAAGTATTTGAAAAGATTAAGCGCATGATGTACGCCGAGCCAATGGCGTTACATATGTTATTAGATAAGTTAGCAGATTCAGTGATCTTGTATCTGAATGCTCAAGTTGCTAACGGCGCCCAATCTTTAATGATTTTCGATTCTTGGGGCGGCGCGTTATCGCACGCAGCGTATCGCGAATTTTCTCTGCGTTATATGCAAAAGATTGTCGATGGTTTGACCCGTCATGCCGATGGCCGTCAAGTGCCTGTCACCTTATTCACTAAGGGCGGCGGCTTATGGTTAGAGTCTATGGCTGAAACCGGTTGTGATGCCTTAGGCTTAGATTGGACAGTAGATATTGGTGATGCGCGTCGCCGCGTTGGTCACAAAGTGGCACTGCAAGGCAATATGGACCCATCTATGCTGTACGCACCTACTGGTCGTATTCGTGAAGAAGTATCTAGCATCTTAGCTAGCTACGGTGAAGGTACTGGCCATGTGTTTAACTTAGGCCACGGTATCCATCAGCATGTTGATCCTGAGCATGCTGGCGCCTTTATTGAAGCCGTTCATGAATTATCAACTCCTTACCACAAGTAAGTGATTCAGTAAGTTAGTCGTTGATAAGTCATTAAAAAGGTCCGCAAGGGCCTTTTTTTGTGCTTGTTTGGGGTGATTTTTCATAGGTTTTACTTTCAATCTCACTCTGTTATTGCATTAGGGCGCAGCCAAGAGCCAAGGTTTTAGGCGGCGCAAATTTATATCCCACCCCCCACACGGTTTTGACTAACTCTTCCATGCCATCAACTTGCGCTAGCTTTGAGCGCAATCGATTAACGTGGGAATTGACAGTATGTTCATAGCCGCAGTGACTGTAGCCCCACACACTTTGCAGTAGCTGCATTCGACTAAACACTTGGTTGGGGTGCTGGGCTAAATGGGTGAGTAAATCAAACTCGCGCGCGGTTAAATTAAGTAGCTGCGAATCGAGTAGCACTTCGCGGGTATCAGTATTAATGGTCACGCCGCCAAATTGCAGCTGCGAGCCACTAGGCGCTTTGGGCTCGCTACTATGCTGGCGCAGTCTTGCGCGAATGCGCGCGGAAAATTCTAACGCCGAAAGGGCCATTTCTAAGCAATCATCGGCGCCAGATTCTAGTGCCAATACAGTTTCAGCTTCGTTGCGTACTTCGGTCATAAAGATGAGCGGCAGAGTTAAGCCTAATTGGCGGCATTGACGAATGAGCATTAAGCCATCGTGTTGCTGCCAATATTTAGTGAGTATCAATAAGGAAACTTGCCCTTGCTGGCACAGGCTAATGACCTTGTTCCAAGAGTTGGCTTGCTGCAGGGTAAATCCCGCTAACTCAAGGGATTGACTGAGCTGCTGACACTTATCGGTATTATTATGCAGTAACAAAATACTCATGCTTTTCTCAAACTCACTCATGCGGGCTTCCTTTTTTAATGATGATAAAAGGTGTGGCCAGTAGACCTGTGAGCTGCAGATTTTATTGCGTGGGATTAATTATGGGGGACTTATTGCGGGTGATTTAAGAGATGGCAGATTTAAAAAACTCACCGTACTTTTAGCGTGAGTGCTTGGCTCATTGAGCAAAAGTACGGTGCAAGGTTGGTGGCTGCTTGGTTTGCAACTTTATTTACTAACTGAGTGATTCACTTAGTGCGCGACTAGTTAACGCGGCTAATGCTGATGCGTGCCACTGGGTTATCAAAGCGATGGGAGGCATTTAACACAGAGTCGGTTAAACCATCATCTTGAGATATCACCCCTTGGTGCACGCGCACCGCGTTATTATCTTCCCTCGCGGCATTAAAGCCTTCGCCATTATCGGCAGGGCCTGGGATTGTGCCTTTTGCCTCGGAATTAGCTTCAGTGCCAGCATCATAAGCTAGGCTGCGAATAGTGACGCTCGCGCCCACAGCTAAATCGCTTAAATCAATATTGGCAACGCCGGTAAAGGCATCATTGGTATTAACTAGCATAGTGAGCACAGATAATTGCAAATCAGTGGTTGATGCGCCAACACTTGGCGTGATGGCAATGGTTTGGGTGCTGGTGGCGCCTGGTACTAAGGGGCCGCTGGCCACTATCACTCGACTCACCCCAGCTACTTGACTAAAGCTATTAGCATCGCCGGCTTCTGCCAAGGTTTCTAAGGGAAGGCTGGCAGCTTCGGCCACTATCCAAGGGCTTACACTTGCTTGGTGCAGCAGCGTAGATATGGGCGAGAACACTTGATTGGCGGTGAGGTTAGTTACTGTCACTGTATAGTTTTGTGGCGCTGGTGGAGTCGGCGGCGGTGGCGTAATAGAGGTGTCATCACTGTCATGACAAGCGCTTAATATCAAGATTGAGCTTATGGCCAAAATAGTAAGTTTATTCATACTGACCTCGGTTACTTCACTGTGACTGTCATGCGCGCCACAGGGTTTAGCCATCTATGGATACGGCTATCAAGGTCGCTCACGCCGCCTGCGGCATCAAAATCCCCTAACACACCTGGGTGAATATGCACCTTGTCATTGCCAGATAAGTCATTAAGACCAGTACCATTAACGCCGCCATTGGCGCCAGGAGCCGCTGGAATACCTGCTACCCCAGAGGCGCCGCCGCCATTAATGATTTCATCATTAGCTTCTGTGCCAGCATCATAGGCATTGATATACACCTGATAAGTGCCAGCTTCGGTTGGGATTTTCCAGCTATCTAGACCGATAAAGGCATCATTGGTGGGCAGCACCATGGCGACTACCGATAAATACATAGCCTCGTTAGTTTCTAAATTGGCTTTATTGCTCATGCTACTGGGGGCAAGCAAACCGCCAGCAGGATTAGCTAATTTTGGATATCCTGCGCCATCAACTGCGGCCACTAAATCACTAATATCACCGCCTTCGGCCATTTTTTGGAGTGCTGAAGAGGCATCCTCTCCTGAGCGAAACAAGGCAATATCATCGTCATGGGCGGCAATTAAAATCGGGGTGAAGTGATTGCCATTGGTGAGGTTAGTAATAGTAATTTCTAATTGCGCGGCTTGTGCGTTCATGGCCATGGCGCTAATAGCAAGTGCGCTAGCGGTTAAGCTGCCAATCATAAGCGTGCTTAAGGCTTTTGGCTGAGGGAGTGATTTTGCTGACATATAAGCTCCAAAATTAGGGGAATGATTAACCTTATTGAGCTTGAACCTTATTTCTCACCTGAAAGTCGCCTATTTATCACGATTTCATCACGTTTAATGGGGCAAGTTACACAGCATCTAAAGGGGAATCATTAACGATAAAATTCGCAGGTAAGCTGTGGCTAGCTTGTAGTCGCCAATGCTTTGTGTCAGCTTGGTGGATAAATAAACAGCGGTTGGGTAAGCCGTGCCTAGTTAAGCAGTGGATAGATGAACACATGGATGAATTTAATCAAAAAGTCGTGCTAGTTACTGGCGCCTCAGAAGGCATTGGCCGCGCGCTCTGTCAGCAATTGGCGGCTAAAGGCGCGCGTTTAGTGTTAGTTGCCCGTAATCGGCAGCGCTTAGAGGAGTTAGCGGCTGAGCTTAAAGGCGAGCATTTAGTGCTGAGCGCCGATTTAAGTGATGCTTTACAGTGTCAGCAGGTGATACTTGATGCCCTTAATCATTATCAGCGCTTAGATATCTTGATTAATAACGCTGGCATTACCATGTGGTCGCGCTTTGATGAGCTTCAAGATCTCGCCATTCTTGAGCGCTTAATGACTGTAAATTTTATGGCGCCCGCCAATTTAACCCATGCAGCGCTTCCTGCGCTTAAACAATGTCGCGGGCAAATCGTAGTAGTGTCGTCGCTCGCTGGAATAACAGGCGTGCCGACTCGCAGTGGTTACTGCGCCTCCAAACATGCCGTGATGGGCTTTTTTGATGCGCTGCGAATTGAGCTGATGGATCATGGCGTCGCAGTTACCATATTGTGCCCAGATTTTGTGGTCTCACAAATCCATAAGCGCGCTATTGGTCATGATGGTAAGGCGCTCGGGGCAAGCCCAATGCAGGAAGATAAAATCATGACTAGCGCTGAGTGCGCCGCTCTTATGCTGCCTGCCATAGCAGCGCGAAAGCGCTTACTGATTATGTCGCGGCGCGGCAGACTTGGGCGCTGGCTTAAACTTATTAAGCCGCAGTGGATTGATAAGCTGGCTAAAAAGGCGATTGTATCTGGGCATTAGCGGTTTTTAAGTAGCTCTTTTGGATACAAAAAAACCAGCTGCCGCTGGTTTTTACTTAATCACTTTACATGCAAGCTAAGCCTATAAAGGAGTTAGCCTTGTCGTTCGCGCTTAATGGCTCGGTGAGCGATGTCGGTGCGAAAGTACACGTCATCCCAATGAATGGCATCAACTAGCTCGTACGCGGCGCGCTGCGCTGAGGTGACTGAGTTGCCAAGCGCAGTGGCGCATAATACGCGCCCGCCATTGGTGACCACGTGGCCATTATTAAGCTCAGTACCAGCATGGAATACCTTGCCGTCATTATTGCCTAAGGTGAGGCCAGCAATTACATCGCCTTTGCGATAATCATCAGGATAACCGCCAGCGGCTAATACCACGCCAACGGCGGGGCGTGGGTCAAATTCAGCGCTGACTTTATCAAGCTCACCACGGGTGGCGGCTAAACATAATTGCACCAGATCCGATTGTAAGCGCATCATAATCGGCTGCGTCTCTGGGTCACCAAAGCGGCAGTTATATTCTAATACTTTGGCGCTGCCATCGGGCGCTATCATCAGGCCTGCGTATAAAAAGCCAGTATACACATTGCCTTCAGTAGCCATGCCATCCACAGTTGGGCGAATTACATTTGCTATGGTCCAGTCGTGCACCGCTTGAGTCACTACCGGCGCTGGTGAATAGGCACCCATGCCGCCAGTGTTCGGGCCAAAGTCGCCGTTATCGCGGGCTTTATGATCTTGACTAGTGGCCATTGCCAGAATGTTGTTACCGTCAACCATGACGATAAAGCTTGCTTCTTCGCCGTGCAGAAATTCTTCAATAACCACCCGCGAGCCCGCTTCACCAAACTTATTACCCGCCAGCATGTCATCAATGGCAGCATCAGCTTCAGCTTCTGTTTGCGCGATGATTACGCCTTTGCCGGCAGCTAAACCATCGGCCTTGATCACGACCGGATAACCAGTCGTTGACGTTAATTCCCGCACATAGGCTTTAGCATCGCTAATCACAGTACAGTTTTTATAGCCAGCGGTTGGGATCTGGTGGCGCGCTAAAAAATCTTTAGTGAAGGCTTTAGAACCTTCAAGCTGCGCAGCCGCTTTGGTTGGGCCAAATACGGCTAAACCTGCAGCATTAAAAGCATCAACCACACCAAGCACTAATGGCGCTTCTGGGCCAACAATGGTGAGCTCAATGGCGTGAGTCTTAGCAAATTCCAGCAGGGCAGGGATGTCGGTGGCACTAATGGCCACGTTTTCAACATTCGGCTCTAAGGCTGTGCCAGCATTACCTGGGGCCACAAATACGGTTTCTACTTGGGCTGACTGCGCAGCTTTCCACGCTAAGGCATGTTCGCGGCCACCGCCACCTATGATCAATACTTTCATGGTTACACTCCCACAAATCAAAATAGGTAAGGCCCTAATCACTAGGGCCGAAGATGTAGATTAAGCGCTGTGTTAGTGACGGAAATGACGCATTCCGGTAAACACCATAGCCATACCATGCTCATCGGCGGCGGCAATAATCTCGTTATCGCGCATTGAGCCACCTGGCTGGATAATGCAGCTAATGCCAGCGGCGGCGGCTGCATCTATACCATCACGAAATGGGAAGAAGGCATCGGATGCCATCACAGAGTTCACCACTTCCAGTCCTTCATCGGCCGCTTTAATGCCAGCGATTTTAGCGCTGTATACGCGGCTCATTTGGCCTGCGCCCACGCCTATGGTCATGCCATCTTTGGCATAAACTATGGCGTTAGATTTAACGAACTTGGCCACTTTCCAGCAAAAGTGTAAGTCTTTTAATTCGCTGGCAGTAGGTTGGCGCTTTGACACTATCTTAATGTCATCTAAGCCGATATAGCCTTGATCTCTGTCTTGCACCAATAAGCCACCATTGACGCGCTTGTAATCTAAGCCTTGAGTGACTGACTGCCATTGACCGCATTCTAATAAGCGCACATTGGCTTTAGCGGCCACTACATCACGGGCGGCTTGGCTAACGCTTGGGGCAATAATCACTTCAACAAACTGACGCTCAACAATCGCGCTGGCAGTGGCTGCATCTAACTCACGGTTAAAGGCGATAATGCCGCCAAAGGCTGAGGTTGGGTCGGTTTTATAAGCGCGGTTATAGGCTTCAAGTAAGTCTTCACTTAATGCTACGCCGCACGGGTTGGCGTGTTTAACGATAACGCAGGCTGGCTCAGAGAATTCTTTAACGCACTCAAGGGCAGCATCGGTATCGGCGATATTGTTATACGACAATGCCTTGCCTTGCAGTTGCACGGCGGTTGCAACCGATGCTTCGTCAATCTTAGTATCCACATAGAAAGCGGCGGTTTGATGGCTGTTTTCGCCATAACGCAAATCTTGTTTTTTGATTAACTGGGTATTGAAAGTGCGTGGGAACTTAGAATCCGCTAAGCACTCATCTTGGCTATGGGCTGGCACCATAGTGCCAAAATAGTTGGCTATCATGCCATCGTAAGCGGCCGTGTGTTCAAAGGCGGCAATGGCTAAATCAAAGCGGGTTGCTAAGGTGGTGCTACCTTGGTTGGCCTGCATTTCTGCAATCACGCGATCATAGTCATGAGCGTTTACCACTATGGTAGTGTCTTTATGGTTTTTCGCGGTAGAGCGCACCATAGTTGGGCCGCCAATGTCGATGTTCTCTATGGCATCGGCCAAGGTGCAACCGGCTTTCGCCACAGTTTCAGCAAAGGGATATAAGTTAACGGCGACTAAGTCGATGGCTTGAATGTGGTTTTGCGCCATCACTTGCTCATCAATACCGCGGCGCGCCAGAATGCCGCCATGCACTTTCGGGTGCAGGGTTTTAACGCGACCATCCATGATTTCAGGGTGACCTGTGTAATCAGACACTTCAATCACAGGAATGCCATGGTCGGCCAGTAAGCGGGCAGTACCGCCAGTAGAAAGTAATTCAACACCTTGCGCGTGCAGCGCTTTTGCGAATTCAAGAATACCAGTTTTGTCAGAAACGCTAAGTAGCGCGCGGCGAATAGGTCTATGAGTCGTCATTTGGGTACAGGGTCCAGTGTTATTAGCTTTATGGAGGAGTTATTCACTGTGTTGCAGTGAGCTTCAAGGTTCTTTTGCAACACCACTGACCTTGATGGTGTTGCAAAAGCGCCCTGAGTTTGTGCCCTAGTCTCTGTGGCGCGTATTTTATATCAAGAGCCTAAGGCTTAGGGTTTTTATGTGTAATTTCACAATATTGCTAAGCGAACAGATAAAAAATCAGAAGATGCTTGACCTTGTATCTAACTCCAAGGTTTATACTCGCCTTAAGTTGCTACAGGTGTGGATTGAGACATGTATAAGATTGGCGAGTTGGCGAGTGAATGCCAAATCAAAACCGACACACTGAGATTTTATGAAAAACATGGGTTGTTAACCCCAAGCGTGCGCTCTGATTCTGGCTATCGTTTTTATACCGACAAGGATGCTGAGCGCTTAAAGTTTATTTTGCGTGCCAAAGCTGTGGGATTCACCTTATCTGAAATCAACGAGTTGCTGTCAATTGAGCTAGATAAAGCCAATTGGCAATGCGTTGACGTTAAGGCGCTGGTGGACAGTAAATTCACCCAAGTGGTTGCCAAAATTGCCGAGCTGCAAAAGTTTCGTGATTCGTTAAAACGCTTATCAGATTCTTGTTGCGGTGGCCCTGAAAGCGCTGAATGTTGCTCGATTCTGGAAGCGCTAGAATCTGCTACTGGCGAAATTAAACCTGAAATTCATGGCCATTGTTGCCAGACTCCCCCCATAGCTGGCAAGGACAGTTAATATGCTATTAGAAAACTTCTTACACCTCTTTTTAGAGTCAGCCCCTTGGCTATTACTCGGCTTGTTTTTGGCCGGTTTATTAAGCGTCTTTGTACCTATGAGCTGGATGCACAAGCAGCTTGGTGGTCACGGTTTAAAAGCCACAGTTAAAGCCGCGTTATTAGGTGCGCCGCTGCCGTTATGCTCGTGCGGAGTGATTCCTGCAGCCGTAGGTTTACGCCGCGCTGGCGCATCCAAAGCGGCCACTACGTCATTTTTAGTGTCTACCCCAGAAACTGGGGTGGATTCTGTGAGCGTGTCTTATGTGCTGCTCGGCCCATTTATGGCGATAGTGCGACCGATAGTCGCCGTGATCAGCGCCATTGTGGCGGGTTTATTGGTTGGCCGCGATGAAGATGATAGCGAACCTGCCGTTAAGCCGGCGGCATCAGATAAACCAGCAGTAAAAGCGGCGGCTATGTCATTTACTCCTGCCCCAGCCAGCGCCAGTTTATTGGTTGAGCCAGTCAAAGCCGTATCCAGTTGTTGTCAAACAGCGGCACCTAAGGTTGAAAGCGTATCGTCTTGCTGCCAGAGCGCGGCGCCTAAAGCGCAAACTGTTAGCGATAGCTGCTGCGCTACTAAGCCTGCGTCGCACGCACATGCTCATCAACAAGATAAGCAAACTACTGCGGCATCAAGTTGCTGTAGCACGACGGCGGCTGATAGCTTGCCAGCTAATTTATCTGTGTTTGATAAAGCCATTAAAGGTTTAGTCTTTGCGGCAACCGACTTAGTGCGCGATACCACAGTATGGTTATTAGTGGGGCTATTCTTTGCGGCCTTAGTACAAACCTATGTTCCGGCTGACTTCTTACTGAAATGGGGCGATGGCGTACTTGCCATGCTAGTCATGATGTTAGTGTCTGTGCCTATGTATATTTGCGCCACCGCATCAACTCCTATCGCCGCAGGTTTGTTACTCGCAGGTTTATCCCCTGGCGCGGTATTAGTGTTTATGTTGGCAGGCCCAGCCACAAATATCGCAACCTTAGGGGTAGTGATTAAAGAGCTCGGAAAGCGCGCGTTATATGCGTACCTCACTGGCGTGCTTGGCGTGGCTTTTGTCGCAGGCTTAGTCGTTAACTATGTGGTTGAGCGCTTTAACATCCAAGTCATGCCACAAATTGGTGAGCATCACGAGCTGTTGCCTGAGTGGATAGTTGCTAGCAGCGGCTTATTATTGGGCTTTTTAATGCTGCGGGTTTTGTGGCAAAAGCTGCCATTTGCCAATAAGCATAAAGATTGCTGCTCGTAAGCCTCAGATGTAAAGCGTTAGCCCGCGGCTTGATGTAAAACCGCGGTTTAATGTTTGCTAGCGACAAGACTAAAAGCGCCTTTTGAGAGGCGCTTTTTTGTTGGCTAAAAATTAAGCTTGAGTTGCTCGCTTGGCTGTGGTCAGTTAGGGATAACTTAAGGCTAACTCAGGACAAATTATGGAATTACTAATAGTGAGCGTGCTGATATGGGCTGGCGTGCATTTATCCCTCGCCGCCGCGCCTAATATCACTCAAGGCCTAAAGCAGTCGCTCGGGGCTAAGCGCTTTAAAGCTATGTTTGCGAGTTTAATCATCCTAGGTTTAGCCTGTATTATCATAGGCTGGCGCTCAAGTACGCCAAGTGTTTACTGGTATTTTTCATGGGCGCCGCACTTAACCGCACTCTTAATGTTGCTGGCATTTATTGTGTTTGGCACGTCCATGTATCCCTCACGCCTGCGATGCGTTATTCGCCACCCTATGTTAAGTGCCGTCATTATTTGGGCTGGCGCGCATTTATTAGCCAATGGCGATAGCCGCGCGTTGGTGTTATTTGCAGGGCTTGGCCTGTGGGCTCTCATTGAAATCCTATTAATTAATCGCCGCGATGGTGACTACGCCCCCAAAGCGCCAGGCTCGTGGCTTAGAGAAATCCGCGGGCTTACGATTTCCATTGTGCTTTTTGCCGTCACTGTATTCTTACACCCTTATTTTGCAGGGGTTAGCGTCGCTAATTGAGTGGGCTCACTGTCACACAAGTTGTCCGCATGTTCATACAGCCACTGGTTTTTGGTGCTGTTGGCAGCATAGCGCCAGTCTTGCATGGCCGAGATTTTATCTAGCACAAGATAGGCAGTTTGCAGTGACTGGGTATCTAGCGCATTATTTTTGTTGTTGATAGCAAAGGAAATTTCAGCCACTAGCGGGGATGATTGCGCTTGTTCTCGCCACAAGGTGAGGCTAAATTTAAGCTTATGCTCGCCAAGTTTAAGGCTAACGCCGCTAAATACTGTTTGCTGTAAGTCAAAGTGACTTAAGGGGTATAGCGCTTGCTCACCTAAGGTTTGCGACGCTAAGGTTTGAAACGGGGCCATGCGCGCTAATGCTGGAAACTGCTGTTGCAACTGATTGAGGTTGGCAGGAATAGTGCTATTGGGCTGCGATTGAGCGACGCTATATATGGTATGTATGCTTGGGGTCGCGAGCACATCGGCTTGTAATTCGCCGCTTGCCATTAAGCTTGAATGGCTAACAGATTGCGGACTGAGCCCTCTTAGTTTTAAGGTGACCTGCTCTTGCTGTTTATGTTGGCGATGGCGCAGCAACAAGCCTTGAGATTTTAACTGGCAGCCCTTGGTATCGTAAAAATTAATCGGGCCAGAATCAGTGA
This sequence comes from Shewanella sp. SNU WT4, assembly GCF_006494715.1. Classification (NCBI taxonomy): domain Bacteria; kingdom Pseudomonadati; phylum Pseudomonadota; class Gammaproteobacteria; order Alteromonadales; family Shewanellaceae; genus Shewanella; species Shewanella sp. SNU WT4. Next base: position 840,505 of record NZ_CP041151.1, read on the forward strand.
GGGTGAGCTTACCTTGCAACTCACCAAATTGGGCTAATTGACTGGTTAAGGCGTGTTGATAGTTGGCGATGGCCGCATCTGTGGTAAACGCTGCAACTGCTAATAACTGTTTAAACTCGTAGGAACTTGGCTTCGTATCATGAGTGGCAAAACTTGGGGCGCAAAGGGTAACGCTTAGTGCTAACAGTCCAAGAGGTAATCGAATCAATCCACTCATAGTGCGTCATCCTCTGAAGTCCTGAGCCAATCAATTGGCTTTGGCGATTTAAAAAGGGGTAAGCTTAGTCATTATTGAATCTCGACACGATTAAGCTTTCTTTAATTCTATGGCAGATGCCATGATTTAGTGGGCTTGATTGGATAGTTAATCTTGGGGACGCAAACTATGGCGTGGCACATTGCAAAATTTGAGCACTTATCAGTACAAACCTTATATCAAATCTTAAAGCTTAGGGTCGATGTGTTCGTCGTCGAACAAGCCTGCGCTTACCCTGAGCTTGATGGTAAAGATTGCTTGGATGATAGCCGCCATGTTTGGTTTCAAAGTGAGGTTGGCGATATCTTAGCTTATGCCCGCATTTTACCTGCGGGCGCCAGTTATCTGCATCCTGCCATTGGCCGCGTTATCGTGGCCTCGGCCTCGCGCGGTAAAGGTTTAGCCCAAGAGTTAATGCAGCTTGCGGTGGCTTATTGCCAACAAACTTGGCCGGGCAAACCGGTAGATATTGGCGCGCAGCATCACTTACTGGCTTTTTATCAGGGGGTAGGTTTTGAAGCGATTTCAGAAGTGTATTTAGAAGATGGTATTCCCCATATCGACATGCGCTTGCAGCCTTAGGCGGGTAAGCGCTGCCTCAATCAATGAGGTAAATTGGCAAATCGATAAAGCGATAAACGCTAGATGCTCAACCATGAGCATCTAGCACTGCGCAGCACCATCTAGCCTTTCATCATCAGCTCTTGCGTCATCAAAGCCTTACTTGCCATCATCCTAAGTTAGGACAGTAAATGGATTTCGCGAATCGGGCAGGCCAGTGAAATATTGGCCTGTTTGAGGCTATGCAATAAGGCTAAATTCACCTGATATTTGCTGTGATAGTAATGGCTGGTTTTCACAAAATAACGCACGCCAAGTTCTATGCCGACATTGGTGAGATTATTTATCCCCACTTGAAAATCAGGCTGTTTACTCACTAATTCCGACTGCTGCAAACTGGCGTTTAGTAGCGCAATCACAGCTTCGACATCATGCTCGACGCTCACAGTAAATTGGCTTTCTACCAAGCGATAATCAAATGAGTTATGCAGCACATCGCCAATAATCATCTTGTTGGGAATACTGATTTGCTCGCCATCTTCATTAATCAGAATAGTGGCGCCGAGGCGAATATCCTTCACTATGCCGTTAATGCCTTTAATTTCTATGGTGTTACCTATTACAAAGGGGCGCGTGACTATTAAGGTGACACCGGCCGCGTAATTTGACAGCATGCCTTGAATGGCAAGGCCAGCACCAAGGGATGCCGCACCAATCGCCGCCACCATAGGGGTAATGCTAATACCAAGCTTACCCATAACTATTATGACCACCATCACAATCACAATAATGCGCACTAAGTTGCTGACAAAATTGCCTAAGGTGACATCTATCTTATGTTTTTCAAATTGACGGGTAATCAATTTGGCGAGCTTGTTAGCCAGCCACAGCCCCAATAAGAAAATGATGCCAGCGCCTATCAGTTGAAAACTGTAGCGCACTAAAAACTCACTGATGTACTGGTACACACCTTGCAGTTGCGCCAATTCCTGCTCTAGCTGATCCTTTGCCATGCTTGCTCCTATGTGATTGGCTGTGTTTACATTTTACTGTGATGTTAACACAAATGTTAAGTGATCTTAGTCGCGTTTTTAGGCCAGCTTTAATGGTGAACTCATGGGAGTAAGGTATGTTTAGCTGTCGATGTTCTCAAAGGAATTTAGCTATGTTAAAGCGGATTTGTGCCTTAAGTTTATTGTGCGTGAGTCAGTGGGCTATGGCCGCTGAATTAAGCCAAGGAAGTACAGTGGTTGCCACCAGTTTGTTAGATCAGCATGAACAAGTGCAGCAGATCTCAAGCGAGAGTCGCTATGTGTTATTTAGTCGCGGCATGAAAGGCGGCGAGTTGATCCAAGCGGCATTTGAGCAATCCCCTGAAATAGCCAAATCGAATCAAGTGCTATATGTGGCGGATATTAGCGGCATGCCAGGTTTAATTGCTAAGTTTGTGGCCATACCGCGGATGCAGGAATTAGCCTATACAGTCGCGCTTGATAGAGAAGGCCAGCAAACTACCGATTTTCCAGCCGAAAAAGATAAAGCCACCATTATCACCCTAAACAACTTAGTAGTGACTGACATTCAGTTTGTCGATAGCAGTGATGCTATCGTGCAAATCGTTAAACTCTAATGACAAGGCACCATTAACCATGGCGTTAATGGTGCCTAATTAAGGGCTTTTTAAGCGGTTTCATGCTGCTTAAGTATCACCAGTAATTCTTCTTTTAACGCTAATTTACGCAGTTTCTTCGCACTTAATTCTTCAGCAAATTCAGCCGGATGCTTTTCAATATTATTGATCTCATGATCGAGTTGATTATGCTCATCAAAAATTCGCTGAAAATGATGATTGCTCACTTTAAGTTCAGAAATTAACTCTCGATATTGTGGAAACATAGTCACTTCCTATCTATTTACTGGGTTGTTAAGCATTACACTACTCCCGCTAAACATAGGTTTCAGTGATCTAGATCATAGTTTTATTTCGCGTTGTTATCATTTTGCTACGTAGCGGTTAATGGTTTGGCTTGGGTTTTTGTGGGCAATATCACCAATCGCTGAATTCAGTTTTGTGACCGAGCTAACTTTTAAGATGTGTTATCTTAGCTAATGTGTAAGATATTGGAATTTTCCTTCATAACGGTAAGAGGCTTTCAACATGGCTGATGTATTTCATCTAGGTTTGACTAAGCAAATGTTAGATGGTGCGAGTTTAGCTATCGTGCCTGGCGATCCAGAAAGAGTAAAACGCATTGCAGAAACTATGGAAAACCCAGTGTTTCTTGCAAGTCACAGAGAGTACACCAGTTATCTTGGCTATTTGAACGGCAAAGCCGTCGTCGTGTGCTCAACGGGTATCGGTGGCCCATCAACGTCAATTGCCGTTGAAGAATTAGCCCAATTGGGCGTGACTACCTTCCTGCGCGTTGGTACCACAGGCGCCATTCAGCCGCATGTGAATGTGGGCGATGTGATTGTGACGCAAGCGTCAGTGCGTTTAGATGGTGCTAGCTTGCATTTTGCGCCGATGGAATTCCCAGCGGTGGCAGATTTTACTTGTACTACCGCTATGGTGGCTGCGTGTCGTGATGCCGGTGTTGAGCCGCATGTGGGCATTACTGCTTCATCTGATACCTTCTACCCAGGTCAAGAGCGCTACGATACCGTAAGCGGCCGCGTAACTCGCCGTTTTAAAGGCTCAATGCAAGAATGGCAAGAAATGGGCGTACTGAACTATGAGATGGAATCAGCGACCTTATTTACCATGTGTGCCTCACAAGGCTGGCGCGCTGCCTGCGTTGCGGGCGTAATCGTTAACCGCACTCAGCAAGAAATTCCTGATGAAGCCAGCATGAAGAAAACTGAATCTCATGCGGTTGGTATAGTGGTTGATGCCGCGCGTAAGCTGCTGGCATAACTGACTTAGCAAGAGAGCCGCGCAGACTCATGTAGTCAGTCGCAGCCAGCAGCAAAAAACCGCCATTACAGGCGGTTTTTTTATGCGAACTTATTTTATTCATCTTAACAGTGATTGTGCTCGCAGCTAATCAGTTTGAAATTTAGTGCATGGATTGATTAGGTTTTGCTATGGGTATCCCAGTTCATTACCTTGCCCTTGCTGGCGGTGCCGTCTGAGCCAGAATCATCAATTTGCCACATGTCCTTGGCAATGTTGTTGTCGCTCAGTAAATCTCTGGCCTTCTTAAGTGCATCGGCATCATAGGTGAAAGATGTATTACCACCGCCATTGATATCAAGCTCGAAACTCGCATCAGCCTCACCGAAAGACCACTCGCCGCTGCTAGACTGAACCGGATTGGCGAACACTATTGCGCCATTAACTTCATGATTCCCCCCGCCGTTCAGCTGGAAGGATTCCCCTGTAACTATAATCATGCCGTCGTAAGCGAGATTATTTCCCGAGATAGTTAAATTACCCGCCACGACTAAGATGCCAGCGCCGGTATTTCTACCTTTTAGGCTCAGGTCGCCTTGGTGGTAGGTTATTTTTGGGTTCTGTTCTGTTCCCATGTTACTGGGAGCGATACCCTTCTTAGGATCTGACGTTGCCATGGCGGTCCACTCTGCCTTAATAGCAGCTATGTATTGCGCCATTTTTTCTGGGTCACCAAAGGGATCGTCGAACTTGACCTCCTCAATGCCACCCACATAGTTGTCCATGTGTCCTTTATCTTTGATGTCGTCGACTATCATGTTCACGTTGTCAGCCGAGTTGGTTGCGATAGCAGGTCCGCCGTTAGCACCGACTACTTGAAAATTGTTGCTGTTAGCGGTATCGAATTTTGTGATGTTACCTATGATGTTCATCGCGGCTAAGTTACCGCCACCAGACCCTTTGGCATAAGTAATGGTTAAGCAGCGATTAACGCCTGAGTCGGCGATGTTGCCGCAGCTAACGATAGTGGCATTGTTATCCGTGAATTGCAGGCTAGTAATTTGCCAACTGGCGGCGATTTTACTGGTGCTGTCAGTTGGCGACAGTCTGGCCATGCTATCGGTATTTTTACTCGCATTTATAGCCGTTAGGCAATCGTCCGATTTGCCCCAACTGGCGGCGTTGAGTGGATTATCAAGCCAGGTCACGGCATTGACTAGGCCTGTCTCTGCGGCCATAAAGGCCTCAGTTACTTGTTTATCATTACTGGCCAGACGCTCACCGAGAAGAGATTGGCTGGAGCCTGCAACCCCGACTAAGGTTAGCACCAGTAAAAAAACTAGCCCTATGGCTAGTACTGCGCCTTGTTGTTTGTATTGCATACAATTCCCTTTATTGTGCAATCCATGAAAGTGATTGATTCATGGAATTAACTGGAAAATTTAACCGCCAAGACGTTGTTACGTACAGCGACGTTAAATTCGAGCAAGTGAATACGATTATCACTGCCGTTCGTTGAATTTATGCCTAGCGCGAGTCGCACCATCAAAGGACTGGCGCAAGAATGCCCCATATCTTTGGCTATGCATTGGCCTTTGAAACTGGCCACTTGCTCGGAAATAGCTTCGGCAACGCCGCCTACAGTGCGGGTTAATACGCCGGAAGCTAAGGTGTAGACGACATTCTGCGCTCCAACAGTGAGCGTAAGTATGCTGTTGCCGTTAGCGTCATCGACCTGGCTTACCGATGTTGCCGCCTGTACATCTGCGGCCAGCAAATCGCTGGTGAGAGAGATATCCCCTTGCAGCTGAGCAAAACGCTGAGTTTCGCTATAGGCCAAGTTGGCACTGACAAAAATTTGCGCGGCGCCCAACATCACAACCAACCCCAGTGAGAGGCTGATCATTAATTCAATCAGTGATAGTCCGGCTTGTCTTGTTTGGACGAATGTCACGGGAGTATGCATTACGGGCCTCCGATACTTGGGTATAGATCGACGGAATAGCTAAACTGTGATGCCACATCGTTGGCGCCGAAACGGGCCTCGCCCCAACTGACGGTAATGACATAGGTATTAGTGCCAGCTGTGTTGATAAGACTCAGGTTTAACCCCGGCAAGGTTTGGTTTGTGGCTGTTTGTTGCCAGTGGGCCAGCCATTCCTGTTGCAATTTATCTGACGTGAGCGGGGTATCCATGGCCATATTACCCCACAGACGTTCAACGGCATCCGTGGCGATCACGCTGGCAATGCTGCGCTGGTAGGCAGAATGGCTGATCTGTAGTGTTTTGAGTTGCAGCGCGGCCATGCCTAGCACCCCGAAGGCGACGATAAAGGCGGTAATTAACACCTCAATCAGTGAAAAACCTTGTTGGCGTTTTTGCTTGTGCATGAACATCTTCATACGGACCCACCCTGACAACTGCCGCTAACTAGCTTGAGTGTGCCGCCGATCCCTGCCTGCAGTTGGCGCTGATAACCACCGTAGGTGATATCGATACAATTGGGTGAGCCGGCGCTGCGTCGTCCGCGTAAATCGAAACCGAGTTTGGCGGCACTGACAGAGGTGCCTGTGGTGGAGTTATCTATCTCTTTCAGCACTGTGGTACCGGTTTTCACTTCGGCTTTCCAGCCCTTAACACCGCTGATGGTGACCTCGACGGTTGCCTGACGCTTGATAGCTTCAGAGCGGGCATAATGCATAGTGGCCAGCAGTTGGTTGGCCTGACTGCGCGCAGTGTTATCTCGGATCATATCCGCAAAAGAGGGCGCGCCGATGGCGGCTACAATTCCTATGATGGCGACCGTCACCATGAGTTCTACCAAGGTAAATCCCCGCTGACAGGCCGAGTATGCCTGATTCATTACTCGCTCCTTTATCATGGTTACCAACAAGTCGTAGGGGTTTGCGCTCCTGTGTGCGTCATTGTCATAGTGCTGCAAGCTGTGTCTTTATCTTGTGGTGATTTGGCGATGGCGCTTAAGGTATAGGTTCCAGCAGTTAGCACTGTGGCCTTGACGCCGTAAAATCCGCCTGGAGAAGCAAACTCAACATCTTTGGCTATGGCGCTGCCAATATAAGTGTTGGTTGAGGTGTACTGACGTTCGAGACGTTGAGCCGCATTGATGAGTGCATCATGAGCATCTGTCCTGCGGGTCTTGAGCACATGTTCCTGATAAGAGGGCAGCGCAATACTTGCCAATACCGCTATGATGGCAACTGTGATCATCAGCTCTATCAAGGTAAAGCCACGGCTGCTCGTTTTGTTTGAATTTTTATGCATAACAACTTCGCAATTCATTACAAAACAATGACATACCCTTTTTTCGAGATGTTCTCAACCGTGATAGTGGGATCTCCCTCTAAGAAGTTCACTATGCAGGCAGCAGAATCAAAGTTAGTAACCCATTGGTGCGTTTCTCATTGCGCTAGTTGTTTGCAAGCCATTCAGCTAAGTAGTAATAGCTAAGCTTGTGCCATATAGTGCTAAGGGTATGATTGTTTTGTAGTCAGGCATTTTCGGCCTGCTTGTTGATGCCGTGTTTGTTGCTGTTGATAAGTGCGCAGTGCTTTTGAAGGCAGCTGTGCAAGCAGGTTCTAAGGGCTAGGAGGTATGAGTATGGTGCAAGCGGAATTTCTGTGGCTCGGGGTGGGCATAGGTCTCATCTTGGCTGAGGTGATTGTTCCTGGGGGCATAGTGATTTTACTCGGGCTGGCTTGTCTTATCGTGGCGGCGGCCTTGGCACTTGGCTTAGTGGTTGGTGTGGCGCCGAGTTTTACCTTGTGGTTTATGGTCTCGATTGTATTGCTGCTGGGCTTTAGGCAAGTAACGCAAAAGCTGATTGGCGGCGATAAACATATTGATAATACCGATGAAGACTTAGATATTTACAATCAAACCGCTGTGGTGATTGCCGCCATTGGCCCGGGGGAATCCCAAGGGCGCATTGAGTTTCAAGGCAGTCAGTGGCCAGCATTAGGCGATGGCACTGTGATAGCTGTTGGCGCCAACGTACGGATAATTTGCCGTGAAAACATAGCCCTAGTGGTTGAACCGCTAGCGCCCGAACAAGCTGATTAAGGAGTGACAGATGCTAATTTTTACTGTGCTGTTTTTAGTGCTCATTTTTATTGTCTACAAATGGATTTTGATTGTGCCGATGCGCGACGTGCATGTGATTGAGCGCTTAGGCAAGTTTAAAAGCGTGCTGTCCCCAGGCTTTCACTTCTTAATACCTTTTATTGACCGAGTGGCCTATCGCCACGATACCCGCGAGCAAGTGCTAGATGTGCCGCCGCAATCTTGTATTTCTAAAGACAATACTCAGCTTGAGGTTGATGGATTAGTGTATCTCAAAGTCATGGATGGCAAAGAAGCTAGCTATGGCATTGAAAACTATCGTATGGCGGCAGTGAATTTAGCGCAAACCACTATGCGCTCTGAGATAGGTAAATTGACCTTAAGTGAAACCTTTTCTGAGCGCGATAAACTTAATGACTCCATAGTGCGCGAAATTGATAAGGCCTCGGCGCCTTGGGGCATTAAAGTGTTGCGCTATGAGCTTAAAAACATTACGCCTTCGCGTCACGTCATTCATACCCTTGAAAAACAAATGGAAGCCGAGCGGCGTAAACGCGCCGAAATCACCTTAGCCAATGCCGAAAAGGCGGCCATGATTAATCTGTCTGAAGGCGAACGCCAAGAGGCGATTAATATCTCTGAAGGCCAAAAGCAAAAACGTATTAATGAAGCTAAAGGCACGGCGCAAGAAATTAGTATTGTGGCTAATGCGCAGGCGCAAGGGCTTGCCATGGTAGGGGAAGCCCTGACTCATAGCGGCGCGCAAGCCGCCATGGATATGCAGCTTAAACAGCAGTTTATTAATGAGTTTGGCAAGGTGATTGCCATTGCCGATGTGGCCATAGTGCCAAGTGAGTTGGCTAAGATAGATGGCTTTTTTACTGGCATGGAGCAAGTGTCATCCACCATAGCGGCGCAGCAAGTTAACGGGGGCAAAGCATGAATCACTTAGATACCGACGCGTTAGTCATGGCGATTTGGGCGCTGCTATTTTTGATTGTAGTGGTTAAATTGTTCCAATCCATACGGTTAGTGCCAACCAAATCAGCCCATGTGGTTGAGCGCTTAGGTAAATATCACAGTACCTTAGATGCGGGCTTTCATGCCTTAGTGCCGTTTGTGGATAAGGTTGCCTATATTCACGACCTTAAAGAAGAAACTATCGATGTGCCGCCGCAAGAATGCTTTTCTAGCGATGAAGTCAATGTGGTGGTTGATGGCGTGATTTACATTTCGGTGGTGGACGCCGTTAAGGCCAGCTATGGGGTGATAGATTATCGCTACGCCGCCATTCAGTTAGCGCAAACGACTACGCGCTCTGTGATTGGCACCTTAGATTTAGACCGCACCTTTGAAGAGCGCGATGTGATATCGGCCAAAGTGGTGGAAGTGCTCGACCAAGCGGGCGCCAGTTGGGGCATTCGGGTGCATAGGTATGAGATTAAAAATATCTCGCCGCCAGAAACTGTGCGTAACGCCATGGAAATGCAAGTGAATGCCGAGCGTGAGCGCCGCGCCTTACTCGCCAAGAGTGAAGGCGACAAGCAAAGTAAGATTAATCGCTCTGAGGGCATTAAGGCCGAAATGGTGAATATCTCTGAGGGTGAAATGCAGCGGCGCATTAATGAAGCCGAAGGTCAGGCGGAGGAAATTTTGCAACTGGCGCGCGCGACGGCGGATTCTATTAAAACCTTGGCCTTAGCCATTGAGGCGCCGGGCGGCCAACAAGCGCTGCGCTTACAGTTAGCCGAGCAATATTTGCAGCAATTACAAGGCTTAGCTAAAGCGGGTACGCGGGTGGTATTACCTAAAGATCTGACCAATTTTGATCAATGGCTGCAAGGGCCTGATTTACGTAATTAATGCGATACATTTTTCTCGCAAATGACTTAAGGCGCGACATCAGTTTGTCGCGCTTTTTTTGCCGTGTATCAGTCATGGTTTAGCGCTAAAAAGTAAGCAAATGGGTTAAGGCGTCAGCTCATCATCTCGCAGCAGCGCGACTCATTGGCGCCAATGGCCATGCTTTCATTCTTATCCTGCTGCTCCCCTGCTATAATGGCTGTTCATTTTTTTGGGAGGCTAGAATGGACGTATCTTCATTACTGGACGGATTAAACGATAGTCAACGCCAAGCGGTGGCAGCACCTCAGTCAAGCATGCTGGTATTAGCCGGCGCGGGCAGTGGTAAAACTCGGGTATTAACCCACAGAATCGCATGGTTGATGCAAGTTGAAAATCAAAGTCCATATTCCATTCTGGCGGTAACCTTTACCAATAAAGCCGCCGCCGAAATGCGCGAGCGGGTTGAAAAAGTGGCTGGTGGTAATATCGGCCGCATGTGGATAGGCACCTTTCACGGCTTAGCCCATCGTTTGCTGCGTACTCATTGGCAAGATGCGGGACTGCCGCAGAACTTCCAAATTATCGATTCTGACGATCAACTGCGTTTAATCAAACGTATCTTAAAAAGCCTCCATTTAGATGAGAAGCAATACCCACCGCGTATGGTGAGTGGCTATATCAATGGTAAGAAAGACCAAGGGTTACGCCCAAGCCATATAGATGCTGGCGGCTTCCCGATGGAGCAAGTCTTGCTGCAGTTATACACTGTCTATCAGGAATCGTGCGATCGCGCGGGTCTCGTTGATTTTGCTGAAATCTTATTGCGCGCCCATGAACTCTGGCTCAATAAGCCGCATTTATTGGCTCATTATCAAGACAGATTCCGCCACATTTTAGTGGACGAGTTTCAAGACACTAACGCCATTCAATATGCGTGGATCCGTGTATTGGCCGGCAGTAGCGCCAATGTGATGATAGTCGGGGATGATGACCAGTCGATTTATGGCTGGCGCGGCGCGCAGGTAGAAAACTTGCACCGTTTCTTAGGGGATTTTCCTGCCGCAAAAACCATTCGCTTAGAGCAAAATTATCGCTCGACCGCCAATATTCTTAATGCCTCGAATGAGCTGATTGCTAATAACCCAGATCGCATGGGTAAGAAACTGTGGACCGAAGGTAAAGATGGCGAACTGATTTCTTTGTACTGCGCCTTTAACGAAATGGATGAAGCGCGCTATATCGTTGGCCGTATTAACGATTGGCACGATCAAGGTGGCAGCTTAAGTGGTTGCGCTATCTTGTATCGCTCTAACGCCCAGTCGCGGGTATTGGAAGAAGCCTTATTGCACAAAGGCTTGGCGTATCGCATTTATGGCGGTTTGCGCTTCTTCGAGCGCCAAGAAATTAAAGATGCCATGGCGTATTTACGCCTGATTTCAAACCATGATGATGACGCGGCGTTTGAGCGGGTAGTCAATACGCCCGCGCGCGGCATTGGCGATCGCACCTTAGATATACTGCGCACCACAGCGCGTCAGCACAGTATTACCTTGTGGCAAGCGTGTCAGCGGTTATTGGAAGAGAAAATACTGACAGGACGCGCCGCTAATTCAGTGCGCGGCTTTATGGATTTAGTGATCCAGCTGCAACAAGACACCCAAGAGCAACCTTTATATCGCATGACAGATACAGTTATTCAGCAATCTGGCCTGCAAACCATGTATGCTGCTGAAAAGGGTGAGAAAGCCCATGCGCGAGTTGAAAACTTACAAGAATTAGTTACAGCGGCGCGCAGCTTTGAAATGCCTGATGATTTAGAAGACATGGGTGAACTTAATGCCTTCTTATCTCACGCCGCCTTAGAAGCGGGTGAAGGCCAAGCTGATGCCTTTACCGATGCGGTGCAGTTAATGACATTGCATTCGGCCAAGGGGCTCGAATTCCCTGTGGTATTTATGGCAGGGGTGGAAGAAGGCTTGTTCCCAAGCCAAATGGCCATAGAAGAGGGCGATCGTCTCGATGAAGAGCGACGCTTATGCTATGTGGGTATGACCCGCGCCATGGAAAAATTGTATATCAGTTACGCCGAATCTCGGCGTATTTATGGCCGAGAAACTTTCGGCCGCCCATCGCGCTTTATTAAAGAAATTCCTAGTCAATATTTGCAGGAAATTCGCTTAAAGGCTCAAGTGGCTACCCCTATGAACCATCAACGTACTAGTCAAATGACACGCTCAAGCATGGTTAATGATACAGGCTTTACCATGGGCCAACGCGTTAAGCACCATAAGTTTGGCGAAGGCAAGATCACTAACGTAGAAGGCAGCGGTCCGCAAGGGCGGGTGCAGGTCAACTTTGATGATGTTGGCAGCAAATGGTTAATGTTGGCTTATGCCAAATTAGAGGCGGTGTAAGCCAAGTCACTGTCATCAGCCAGGTCGTTTGACCCAAATTATCGGCGGTAGTAGGAGCGCCACTATAATGGATATGAGTATTGGGGATAAATTTTCGGCTTACCGCCGCCTAGCCAGATTAGATAAGCCAATTGGCACCTTTTTATTGATGTGGCCTTGCCTCATTGGCTTGTGGTTGGCAGCCGCGGGCTTACCGAATCTTGAGGTGTTGCTGGTGTTTGTGGTGGGCGTGTTTGTAATGCGCGCCTGCGGCTGCGTGATTAATGACTTTGCTGACCGCAAACTCGATAGCCATGTGGAACGCACTAAACATAGGCCTTTAGCGAGCGGTGAAGTGAGCTCGAAAGAAGCCATTGCCTTATTTATCGTGATGGGGCTGGTAGCGTTTGGACTGGTATTGCTGCTTAATCCCTTAGTGGTGCAGTTGTCTGTGGTGGGCATAATACTTACCGTCATTTACCCTTTTACTAAGCGCATTACTAACATGCCGCAAATGTTTTTAGGGGTGGTATGGAGCTGGTCTATCCCTATGGCGTATGCCGCGCAATTAGGTGCTGTGCCTGCTGAGGCTTGGTGGTTATTTGCCGCTAACTGGTGCTGGACTGTGGCTTACGACACTATGTATGCCATGGTAGATAGGGATGATGATATTAAGGTTGGGATTAAATCCACCGCGATTTTATTTGGCCGATATGACCGGCAGTGGATTGGTCTGTTCCAGCTACTAGCCTTAATTGCCTTTGCTATGGCTGGCATGGCCGCTGGCGCTAATTGGCTCTATGGTTTGGGCTTAGTGAGCTTTATTGGTTTAGGCCTATATCAACAGCATTTATTGGCGCAGCGCGATCGCAGTCTTTATTTCAAAGCGTTTTTAAACAATAACCTTGCCGGTATGCTGCTGTTTATTGCCACTGTGTTGAGTTTTTACTCTTTATAGCCTGCGACGTTAACGCTTGTACCTTAAAAGCATTAGCTTGATAAAACATTAGCTTGATGCAATAAAAAAGCCCCGAACTTGCATGCCAAGCTCGGGGCTTTTTTGTTGCTAGCGTGTTTTTGCTAGCCTTGTTAATCCGCATTCATTAGCTAGCGCTGTTCTTATCCGCGTACTTAGTGATCAACTGCTCCACAAAGGGTTGTACTGACTTATCATCCCAGTGCATAAAGCCGCGCACAAAACCCACTAGATTACCTGCACCATCAAACATATAAGTAGCTGGCACTACGTTGGCAGGCATGATGTTTTCAATTTGCGAGCTTGGGTCGAGCAAGGTCTCAAAGTTAGCAAAGTTATGTTTAGCTAAGAAGCTTGGAACTAGGCTGGTATCTTCATCTATGGATAACGAAATGATTTCTATCTTGCTGTTGTCTTGATTGTCTTGCTTGAGCTTCACTATGGATGGAATTTCTTTTAAGCAAGGCGGGCACCAAGTGGCCCATAAGTTGACTAATACCAGCTTACCTTGGTATTCACTCAGTTTTACCACTTGGCCATCTAAGGTTTGCATTTCAATGTCTGGCACGCCGCGCGCCCACGACATCTCAGTAAAGCCCGTCATTTGCATCGGCTTAGCTAACGGCTCACCAGTCTGATAGACCTTGTTTTGCAGAGAATGGGCCTGCGCAGATACACTGCAAGCAAGTAAGGCTAAGGCCATAGTGGCTTGTTTGAACATGATTAACGATCCTCTGATTGATGTTGCTGAGCTCGTCCTTGTTGACGAATAAAAAACAGTACTAAACCAATAGCCATGACTAACAGCATGAGCGGCCCAAACCACAGCATCATAGTGCTGGCGCTTAATCCCGGCCGATAATGCATTTGCTCGCCATAGCGCTCGACCATAAATTGGGTAATCTCTTGTTTGCTTTGTCCTTGTTGCAGCATTTGATATATATGGCCTTTAAGCTCATGGGCAATTTGCGACTCTGACTCATACAGGCTCTGATTGATTGTCTTGGGGCAGCGCAATTCTTTGGCAATCTCATTGGACTGACGGAACAATTGCGCGCTCGAGAGCCCTGATGGTACTGTGCTAGTGTCTGTGGCAGCAGCAGAGCCATTACAGGCCAGCAGCAAAGTTAATAGCATGGCGTATATAGGTTTCATTGAGTGACCACCTCTGGGTAACTTGGCCGCTTATTAGTGGCATGGCTTTTAGCAAGGCTTGGGGCTCTACCACGCCCAGCCACAACAATTAACCCACCCAACATCATGAGCAAGGCGCCAGCCCAAATCCACATGGCCAAAGGTTTAATGGTGATTCTAATCAGGTATTCAGTGTCAGAGAGTTGTACGCCTTTAGACACATACAAGTCTTTAAACAAGCCGTGATTAATGCCCGCTTGTGACACTTCCATACCATTGGTTTTAAAGGTTTGGCGCTCGGGATAAATAAAGCCTAAAGATTGCTCTTGCTGGTCTAGCACTTCAATTTGCGCCTGAATACCTTCGTAGCTCGCGGTCTCTACCGGCACATTGGCGCGATACACGAAAATATAATCGCCAAGCGGTTTGCCTTGGCCTGGCGCCATGCGCAGCAGCGCTTCTTGCTCATAATTAGAAATACCGGTAGCGCCTATGATGCTAATCGCCACGCCAAAGTGGGCAATCAACATACCTATCTTGGCGGCGCTAACACGCTGATGTTTGACTAGGCAACAAAGATAAATGCTTAAGCTCAGCACTAACCACAAAGCGCTGGCGGCGCCAAACCAAAGCATTAGGTTGGCGCCCTGATTGCTGACGAGCATGATGGCTAATGCCACAAACCAGCAAGCCAGCAGTGCTAAGGTCAGCATTTTCTTGGAAAGGCTTGCCATCAAAGGTACCCACCCCATGACGATGACGCATAAGAAGGTGAGCGGCACAAAGATGCTATTAAAGTAAGGTGCACCTACCGATAAAGTGCCAAGTTCAAGCAATTCATAGAGTAGGGGATAAAAGGTACCAAGCAGTACCGACAGCGCGGCCACCACCAAAATAGCGATAGCAATCATAATGCCAGTCATTTTGGAATATAAGGTGATGACGGATAGTTGCGATAACTGCTGCGCGCGCAGCGCAAACATCAGTAAGGCCGAGCCCACAAATACCAACAGCAATACTAGAATCGACATGCCGCGGGTGGGGTCGGAGGCAAAAGCATGCACAGATTGTACTATGCCAGAGCGCACTAAAAAGGTACCAAGTAAGCTTAATGAAAAGGCAGTTAAGCATAAGAATATGCTAGTTAATTTAAGCTCAGCGTGTTTACTGGTGAGCCAAATAGAGTGCACTAAAGCGGTGGCGACTAACCAAGGAATAAAAGAAGCGTTTTCCACCGGATCCCAAAACCACCATCCGCCCCAACCAAGCTCGTTATACGCCCACCAAGAGCCAAAGGCATTGCCTCCGGTTAAAAATACCCAAGCCAGCAATACCCAAGGGCGTAAATAGCTCGCCTGCAGTTTTTCAAGTTTACCGCCCCATAGCGCTGCGAGGGCGCCAGCAAAACAGATGGCGAGGCCAACATAGCCTAAGAACAATAACGGCGGATGCAGAATTAAGCCTATGTCTTGCAAGATAGGGTTAAGGTTGCGACCTTCTATAGGGATGTGCGGTAAGTTGCGGGCAAATGGGTTAGAGGTAAATAGCAGGAATAAGTTAAAACCTAAGATCATGGCGGCTAAAATGGCTTGCATCCGTACCATGAAATACTGGTCTTGATAGTTAGGGTTTAACATAATAATCGCGGCCCACACACTAATGAGCGTGACCCATAGCAGCATTGAACCTTCATGGCTGCCCCATACCGCAGCCATTCGAAAATACCAAGCAAGCTCGGTATTTGAATGATTGGCGACATAACTAATCGAGAAGTCGTTTAATAAAAAACCTGCAGTTAAACAACCAATAGCGGCTAATAAACCTAGGGCTTGTAATAAGCTCAGTGGTTTAACAAAGCTTAATATATAGCTGTTGTTTTTATGTAATCCAATCACTGCAACCCAGCAAAGATTTAATGCCAGAGCACTACTAATAATGAGCAGTATATGTCCAATTTCTGCAAGCATACTTTGCCTTGTATATTTTTGAAGAGTTAATGCTGTAGCTCACAATTAATCATTAAATCGTGACGCTAATAATGTGGTGGTTATATATTCAGCATGAAATAAGTCAAATGAATGGCAGCGCTAATATTAATAAAGCCACTGCATAATTTGCTTAATAGTTATCGTTATCTGAGATTATCTTAATTCAGGTAACGATAATGTGACCCTAGTCATTTAATAATCAGGCGGGCCTTAATGGCGTAATTATTTATAAAAACAGATAAGTTTTTTAGATGTTTTTAGATATGAAAACAACGGTTTTAGATGTGAAATACACAGAAAGTGTCTTTTGTAAGTGGTTGTTTTTATTTGTTAATATTGGTTTTTACAACTCTGCTAATATTGGTCGGTTCTTTTTGTGCTCCAGCTCCGATTTTTTTAATGGTTATCACTAGAGAATCCAACTTGCTCAAGTGTGTATGTGGTTCGGCGAACTGTCGGGTTCAGCCAATATAAAACTAAAAAAAGTAAGTTAGGAGTGAATGATGAATCAATGGAAACGCAAGACCGCGCTAGGGGCGCTGTTTTGTTTTGGCGCGGCAGCGAGCACTGCATCTTTTGCAGCACCTAAAGCTGGCGAACCAGGCTACGGCACTCATGATATGGGTAAAACTGCGCAATCAATTATTGCCAATCCCGATCTGACTGAAGAGTCTCGTGGCGTCAAAACATTACAAGACTATATTGTTCAGGAAAAAGAGTTATTTGATTTCTTATTCCAGAATCACCCAGTATTTAAATATGAAGAACAAGGTCGTCTACTAGGTGTTTACAAAGTCTCTGACCGAGGTGGTGAATATCTAGAAGAAGGTAATAGTCAAAAGTATTCTGAGCACCATGGTCGCCCAATGGCGATTCAATATCGTTTAGGTGAAAAATCTATTTTAGATTTCCCTAACAAGTTCGTGGGTCCAGAAAAGTGTGGTGAGTGTCACGGCGCTCAATATGAAAAGTGGAGACGCTCGCGTCACGCTAAAACGGTTCGTTTCCCAGGAGAACATCCTGAAGTTGGTAACGATATCGAAAAAACCATGTACAACACTAAAGATACTTCCATACTGCCTGATGGTATTACCCCTGACGCGATTTACGCCACTATTGGTACCCCTCGTACCAAGTATGGTGTAATTGATAGCTGGCTGGTACGTGGTACCTACCATGTGCGTGATGGTCTGCTTAAAGATGGCACTGGTACTTTAGTGGCGGGTGCTAACCAGTTCTCTCGCGGCTGGGCTGAATGGCTGACCCCTGAAAAAGCTAAAGAAATTCAGAAAATTATTCCAACGTTCCCAACCACCTTGGAAGAAATTGGCCTGTCAGGTTCACATCAGTGGGGCATGAGCTCTTACGGCGCTAAGTACGAGACTGATTTCTTGTTCCAACCAGCTTCTTCATACTGTGAAGTTTGTCATAGCTTCAAGTTCGACTTTAAGAACAAGGAAGAGTATTTTGCCGCGCTAGGTAACCCAGAAGAATTGCGTAAGCACACAATTTCTAAAGGTATTACCTGTGAAGAGTGTCACGGCGCTGGCGGTCACTTAGACGGCGGTATTGGTGGCGGTATGCCTTCAAACTGTGAGCGTTGTCACCAGCGTTTCAACTTTATTGAAGAGTTGGCCGACACTGAGCAAGGCAAAGAAAAGCTGGAATACGCTTTTGGCGTGAAGATGAAGTCATCTTGCCCATCATGTGGTACTGAAGGTTCGCAAATGTTCTCTTCTGCCCACTACGACAAGGGTATGCGTTGCGCTACCTGTCATGACCCACACGAAGTGACCGGTAACGATTGGCAGTCTAACTTCACTAAGCCTGCAATGAAGAAAGACTGTACCGATTGTCACGCCGCACAGAAGACTGTTGCTGCTAACAGCAAGACACACACTAACCAAACCTGTCAGTCATGTCACATGCCTAACACGGGTTCTTGTGAAAACTTCACGGGTATGCAGTTCCCTGATATGGCCGGTTTCGATTCAGTTCGTCGTAGCCACGTTTGGAACATCAAGGTTGATCCAACCCTGAAGATGCTTAACCCACCTGAAGGTCAGCCACGTGATGCAGCCGTTAAAGGTTGGACTGTGGCTAAAGATGAAAACGGTCATCACTACTTAGATTTGATGTGGTCTTGTGCTCGTACCTCACCATCAGATATCGATGTTGTTGAAAACAAAGGTTGTCATAGCCCATTCCAGTCTGAATTGGAAAAAGGTATGCACTTTGAAGATCAGATTGAAATCTATGGTGAAGTTCAGAAGTGGCAGAAGCCTATCAAGGAAACTTACGCTCAAGTGGTCGCAGCTATCGAGCGCATCGACCAAATGATGGAAGTGACCAAGCTGACCAATACTCAGAAGTCTGAAGTTTATATGCTGAGTGAAAAGGCTCAAGCAGCAGTTGACCTGATTAAGGCCGACGGTTCTTGGGGTGTTCATGGTCCACGCTACACCCAGAAACGTCTGGATGCGGCTATGGCTTATGTAACTCAAGCGCAAGCTATCATCGACGGTACTTTTGCAGTCAAGATGTAATTGTGGCTCAGTCCTTGGGGTCGCCCCAAGGTCTTGAGTGAATGCAGCCCCGGCAGGGTCAATGCTCTGCCGGGACTTATGGGAAAGCACTATGAATAAGTTAGTACAACAGTGGTTAATTGGTTTGGTGTTATTGATGAGCGGCCAATGTTTTGCTGGAGGCGGTGAAGATATGACAGCCGTCATTCATTACGATTTGAATCCTAAGTACGTGGGATTACTGGAAGCTGAGTTACTGCATAAAAAAGGTGATGTTTATTTTTTCGACGTAAATACGCTTGAGATCTGGGCTGAGGGCTTTATTCCAGGAGCGGTTTTTTTCAATGTTAGAAATTGGAGAGAGTTACTTCCAAAGAATAAAGACGCTGAAATGGTGTTTTATTGTGCCAATCGCTTGTGTACTGCCAGTGTCATGGCCGCCCGCGAAGTGATGAAGCTGGGCTACACCCAAGTAATGCAAATGCCTGAAGGCATATATGGCTGGCGCATGTCAGGCCGAACGCACGAAACCCCTTAAACGACAATTTATCCCGCCAGCGCTTAATTTTCCTGCTGGCTCATTAATATAAGAACTGAGTTGAGAGCGAATCATGACAATTTTTAAAAAAACCATATTGGCCGCAAGCGCCGCAATGATGTTGGCTGGCAGTGCATTGGCAGCCGAGCTTAGCACAGCAACAGAGAAGCAGTCTTACGCCCTTGGCGCGTCTGTGGGTCACTACATTTCTAACCAAGTGTATAACCAGACTGAGCTCGGTGTTGACGTTAACATGGACTTACTGGTGGAAGGCTTTGTGGCAGCGCTGAAGAACACTTCAGTGCTGAGTGAAGAGCAAGTTGTTGATTTATTGAATGAAAGATTGGTAGTTCTCAACGAGAAGCGTGACGCTGTCGTTGCTAAAACCATTCAGGCCAATAAGGAAGCGGGTGAAGCTTACCTGATTGATAACAAGCTCAAAGATGGCGTGGTCGTGACTGAATCAGGCTTGCAGTATCAAGTGATGACCATGGGCAATGGTGTTAAGCCAAAGGCTGAAGATGTCGTTACTGTGAACTTTGTTGGCAAATTGCTTGATGGCACTGAGTTTGAATCTACCTACACCCAAAATGCGCCAGCGCGTATGGCAGTAATGACGTTAATCCCAGGTTGGGCTGAAGGTCTGCAATTAATGCCAGAAGGCTCAACCTTCCGCTTTACCTTACCTGCGGCATTAGCCTATGGCGCTGAAGGCGCAGGTGCTATTCCACCTGAGTCGGTACTGATTTTTGATATTGAATTAGCCAAGGTTGAAGCACAGAAAGATAAAGTGCCAACGATGGGCAGCATGGGTGGTATGGGCGGAATGTCTGGCCACTAAGCCCAAATAACTGAACAACAGGTTAGAGATAGACGGAGTAAGTCATGGATAGTTTGACATTGGTGATAGCAATGGTACTGAGTGGGTTTGTCGCCATGTTTTGGTGGCAACATGCCCGCTATGTACGCCAATGTCCGAGTGAAACGCAGATCGCCGACACGACCAGCGCGCCACTTGCTGCCATGACTCATAAAGTACCGTCTATCGCTATTCCTGCGCTGATGACCCTAACTCTGCTTATCAGCAGTGTAGGGGTCTATAGCATCACTGGTCGCTACAGCGACTGGAACAGCGGCAAACTCGACGAGAATATCGACTACTTAGTGGCAGCCGATATTACTAAGGGACGTTTAGCCGTAGGTAAGAGCCCTGAAAATGAAATTGCATTATTAAACTTGGCCCAATCTTATGCCGCTGGTGGTATGTACCAAGATGCCGTCACTACCTTAGATCAGTTGCTAGCCCTAAGAGGGGAAGATGCTGAGCTCTTAGGCATGAAGGCCACGGCTATGTATTACCGTGACCAAAGGGACATTTCGCTGGCTACCAACTTGGTGATAGCGCGGGCATTAGCTTTACACCGTGAGGAGCTACAAACACGGTTATTGCTAGCCACCGATGCTTATCTTAATGGTCGCTATCAAGATGCCATCGATCATTGGCATATCTTGCTAGACAACCAGAGCCAAGGATTTAATCGGGCCTCGATTAATAATGCGATTTTAAAAGCGCAGAGCAAACTGAACTCGCAGAACTGACACCGACACTGAGCTGAACGACTTAATGAATTATGAGGTCGGCACTAAGCCGACAGATGGAGGATGTTGTGAGTGAAAATCTAGATAGACGGAGGTTCCTGAAAGGTGTCGGAGCTTGCTCTGTACTGATGGCACCATTAGGTTGCTCTTCAGTCAAAGAGGAAAGCGCTGGTACCTACACACCTCGCTACGTCATGGTGTTCGATCAGAACAAGTGTGTCGGTTGTGGGGACTGTAAAACTGCGTGTAACCAAGCCAATGAACTGCCTGAAGGCGTTTCTAAGGTGATGATTGAGCAGCAAAGCGGTCGAGTTGACGGTCAAGCCTGTCCACATTGCGGCAAGATGGAATGTGGCTGCGAGCGTAAGTTCGTGCGCGTTTCTTGTCAGCAGTGTAAGAACGCGCCTTGCGTTACTGTGTGCCCAACAGGCGCGGCGCACCGCGATCCTAAAACTGGCATAGTAACCATGGACGATAGCAAGTGTGCAGGTTGTAAATACTGCATTGGCGCTTGTCCTTATAACGCTCGTCTTATTAATAAAAACACTGATGTTGCGGATAACTGCGACTTCTGTTTAGACAATAAGCTGGCTAAAGGTGAATTGCCTGCGTGCGTACAAAGCTGTCGTTATGATGCGCTGATTTTTGGTGATGCCAATGACCCGACATCGTATGTCAGTCGCTTGCTAGCCGTGAAGGACTCAGTGCGTATTAAGGCGCATATGGGGACTGAACCTAGCTTACGTTATATTCCAATTGTGAAAGTGGGAGTCTAACATGGACGGTACTATTGAGTTTACCATGGGGCTGTCGGAAGGGGTTGCTTGGCCGTGGCCGATTGCTGTGTACCTGTTTTTTGCAGGTATCTCAGGCGGCGCGTTAACCATAGCGTTAGCCATGCGCTTTTTCCTCGGACAAACTGAAAATACGCCATTTTTAAAAGCAGCGGCGCTGGTGTCATTCGTGACCATCAGCTTAGGTATGGTTTGTCTGGTATTAGACTTAACTAACCCGCTATTTTTCTGGCGAATTCTGGTGTTCTATAACCTGAATTCAGTGATGTCTATCGGGGTTATTGCTCTGACGTTCTATATTCCTTTAGTGGCCATCATTACCTTGTTGGCACTGGAAGAAGAAGTTCGTGAGATCAAGGCATTAAACTTCTTACTGCCTGTGATTGCTGCAGTTAAAGGTTTCCGCCGCCCAATGGAAATTGCGGTACTGGTATTAGCTTTGTCTGTGTGTGCTTATACCGGCTTCTTAATTTCTGCCCTGATCCGCTTCCCGCTGATTAATACTTCTGTGCTGCCAGCCTTGTTTGTGGCATCAGGATTATCAGCAGGCGCGGCTTCAGCCAAGATGTTAGCCGTGTATATGTTCAAAGAGCCGTTACACAGCAAAGACATGCATGTGCTGCACAGCGCTGAATGGCCAATCATGTTTGCCGAAGCCCTGTTTATTTTCATGATTGCTATGGCACTGTTCAGCGGTAACGCTGGCGCTCAGTCTGCCTTTGCAGCATTCCATGAAGGGACTTGGTCAAGCGTGTTCTGGATTGGTGTCGTGGGTGTTGGCTTTATGGGCCCGTTACTGCTCAACTTTGCCACTGGCAAGAAGTTCAGTCACTCTGCCTCTGCATTTTATTTGTCTGGAGTGTGCGCCGTGACAGGTATGATGTGTCTGCGTTTGTTTATCCTATACGCAGGTCAATTACACGCCATTTAAGCGTGAGTTTACACAGTGATTAAGCTAGGTCTCATCACTAGATGGGTCATAGGTTGGTCACTGTGTCTATCGTCTTACCCGTAAGCTGCATTATGGTTGCGTTTCTTGGTGTATCCCTTGATAGGTTTAGGCACTTAACATCACGCCGCTTGCGTAACTAGCCTCAGCAATGAGATTTTACCTAATGAAAAAACGACTTTGCTTACTGATGATCCCCTTGTTATTTGCGTGCTCTGATAAGCCAGTTGCCGTGAATACTAACGCCGTCAGCCCGCTAACCGAGCATGACCGCTGTCATTTATGCGGCATGATGATCACTAAATACCCAGGCCCTAAAGGGCAAGTGGTGATGGATAGTGGTGAATACAATCCTAAATTCTGCTCTAGCCGCGATATGTTTAATTTTGCGCTCCAACCTGAAAATAAGCGCCAAGTGACCGCCTTGTTTGTGCATGACGCTGGTGTGACAGAGTGGGAGCAACCGCAAGACAGTGCCTTTATTGATGCTAAGCGTGCTTACTATGTGTATGGCACCAGTCGCAAAGCCGTGATGGGCCCCGCGGTTGCGCCATTTTCAAGCTTAGAAGCGGCTGAAGCCTTTGCTAATCAATATGGCGGCCAAGTGCTATCGTTTGACGATATTAGCTTAGATTTATTAGCGGTTAAGCCCTAAGTTATGGGTTATTGGGTTGGAGTGATGCGTTATCTGGCGGTGATGATAGCTTATCTGCTCAGTGGCTCGCTGGTTGCCGCCACTTGGACGGTAACAGATAGCGCAAGCTTGAGCGCCGCCTTAATGGATGCCGCCAGTGGTGATAGTGTGCACTTAGCTGCAGGCGAGTATCCTGGCCATTTTGTGGTGACTAAAACGCTGACGATGACAAGTAACGCTAAGGCGCAGCTTGATGCCTTAGGCTCCGGCAGCGCCCTTACTGTGCGCGCGCCAAATGTGACAGTTAAAGGCCTTAGTATTCGCGGTTTTGGCGCCTCGCTTTATGACAGGGACGCCGCCATTTTAGTGGAAGCCGGCAGTGATAATGTCAGGGTGCTTGATAATATCATCCAAGGCCCAGGCTTTGGCATTCGCGCCGATGAAGTGCAAAATATTCGCATTGCTGGCAATCATATTACTGGCAATGCCAAGGCCCATAAGCTTGATAGGGGCGATGGTATCTATCTGAGTTATGTGACCCACCCACAGCTCTATCAAAACACCATACAAAACGTGCGCGATGGCATTTATCTTGAGAATGTGAGCCACAGTCGCAGCTTTGATAATCACTTTAGTGAGCAGCAATACGGCATCCATTATATGTATACCCAAGATGATGAGGCATGGCATAACCAAGCCTTCAATGTCGATGGCGGTTATGCCTTAATGAGCGCCAAGCGCATTCATCTCCACCACAATCAGGTAGCTAATGCCGTTGATTTTGGCATCTTGCTTAACCTCACCCATGAATCCAAACTGCACGACAATCAAGTGCTTGCTACTCATAATCCTAAGGGCGATGTCGCGCTGATGAGTGAAGGCAAGGGCATATTTATTTATGGTGCGCGCGATAATCAGATTTATCAAAATCTGTTTGAAGCCAATGATACTGGCATCAATATGGCCATGGGCGGCGAAGGTAACCGTTTGTGGCTGAATCAATTTATTAATAATCGCGCCGCGGTAAAGTATGTCGGTGACAGCTTGCTGGAATGGAGTTATCAAGGCCAAGGCAATTATTGGAGCGATTATCAAGGCTGGGACTTAAGCCAAGATGGCATAGGTGATTTACCCTATCAACCCAATGACAGCCTAGATAGATTATTTTGGTTGTACCCTGAGCTCAGCCTGTTACTGGACAGCCCAGTAGTGGCCTTGCTGCGCTGGCTCGAGCAGCAATTCGTGCCGGTATCAGGTAAAGGCGTGCGCGATAGCGCGCCCTTGATGCAACCTTTTGCCTTAGAATTGCGTATCGCTAAGGAATATCAATGACGTTATGTGCGATTAAAGCTGATAACTTGCAATTTAGTTATAAGAATTTCAACGCGTTAAACAATATTAGCTTTGAGCTTGAAGCGGGTAAGTTGCTGGCGCTGCTTGGGCATAATGGCGCGGGTAAATCGACCTTAATCAAGCTGATGTTAGGCCTGATGCCGCCAAGCAAGGGCACCCTTGAAGTTTATGGTCACTCACCTTTTAGTGGCCGTCAGCGCGGCGCCTTAAGCATTGGTTATTTGCCAGAAAACGTCAGTTTTTATGACAATATGGCTGGCGAAGATGTGCTGCATTACTTTGCTAAATTAAAAGGCGTGACTAAGGCGCGCGTCAATCAACTGCTGAGTGAGTTTCAACTGGATTACGCTAAAAAGCGGCCAGTGCGCACTTACTCTAAAGGCATGCGTCAGCGCTTAGGCTTAGCGCAAGCGCTGCTGGCGCAGCCTAATTTATTATTGCTGGATGAACCTACCGTTGGGCTTGACCCATTAGCCTCAGCCTTTTTATATGACAAGGTGCGAGAGCTGACTGACACCGGCTGCAGCGTCGTGATTTGCACCCATGAGCTCAGCTTAATTGAGCCGCGAATGGATCAAGCTCTCATCATAGGCCAAGGACAATTGTTAGCTTGTGGCAGCTTAGCTAGCCTGCGCGAGCAAGTGCCTGGCTCAGGTTTAAGTTCTGGGTTAAGTTCTGGGTTAAGTTCAGGCGAAAATTCACATACGGATTTACATGCAAACACTGACATGAGTCTCAGCACCCTGTTTTACCAATTAATGACGCAGTTGCCTTGTTTTGATAGCTCCGCCGGATTGGAGATAGCTTCATGTCAGCGATAGTCTGGACCATAGCCGCCAAAGAGTTTGGCGATAATCTGCGTAACCGTTGGCTGTGGATGATGACATCAGTGCTAGTGTTATTAGCCTTTGTGGTCAGTGTTGGTGGCGGCGTGCTGCAAGGCGCGGCCTTATTGCCAAGTTTAGGCAATCAATTGGCGGCCTTAGTGAGCTTGTCTTTGTTGTTATTGCCCTTAGCCGCCATTCTGATTAGTTATGACAGCTTTGTGGGCGAGCAAGAAAGCGGCACCTTATTGTTATTACTCACTTACCCGCTGACTAAGTGGCAGCTGATCTTAGGTAAATTAGTCGGCCACGGCTTAGTGCTGGCGGCGGCCATGCTAGTGGCCTTTGGCGGCTGCGCTGTATTTACTGCTATTTATGGCACGGCTGATGTGAGTGAAGTAGTGCAAGGCTTTGGTCATTTTATGCTGAGCGGCTGGTTACTGGCCATTATCTTTGTGCTGATTGGCTATGGCGTGAGTTTAAGTGTGCGCGAAAAAGCTAAGGCGCTTGGGGTGTTACTGTTGGTCTGGTTTGTGTTCGTCCTCCTCTATGACTTAGTGATTTTGGCAACAGTAGTGAGCTTTGCCGACGCCCTTAATCGGCAGTGGATTAATATCGCGATTTTAATTAATCCCGCGGATGTGTTTCGTAGCCTTAATTTAGCGGCAACACCAGCCTTGGCAGGTCAAGGACAATCGGGTCTGGCGAGTTTGCAGCAACTTGGGGTGACAAGCTTAAGCTTGTACGGGGCGTTAGTGACTTGGCTGCTCGTAAGCTTAGCTCTATGTTATTGGCGTTTTGCGGTTAAGCGCTTGTAACTAAGCCTTAATCATAGTTTTTGCTATCTATATCAAAAGAGATAAGTGGGGGCGGCGCAGGGGCTGGGTGTTTTAATTTCTGAAATTAAGATTTCCAATTTCTAATATATGAAATCAATATGTTAGCCTTAACTCAGATTGAGCTGACTATCACAGACACTTTATTTTTAACAGTATAAAATCCCCCTTAACGAAGTTACAAAATTTCAACAAAGTAAACCTTGATGGGGGAATTTAAGGTGTTACAACTGACTCCATATTTGAACTTGGATGTTCAGGGCAAATGCCTGGTAGACCATGTCAATGGCAGCCACATAGCTTTGACATTCTCCGAAGCCGAAGTATTAGCCAGACTATTAGCCGAACCTGATGTTATTTTAACTAAGGAAGAGCTATTAGCGGTCGGTTGGCCTGAACGTGTGGTCGCCCCTACCTCGTTGACGCAATGCGTTAGTACCTTACGTAAAAAATTAGAGCCTTATCCAGAAGTCCAGCTCAAGACCTTAGCGCGCCGCGGTTATCAACTGCATATTAGCGAGCAAAGTAAGGTCAAGATGGTGGCGCTGGCGGATCCCCAGTCCATTAAGAAAGCGGTACTCAATGTGTCGTTATCTATTAAGGCCACGGGTATTTTAGTGCTAGTGCTGATCATGGCCATTATTTGGTATCAGTGTGATTGGCATGGGATTATTAAGCACAGCGCGAATTGGCGCGCAGGTGAGGCTGTGCCATTAAACATTGGCGGCCAGCAAACGATGGCAAAGCTGATTTATCGCAATGGCATAGAGCAACTGCACCCATCGTGGTGGCAAAAACATATTGCGCCAGAAGGCAATAAGCTCACAGGTACCCCGGCATTTAGCAGCTTTGCGTTAGCCGATATTAAAGTCTATTCCATGGCATTATGCCCAGGGGATAGTTATGAGCATTGTGATGGTGATGGCATTATTAATATTGCCACTATTGATAGTCGCCCTGCTGGGTTGAATATGCAGGAGTTTATTCCGTTAACTAAAGCCCTTGAAAAACGTATTCGGTATAACCGCGTGACTATTCCAGAAATGGCATTTAGTGGCGGCTCTGTGCTTGAACATAATTATCATGGTGATGTGTATTTTCCGGTCGCAGGCGAGCTCTTGGTTCGCAACGATATCACTATGTCGCTGGTATACGATAAAGATACACAAGATACTGGCCAGTTTTATTATTCTTCTTGTGTCACCGACCAAGATTGTTTAACGACGCCGATAAAATCGCATCTGCGTGGTACTTTTGAGCAATATAAGCGCACTATTTCAGGCATGAAGGCTGACGTCTTTCATGTCAAAGTGACCCAAAAGAATTTAAGTCGGCCAGAAGAAATTAGTCGTTCAGCGGTGCACTTCTTTCGGGAAATGCGCAAACATGATGTGTTAGATGATGAGCTGTATTTTTACCGTCTATATCAAAACGATAATACCGCCGTATGGATAGTGCCGCGCATGGGTAATTTCATCATGTGGACTCGCTATCAAACCGTGTCGTTATAATGGTAATCATGCTGCTAAGAATGAATCAGATGAGTAGCTCAATGTAACCATTGGCGAGGTAGCAGTCAGATATTTGGGCTGCTACCTATGTGGACCGGCTATTATTTAACCGCTTGCAAGAGTTTACAAAAATGTATAAAAGCTTATAAGAGTACTGCCGCTTCAGCAAACCTATCACTCTCGCTATCATCCAAATCAATACAATGCGCTAATAGCCTTGCATAATCTCGTTTTATTCTAATTAGTTAGCTTAAAATTAATTTTTGGTTTATTTTAAATGCTTGTTTTTTTTGCATGATTTATCAAATGATGATAAATCCATTTGCAGCATTGAAAATTAATCTTTGCTTATATTTTATGTGATCTAGATCGCTCGCGTGCAGCGAGCTAGCGCTATAAACTGTCGCCATCTGTTTCAAGGATGTTAAGCGATGGCGTTACTGGTTAAAGTGTTATATCTAAGTATTTTTGGGATCTTTATTGTCTGGGGTTATCTTCCTCATGATGGCGGCATTAATCCCATTACTGATTTTATTTATGAGCATACTCAAGGCTTGCGTGAAACCGAAATTAACTTGCTCATTCATTTAATTGTACCTGGATTTATCATGGCATTAGGCTGGACTAGCTGGGATTTACTCTTGATGCTTGATGATAAAGTGGGTGATATGATTTAGCTCATGACCGCATTAGCCAATAATTGGTTGGCTAATATTATGCTTGGCGTGAATAGCGGATGCTTGTCATCCATGACTAAGTTTCCCTGACCTAGTTAATCTTAGCGTTCGATTATTTTCTATTGCTCTTACCTATTACTCTTACCTATTTTGTGCCTACCTATTTATTCATTCACTGTTGCTCGCGTTATAGTGCGCTAACGTTTTTATAGTGGCTAATATTGTTGATGATTAAATAATCCCTGCGTCCATTAAGGATGTGAAAATTTTGATCTAGTGCAAATATTTCCCGTGGCCAAGGGATTATAGTGCGCTCAATCACAGGAGGGAGATGAATAACATGAATCACTTAGCAAAATTGCTTTATTTAGCCATTTTTGGTTTATTGGTTTTTTGGGGCGTCATGCCACAAAATTCTGGTTTTTCTCCGTTTGCATTAATGGTGTATCAATACGCTCAAGGCTTAAGCCCTATTGAGCATCAGTTATTGAGTTATCTTATTATTCCAAGTTTCATTGTGGCGTTAGGCTGGTATAGCTGGAGCGTTTGGTCATTATTAGGCGAACGCTTAGTTAATCGTCCATCCCATAGCAGTTAATGGGTAAACAGTGAGACTGTTGCTGAACTCTGGTTTTCATATTGAACTCTGGTTTTCATATTGAACTCTGATTTCCTTATAGCGAACGTCTCGCGGCCATAACTCTTATGCTTAATCTAGGCTAAACAGGTAAAATAATGCCCTATTTATCTGTTTGCACTGATTAAATGACAGGCATAGCTGTTCCTGCTTGTCGCCATCATAGGATGTAAAGATGAAACTCGCCGATACCGTACTTGCCGTCAATAACGATTTACCTATACGTACCGACCAAGCTGTTCATAGTGGCAAGGTTAGAAGTGTGTATTGGCTCACCGCCGCAGATAGTGCTCGTCTGATTTCACAACAAAATTACGATGTTCCTGCCGATACGCCACTGGCCATTATGGTGATTAGCGACCGCATTTCTGCCTTTGATTGTATTTTCCACGGTGAGCAAGGTTTAGCGGGTATTCCCGGTAAAGGCGCAGCCTTAAACTCGATTGCTAATCATTGGTTTTCAGTGTTTGCCAACAATGGCTTAGCCGATTGCCATATTCTTGATGTGCCTCATCCATTAGTGTGGATTGTCCAAAAAGCCCAGCCGATTAAAGTGGAAGCCATTATTCGCAGTTATATTACTGGCTCTATGTGGCGCGCTTATAGCAAAGGTGAGCGCGAGTTTTGTGGTATTCGTCTTCCTGATGGCCTAACGAAAGATCAAAAGCTGCCTGAACTTCTCATCACGCCCTCTACCAAAGGCATTTTGCGCGGTATTCCAGCGGTGCCAGAGCAAGATGACGTTAATATCAGCCGCCATGATTTAGAACAAAATTATCAAGCCTTTGGTTTTCATAAGATTGAAGACATTGCCGTGTATGAAACCTTACTTAAGCAAGGGTTTGAAGCCATTCGCGCAGAGCTTGAAAAAATTGATCAAATCTTTGTGGATACCAAGTTTGAGTTTGGTTATGTCACCGACAAACAGGGGCAGCCTAAATTGATTTATATGGATGAAGTCGGCACGCCTGATTCATCGCGTATTTGGGATGGCGCGGCTTATCGCGATGGCCACATAGTTGAAAACTCTAAAGAAGGGTTTAGGCAAATGCTGCTGACTCAATATAACGACCCCGACTTGTTGCTCAATAAAGACAGAATGACTGAGCGTGAGCAGTTTGCCCGCGATACCGATTTACCCCTTGAAACTATGCTGGCGACATCGCGCACTTATGTGGGCATTGCCGAGAAGATTATGGGTAAGCCGCTGAAACTTGCCGACAATCCGCGCCAAGAAATCATTGAGGTACTGCGCGATAAGTATCAATTGATTGATTAGAAATGGTGTCAGGTGCGATGAGCTAAACAGTCGGCCTAGCTAAATAGCTAGGCCGACTGTTATTTAAGTAGTGATAGCCAGAGCGGTTAGAGCCTGACTAGCTATCGCTTAATGGCTTGAATGATTGCGGCTTGATTAATTATGGCTTGATTTTATAAATCACTTCTACCGAATCACTGACTGTGATTTGTCCTTGCTGATAGCTCATCTCTGGGCTGCTATCGGCCATGGCCGCCATGCGATACATGACTGGCCGAATCGGTTCTTGCGATAAATAACTGATTTGCCATACGCCTGCGAGCTTACTACCAAAACCTTTAGCCACATCGGCGGCGTTAGACTGGGCATCTTTTATGGCGGCTTGGCGCGCTTGCTGCTGCAGCTCCGCCATCTTGCTTGACGATAATTGAATGTTATCCACGCGATTTAAGCCTTGCTCGATAGCTGAATTTAAAATGTCATTCAGTTGGCTTAACTGCTCAATAGTGACAGTCACAGTGCGATTTGCCTGATAACCCACTAATTGGCGTGGGGCGTTATTGTGATACTCGTAACTTGGCTGTAAATCAAGATTGGCGCTATTAATATGCTCGCGTTTGACGCCAGCTTCTATCAGGCGCTGACTAAAATCCACCACGGCTTTATCTGACGCGGTTTTAGCTTCTTTGGCATCTTTTTTGATAATGCTCACTGTGACTTGTAGGCTCGCCATATCAGGCTCGGCGGTAATTTGCGCCTTACCTTGAGTCACTAAATGTGGGAAATCTAAGCCATTGGCTAAGGTCAGTGGGGATGCGAGTAATAACAGCGAGGTAGCAAGGTGCGACAATTTCATAGTGTAACTCCCAAAAAAGACTAATAACTATCTAGGCGTACAATAACAATAAATAGTGGCCGTGCGCAGTGGCCAAAAGCGAATACCCAACACTGTCACTTATACCATGTTTAGCCTGAGTTCGAACCCAAAGGCGGATTAATCGCTATGGCTGGTGACTTTTTAAGCAAGGCGGCTGTACCTTTTAGCTGCATCAGGTATAATCCGCGCAATTTTTTGATGCTACTTTGATAGCCAGTGAGACGCCATGACAGTAAATACCTTTGACCCCAAGCAGACGACTACGCTTGATACCCCAGCCAAGACCATAGCGGCCAGTGAAACTACTGCCACCACCGCCAGCGGTAATCGCATTGGTTTTATTAGCTTAGGTTGTCCTAAAAACTTGGTGGACTCAGAACGTATTTTGACTCAGTTAAGAATTGACGGCTATGAAGTCACCAATAGCTATGACAATGCTGACTTAGTAATTGTTAATACCTGCGGTTTTATTGATGCTGCCGTTGAAGAGTCGTTAGATGCCATTAAAGAGGCATTAGAAGAAAACGGTAAAGTATTAGTGACAGGTTGTCTTGGCGCCAAAGAAAACACTATTCGTGAAGTGTTTCCTGACGTATTAGAAATTACTGGCCCTCACAGTTATCAAGAAGTGCTTAAGCATGTACATCAATACGTGCCTAAGCCTGAGCACAACCCGTTTCTGTCATTAGTACCAGAAACTGGGGTGAAGCTGACGCCTAAGCATTACGCTTATTTAAAGATTTCGGAAGGCTGCGATAACCGCTGTACTTTCTGCATTATTCCTGAGCTGCGTGGTGATTTAGACAGCCGTCCAGCGGGCAGCATTTTAGATGAAGCTAAGCGCTTAGTTGAATCTGGCGTGCAAGAGATTTTGGTCGTGAGCCAAGATACTTCGGCCTATGGTAAAGATAAGGGCGGTCGCACCGATTTTTGGAACGGCATGCCAGTGAAGCAAGACATAGCTACCTTAGCTAAGCATTTGGGCAAAATGGGTGCTTGGGTGCGTCTGCACTATATCTACCCATACCCTTGGGTGGATGATTTAATTCCATTAATGCGTGATGGCTTAATTCTGCCGTATTTAGATATCCCAATGCAGCACGCGAGCCCGCGCATCCTTAAGATGATGAAGCGCCCTGGCCGTGTGGATAGACAGCTTGAAGCCATTCAGCGCTGGCGCGAAGTGTGTCCAGACTTAGTGATCCGCTCGACTTTCATTGTCGGCTTCCCTGGTGAAACCGAAGAAGACTTTGAAATGCTGCTCGACTTCTTGCGCGAAGCCAAGCTTGATAGAGTCGGTTGCTTTAAGTATTCAGAAGTGAAAGGCGCCGTAGCTAATACTCTGGCTGAGCTTATCAGCGAAGAAGTGAAAGAAGATAGATACCACAGATTCATGCAAGTTCAAGCTGACATCAGTGCCGAGCGTTTAGCGCGCCTTGTAGGCCGCGAGCTGGATGTACTGATTGATGACGTTGATGATGAAGGTGCCGTTGGTCGTTGTTATGCTGACGCGCCAGAAATTGATGGCATGGTATTTATTAATGGCGAAGTTGAATTAGAGCCTGGCATGTTAGTGCGCGCTGTGATTACTCATTCAGACGAACATGATCTGTGGGCTGAATTAGTGCAGTTGGAAGACTAATTAAGCGGTAGGTCGACAGCTAAATCTCATCCATTGTGATTGATACTAAGCGAGCTTTGGCTCGCTTTTTTTATGCGGCCGTTTTGTAGTGATGAGCATTAAGGTAGCTAGGTGTGGCGGTAAATGGTGATGCTTACTGATGTTTGCTGAAGCTCAGTGACGGCTAGTTAAGCTTGCTGCCGGCAATAATAGGGCAGATGTCAAAAGAGGCATCGCCTCGCAGCTGATGCCCCTTTTTGCTCCCTTGGCGTTGGTAAGCGCCTTTACCTTTTTTGGGTTGTTCAACCCGAGCCTTAAACAGTGGACTGGTAACTAATGCCTTGAGGGCATTATCTTGAATCTTACCGCGCCCGGTGTCATGGCTAAGTAACCGGTTATTCATTGCAATCTTTACTGGTTTACCCATATAAATTCCTTTAGGCATAGCTCTTTGCCGCAATAGGCTAAGTCACAGGATATGCCATGGTCAGCATAGCAAAAAGGCCATCAAGTAGATAACTTAATGGCCTTTATTATCACGATTTTTTGGCGCTTAAGTGTAAGGCTTAGTTACCCGCAATTTTCATGTTGCCAAGCAAGATACCGCCAGTGCGGATAGATGATCGTAAGTCACGATCTGAGCTAATCGCCTGAATATCTTGGAACATATCTTTAAGGTTACCGGCAATGGTAATTTCTTCCACGGGATATTGGATCACGCCGTTTTCGACATAGAAACCCGCCGCGCCACGGGAATAATCACCGTTTACCATGTTAACGCCTTGGCCCATCACTTCGGTCACAATTAAGCCGGTTCCCATTTGGGCAATCAGCTCATCAAAAGTGTGGCCGGTATCAGTTAAGGTCCAGTTATAAATGCCGCCGGCATGACCTGTGTTAGTCATGCCCATTTTGCGGGCTGAATAACTGGTTAATAGGTAAGTGGCTAACACCCCATCTTGAACAATGGCGCGATCGCGTGTGGCTACGCCTTCGCTGTCATACGGGGCGCTGGCAAGGCCAGATAACATATGCGGCTCTTCAGCAATCGAGAACCAATCTGGGAAGATTTTAGTGTCGAGAGAATCTAATAAGAAGCTTGATTTACGATATAAGCTGCCGCCACTAATAGCGCCAATCAAATGCCCCATTAAGCCAGTGGCGATTTCTGGCGCTAATAATACCGGTAATTGACCGGTCGCAATTTTGCGAGCGCCAAGGCGGCCTACAGTCTTTTGCGCCGCCTGCCTACCGACAATAGCTGGATCTAGCAGTTGATTAAACTGACGCGACACACTGTAGTCATAATCGCGCTGCATATCGCCTTGGGCATCTTCACCTATCATCACGCAGCTTAAGCTGTAGCGTGATGAGGCGTAACCATTAAGGAAACCGTGGCTATTACCATAGACTTTAATGCCGGTATGGGCATTGGCGCTGGCGCCGTCAGAATTTTTAATGCGAC
The DNA here is from genome assembly GCF_006494715.1 of Shewanella sp. SNU WT4. NCBI lineage: Bacteria > Pseudomonadati > Pseudomonadota > Gammaproteobacteria > Alteromonadales > Shewanellaceae > Shewanella > Shewanella sp. SNU WT4. Next base: position 874,733 of record NZ_CP041151.1, read on the forward strand.
TATCAACATCCATTGCCGCAGCTTCTGCGCTGCATGCCATTTCGGCTAACGTGGCTGGAGTAATGTCTTGCGGGTGATATAAATCCAAATCTGGGAAGTGGCGCGCCATCAGGCTTGCATCCGCCAGACCAGAAAAAGGGTCGGCAGAGGTGAATTTAGCAATATTATCAGCAGCTTTAACGGCTTCACGAATGGCTTGTGGGCTTAAATCTGAGGTCGATGAACTGCCTTTGCAACCATCACGATATAAGCTGATGCCCAAAGCACCATCTTTATTAAACTCAACAGTTTCAATCTCTTGAAGGCGGGTTGAGACTGAAAGCCCTTGCTGCTTGCTGATAGCGACCTCAGCGGCTTGACAGCCCAGTTGACTAGCATAATCCAATGCCATGGCCACAGCTTCTTTAAGGGCATCTAATTGGGTTTCGATTCTGGTGTCTGACACAGCCATTCTCATTTAAAAATAGAAGATAGCTTTAGCATAACAAAGATAACTGGGTTGGCACACTGACTAATTAACTGATTGTACAAGTGCTTAAAAGATGAACAGCATAAATTCAAGACCTAGAATACTGAAGCGAAGATGCACGCAGAGTGTTAGAATTAGCCAGTAACTACTTTTGAGGCTTTATAGATGAATATCGTTGGTGATTCCGAACATTTTAAACAACCCTATGACAATGATGATGATTATATCAGTCGCACTGGGGTCAAGCGTGAATCAGAGGCTTCGCAGGAATTAGGGAAGCAATTGGTAAGCTTGAGCAAATCTCAGTTGGCAAAAATGGATTTGGAAGAGCGGGTGTTAGATTGTGTCTTAGCTGCTAAGAGTATCAAGATTAATACCGAGGCTTATCGCCGTCAATTGCAATACATTGGCAAGGTTATGCGCACTGTGGATCCTGAACCTATCCGTTTTGCCATGAACAATGTGCTCAACAAGAATAACAATGAAGCCGCTAAGCAACAGATTTTTGAAAAGCTTAAAGATCGTTTGTTAAGTGGTGGCGACAGTGAAATTCAAGTGTTGTTAGAGCAACATCCGCAGTTAGATAGACAAAAGCTGCGTCAGTTAATTCGCCAAAGCACTAAAGAATTAACTAAGGGTCCAGAATCAAAATCGGTCAAGGAATTGATCAAATATTTACGGACTGAAATACAAGCTTAATTAACTTTTTCGACAAGGATTGCGGCATGAGAAGTATCTCATCTACCAAATTTTACTGGCTAACTTTCTTGGCAATTATCTTACTGAGTGGTTGTAATGGCCCGAGTGATGAATCTGGTAGTGGTAGTGGTAGTGGTGAAGATAATTTATCTATTAGTTTTCATACCGTAGAGCAGGGAATATGTGGTGGCGCTACCAATTCGGTAAGTTTTGCCACAGGCTCAAGCATTTGTGTTAGCGCTAAGCTTAATGTTAAAGATGGCTCCAACGTGGGCCAAATGCTGAATTTTAGCAGTAGTTTTGCTGCTGTCACTCCCGCCACTAAATTGACCAATAGTGATGGTATCGCCCAAGTGATTATCACTAATGACGATAAAGCCCAAGGGGCTGGCAGCGTGACGGCCAGTTTTACCACAATTGCAGCGACTAATTTAAGCGCGAGCGCTAATTATGAATTTGTGGCGGCGGTTGAGGATAAATCCAGATACCAACTCATTAGCAGTATTAACCTTAATGGCACGCCAGTCACCCGCATCAAAGTGGGTGAAACCGTGCAATTACAAGCGCTAGTGACAGATGACCAAAATCAAGCTGTGACTAATGCTAAAGTGACGTTCAGTGCAGGTAATGCCAGTTTGCAGCCTGCCACTGCGCTCACCAATAACGCTGGCTTAGCGCAAATTCCATTTACCCCAAGCGTAAATGAATTAGGGGCGAGTGCGCTGACCGCAAGCATAGATCATAGCGGCCAAGTCATTACTAAGACCAGCTTATTTGAAGTGCTGAGTAATGATGTGGTTGAAGACAGTACTCAAATTAAGCTCGGCCATTTTGCCGATGGTACATTTATCAATGGTACTTTAGGGACTAGCTTACCTAAAGATAGCAATGGTAATTACCTGTTAAGTGCCATTGGTAGTTTTGGGCTAACAGCCTCGCTAGTGACTATCGATGAGCAAGGCAAAGTCACGCGTTTACAAACTCCAACCTCAGTGAGCTTTAGTTCAAATTGCTCGCTGGGTGGCAATGCCAAATTAGATACTCCGGTCACTAGCGTCGCAGGTGATGCTAAGGCCACCTTTGAAGATACTAGCTGCAGTGGTAACACTGAGCGCAATGATGAGATAATAGCGACTGCCTTAATTGGTAATCAGAGCCTGACAGCAACCTTGCCATTTATCTTAGCGCGCCAAACGTTAGCTAACTTAAGCTTTATCTCCGCTGAACCTAAGCAAATTCGCATTAAAGGCGCTGGCGGTACGGGTAGCAGTGAAAGCTCCTTAGTGACGTTTAAAGTCTTTAGTGCTAATGGTCAGCCTGCCGCGCAGCAAACGGTTGTATTTAGTCTAGATACTCTGGTGGGCGGGTTAAGCTTTGCCAATGGCCTTGGTAGCGCTACTGGCATCAGCAATGCACTGGGCGAAGTCAGTGTGCGGGTATTATCAGGCACAGTGCCAACACCTGTGCGAGTCACGGCAACAGCCACTGATGCTGACACTGGCATAAAAATCAGTAGTCAGTCCGAGCAGTTAACTGTTAATACCGGTTTGCCGCAGCAATTAGCCTTTAGTTTATCCACCACAACCTCAAACCCAGAGGCCGGTTCGCGGGACGGCACTAAAGTCACTATTACTGCCTATGCGGCTGATAATTTTTCCAACCCAGTACCTGATGACACTAGCATCAATTTTACTTCTGAAGGCGGTCAGATTGTACCTAGTTGTTTAACGGTTAATGGCAGCTGCAGCGTTGAGTGGACCTCAAGTGCGCCGCGAGTGCCTGATAATCGCATTACTATTTTGGCTTATGCCTTAGGTCATGAAACCTTTTTTGATACCAATGGTAATAACGTTTTTGATGCTGCCGATGGCGGAGTTATTGCTAAGGCTTGTATTGATGCTGTAGGTAATGCCCAGACTTGCTCGGGTAATGGCATGAATATTGAAACTTATCATAGCCAAGGCTTTAGCGATTTAGCCGCGCCATTTCGTGATGATAATGAAAATAATCAATATGATATTGGTGAGAAGTACTTAAGTTTAGCTGACAATGGTGTCTATCCTGCAGCTGATGGCCGCTTTAACGGCCCTCAGTGCCAAGGTACTCTTTGTGGGCAAGGGGTGTTTAGTAAGAGTTATATTCGCAAAGCGCTAGTGATGACTATGTCAGGTTCAGATGCCTTAATGACAGTGTTCAGTGCTAATACCATTATTGCCAACCCTAGTGGTCAGCTAGTTACCCCTAATCTGCCAGCCTTGGCAGGTCAAAGCTTTAGAGTGAACTTAACTGACACATCAACGCCAGCGCAGGTTTTACCCGCAGGTACAGTGGTTACTGTGACCTCAAGTCTAGGTGCGATTAGTTTTAATGGGTATCAGGTGCCTAATACCAATAGCGCTGGTGGCACTAGCACTAACTTTACCCTCACTAATAATGGCGTTCCAGGTGCTGCGGTAGTCACTATTACGGCAACAACGCCAAGCAGTAAAGTCACGCAAATGAACTTTACTGTGAACTTACAATAGTCCTTATTTTTTGCCATAAAAAAGCCTGCATTCGCAGGCTTTTTTCGTTAGGGCACATTAATGCTGAAGTGAACTTAAGTCGTGTTAATTCAAAGATTCATTATATGAAATCAGCACACATGTGAGCGGCGGCAATATTTTAGTTTGAATTGTACCGGATCCATGGTGAAGGTCTTAAAGGCATCAAACCAGCCCACCACACTTGGGATTAGTGTCCAGCAAAAGGCGAGGTACAAACTGCCTTTGAGTGGTTGACCTAGATAGAAGCGATGAGCCCCGACCCCGCCAAGTAATAAACTAAACCAAGCGGTAAGTTTCTGGCTTTTAAGGTGCAAGCTTGGGTCGATGCCAGCGAGTGCATCTAAGCTGAAATCGCACTGACATTGATGACAGGTTAAATCGCTATAGGCGATGGTGGCGCCACACTGATTACACAGTTGAGTTTGCAATTGACCGACTCCAGTTAGGTGAACATAGTGAGCTGCAATTATGCGTACAAGTGTTCGCTGAGATCTAGCAACGCGGATCACAAATTGAAAATATAGCTAGAAAACACAGCGAATCATGGCATGACCTCAGCCGTATTTTATTGATTTAGGCATTTACACTGGTGTTAAGTGATAGATGTTTCATTTGTTAACAATAAGTTGTAGCTTGTGTTGGTAAGCAGTTGTCATCAAGCGCTGCTCAATAACAATAATAAGCATGAGGTCACTATGGAATCTATTACTCAAATAATCAGCACTATTAATAGCTGGGTATGGGGGCCACCCATGCTGGTATTAATTTTAGGGGTGGGGTTCTTTTTATCTTTGGGGCTTAAGTTAATGCCCGTTTTAAAGATAGGTTACGGATTTAAGTTGATGTGGTCAGGCCGTACCGCTGAAAGCGATGATGCTGTAAAAGGCGAGATCAGTCCTTATAACGCCTTGATGACTTCCTTATCGGCCACCATAGGCACAGGTAATATTGCTGGCGTAGCGACCGCTATTTTCATGGGGGGACCGGGCGCATTATTTTGGATGTGGTGCACAGCTATGGTGGGTATGGCCACTAAATACAGTGAAGCGGTACTGGCGGTTAAATATCGTGAAGTCGATGACCAAGGTAACCATGTTGGTGGCCCCATGTATTACATCAAAAATGGCCTAGGTAAAAAGTGGGCGTGGCTAGGAACCCTGTTTGCTATTTTTGGCGCATTGGCCGGTTTTGGCATTGGCAATACTGTGCAAGCTAACTCAGTGGCTGAAGCGCTGGCGACAAGTTTTAATGTTCCTGCTTGGGCGTCCGGTACCACCATGATGGTGTTGGTGGGGTTAGTTCTCATGGGCGGGGTTAAGCGTTTAGCCGATATCTCAGGTAAATTAGTGCCCTTGATGACGGTTTTTTATGTGGGCGCAGGCCTTGGCGTGTTATTTATTTATGCCGATCAAATTCCGGCAGCGTTAGTGTTAGTGATTGAAAGCGCTTTTAATCCAGTAGCTGCTCAAGGCGGTTTTGCCGGCGCTGCCGTATGGGCCGCAATTCATTTTGGGGTTGCACGCGGCGTGTTTTCAAATGAAGCCGGGCTTGGCAGCGCTGCAATTGCGCACGCAGCTGCCAAAACCAAAGATCCAGTGGCTCAAGGGTTAGTCGCCATGCTTGGAACCTTTATCGATACCATCATCGTGTGCTCTATCACGGGGTTAGCCATTATAGTCACGGGGGCGTGGACATCGGGGGCTAATGGCGCTGCGCTCACATCCCATGCCTTCTCCCAAGCTTTGCCTATGGGCAATTATATTGTGGCTATTTCTTTAACTGTCTTTGCTTTTACCACCATTTTGGGCTGGAGTCTTTATAGTGAAAAGTGCGCTCAGTATCTGTTTGGCACACGGGTGATAACGCCCTTTCGATGGTTGTGGACATTAGCTGTACCGCTTGGAGCTATCAGTTCCCTCGATTTTATTTGGTTGCTGGCTGATACCTTAAATGCGCTGATGGCCATCCCGAACTTAATCGCCTTGATTTTATTAAGCCCAGTGATTTTTGGCTTAAGCCGCGAGTATTTTAAACGCCGTAAAGAGGCTTTAGCTAAGCAGTCGCTGAATTGATTAATACCGTTGGGTTTTATGATTGCTAGGTATTAAGGGGTAAGAATGGGGCGCAACTAAGTTAGCTTAGCTTTACAATTTGCTAGCCATGTTTTTTTAAGCATAACTTGCTAACCATGGTCATTATCAACAATGGCCATGGTTTTTAGTTTATTAAGGACGTTTATTGAGCATTCAGTTGAGTGCAGATTTAGCCGATTACCGATTGAGTGGTTTGATTGTGTAGGCTGCGAGCAACCTAACTATGCCTAGTCGCTACTGTTATCAAATTCTGTTTCATCGGTAAATTCTGCAATAGGGTCAACTACTGGTAAGTCGGTAAATAGGCGCTGGAAGTGACGTTGCACCCCTTTTAAGTTAATTTCGGCCAAGCCAGAGGCAAAGCCAAACCAAGCATAGAGGCCGCTGTAGTCTTCAAACATGGAAGGTAAGTACTGAGGTTTATCAATAACCCCTTGCTGATAGGCTTGATAAATCGCGGGAATATCTTCAATGGCAAGTTTGCCAACAAACAACATAGGGATAAGTTCTGGTAAGCCCGCGGTAATGGCGGCGCGAATGAAGTTAATGTTTTCAACATAGCCGCGCACATAAGAAATGTCTTTAGTGAAATAGCTGCCACCGCGCACATCGCCGCCGCGAAATACCCTTTGGGTGATGCGATAGCTGTCGGTGGCACTTAAGTTGCGTTCACGGAAATGACTAAATACTTCAATAAAATCAGCGCCATTTTCCGCCATGTTGACGGCTTCAATGCGATCGCTAATGCGCCGCGCTCGGCCAGGGGTTGAGCTTAAGGTGAGCATTTCTAGTAATACCGCCAAGCCTTCTTGGGTAGCGGCTACTCGCGGCGAACCGACCCCAAGCCAGCTGGCATAGGGCTGAGCGCGGCCATTTAAGGTGGTGCCTACATGCACCCAGCCTTCGTGGACTTCATAGATATTTAAATCCGCTTCACTGAACTTAGCATGGCTACTTATTTTTATGGTATCGCCACCGACTGCCGCGTCCGACATGATGCCGTCGCTGAGGCGCACCCGAATATCATCACTATGAAAATAACTATTTAACCGTCGACTTAATTCATCCACAGCGTAGCTGGCATCCAGTATCTTGGGGTGCTGACTATTGGCGCGTTTAGCGGCGGGGAGGGAAAATAAGTAGCTTAGGCGGTCACCTAACTGCTTGATGCTATGACGATCGCCATGCAGTTTTTGGGTGGATGAACCGTACAGTTGACTGCTGAGCTCACCAAAACGTTTATTGCCGCGATTTTCAAGCATTTCAATCACAAGTAAATATTGATCGGCGGTTTTACTTAGAATTTTGCCTAATGGATCGCGATGGCCAAGTTTGCGACGAATAGCCACTTTTAAATCCAGCAAAGCTAACGTTAATTCGCGCGGATAAAAAGGCAGAGGTCGCTGCTGATAAAAGGCTTGATCAATGGTGGGTAGGCGATTGGGGGTTTGTAAAAAGGTATGCTCGTATTCTCTTGGCCATTTTATGGCATCGAGAATCTGGATCGGTTTTTGGATCCGAATCAATTCATCAGACAGTGATTTTAAATTTTCTTTATATGCTAAGGAAATTGATGTCATCTTGATGTCCTTTATCAAACCTTTTTTGAGTGTATATCAAGTTAGTGAAAAATCAGAACATTTCGTCAAATGATGCCAAAATGTTGCTTGTTTTATGGTTTTTACTCAAGTGCCGCTTGCATTGATAAGGGGTTGCCACTTTGATTTTCCCACTCCTACTCGCTTTTATACGAGTTTCGTTGTTTTTGTGTGTTGCTAGGCTAAATAAATGTTGGTTAAATGTTTGAAATTGCTTGCGCCAGGTCACTGAATAGACAAAAATCTCTTTGCCGTCTTGGCCTTTTATTTTGGGTGTACGTATCGTGAAAATAGGAATTTTGTCCCAACATCCTGAGTTGTATTCCACGCAGCGCTTACTTACTGCATGTATTAGCCGCGGCCACGAGGCGCAGGTGATTAATACAGTCAATTGTTATATGAATATCAATTCGGTAAAGCCGAGCATCCATTTTGAAGGGCAAGATTTAGTGGGATTTGATGCCGTGATCCCGCGCATTGGCGCCGGTGTGACCTTTTATGGCTGCGCCTTAGTGCGGCAATTTGAAATGATGGGGGTGTTTGCCGCTAACGATTCCATCTCGATTGCGCGCTCACGGGATAAATTGCGAGCGTTACAGTTGCTATCGCGCAAAGGTATTGGCATGCCTATTACTGGCTTTGCCTGTAAGCCGGATGATATTTCAGATCTCATCAATATGGTGGGCGGCGCGCCCTTGGTGATTAAATTACTGGAAGGCACTCAAGGCATAGGTGTCGTGCTGGCAGAAACTAAAAAAGCGGCTGAAAGCGTGATTGAGGCGTTTTTAGGCCTTAAGACCAACATATTGATTCAAGAATTTATTAAAGAATCTAAGGGCAGTGATATTCGCTGTTTCGTTGTGGGCGATAAAGTGGTGGCCTCCATGCGCAGACAAGGCCCTGAAGGAGATTTTCGCTCCAATTTACATTTAGGTGGAGTCGGCGAGAAAGTTAAAATTACGCCGCAAGAGCGTAAAACGGCGATAGCCGCTGTTAAAGCCATGGGATTAGTAGTGGCAGGGGTTGATATTTTACGTTCCGATAGAGGCCCGTTAGTGCTTGAAGTGAATTCATCACCAGGGCTTGAAGGCATAGAAAATTGTACTGGCATAGCCATTGCTGAAAGTATTATTGAGCTAATCGAAAAAGAAGTGATGGCGCGTAAGGTTAATCGCAAAGTGATAGCTTAACGCAAAAATAAGCGTAAGCCGCTCAGGCGTTTTATTGGATTAAGCCCGCTATTGCGGGCTTAATTGTCAGCTAAATTTATAAAAACTAACTTTATAAATCAAAGCCGTATGAATAGCCTAATACCACTTTAGGATCGTCAGTCTTAAGGTCAGTGTCTGTGATCATAAAGCTCACTGTGCCAATCGTAGTTTCGGCATTAAGCGCAATGTTGTAATCAGAATAGTCTTTTTGATCGAACCAATCTTGGATCACATCACCGCTTGAATAACCATAATGAATATTGATTGAGTAAGTCTCGTTAACTGGGATACCTATGTCGGCAGTGAGATAACCATAATCTTCTTTATCCACACCTTCAGAGACTATGTCATCTGATGCATTGACCACATGAGAGTAACCCAGAGTGAACCACTTCCAACCAATGGAGCCATAGATTTCGCCCAAATCTATTTTATCGTCAGCATCTGGATAGGCGTAGTAGATATAACCAATGTCATACGCGAAATCGCCATAGCTGTTGGCATATCCGCCAGCTAAATCAAGTTCATAACTAGTGTCGGTACCAAAGTCGACATTTGATGCCCAGCTGGAAAGATAAAAGCCTGATTCATGCTCATAATCTAAACCGCCTTGCACTGCGGTGGCATCAGCAGTTTGCGTGACGCCGCGCCAAATGTAATTAGAAGTAACTCCAATATTGCCAGATACCGCAGCGCTTGCGATACCCGACACCATACTTGTAGCCACGATAATGGCTATGCTTGTTAATCGAGTGCTCATGCTATTTCCCTTTATTATTAGATGTTTAATTTAAACCTAATGCAAATGGTTACAGCAAATTTGCAAAACTGCAGGTTGTTCTAACGCTAGTGAGTTTTTGCTTGTCACTATTTGTCGCAGCTATCTAATTCTCAATTCTTATGCTTATGTTAAGCGCTGAATAAGGGCTTAATTTAATGAATCACGTAAGCCTTTGCCTGCTTTAAACTTGGGGATTTTTGCCGCTGGAATTTGAATTTCTTTACCGGTTTGTGGATTGCGACCGGTACGGGCTGAGCGAGTCGCTATCTCAAATGAGCCAAATCCAACCAATGAGATCTTGTCACCATTTTTCATGGCTTCAGTTACCGCCATTTCAAACGATTTCAGCGCGCGGTTTGCTTGTGCTTTTGACAGATCGGCATTTTCGGCAATTTTGGCAACCAGTTCAGCTTTGTTCATTATCGTGTCCTTCCTTAGAGAGTGATGTTTTCATGTAACATGCCACAGCACATTCTTGATTGGAAGTTGTTGTTGCTTAAAATTGACTCAATATGATGAGTTTTTACACTAGGGGTTTTAATGGCTCGCCAATTTGTGCGCATAGCTTTGATTGTTATGGACTCTGCAGCGCGCAATATCATTAAGGATTAACCTTCTAATATTTGATGCAACAAGCGTTTCACTAGTTTGGGCTCAAACGGCTTATCACACACGGCGTCTACTCCTGAATGAGAGATTTGATTCAGTTTATATTCATCGGCTTCTGATGTGACCATTAAAATCGGGGTGTGGCTATTTTCACTGTCTTCTCGAATAAAGCGCGTTAAACACAAGCCATCCATAGTTGGCATATTGAAATCTGTCACGACTAAGTCAAAATATTGCTGTTGAAATAATAATTTAGCCTCACTGCCATCGCTTGCTTCAGTAATGTTTCTGAAACCTAAATTATTGAGTGTGCGGCGAATAATATTGCGCGACAATTTTGAGTCATCAACTAACAATACGCGCAGTTCATGAGGGTCTAAATATTCAAGTTCGATTTCTTGATGGCTGAGTAAATCGGCGGCTGAAACGAGCGCGGTATGCAAATTATCCCGTGAAAAGGGTTTAGGTAAAATGGCAACCACCCCAGATTGCTTATAAGCATCTAATTGGGCGAATCGGGATTCACTCGAGACTAGCATTAACAAGATATTTTCAAGATCAGGATCTTGTTTAATGTATTTGACGAGATCAAGCGCTGTGCCGTCGGCAAAGTGCATAGCGCAAGCAATCACATCGGGATGGCATTGCTTAGCTTCGGCCTTAGCGGAAGTGATACTATCTGCCGTCTGAATATTACACACGCCTTCATCATGTAATCTTTCCATGATGATTTTCTGCTGCATAGGTGACGGCTCAACTAATAATAACGTGAGGTCACTAATATCAAACTGGCTCATAAATCCCTTAGGTCATATTCCATCCTTTGACTAAGTATTTACCAGACTGACAAGTTTGCAATTAATTGACTGAAATTGGCTTAAAAAAGTTGCGAGTTGAGGCGCTAAATGCCACTTGCCATTGCAACACTTGGCTGATGATTGCACTGGCTATCACTAGCCCAATCGGGATAACAATGCCATTCCACTGCACTACCACTTCTTTTGGATTTATCTGCCAAGCAATCACTGCCGTGGTGGCTAACGCCATGATGGCAAGAGCTTGAATAGCAATGTAGAGTCTTAACAGTAACAAGCCCCAATCGGCACGTAAGTAAATACCCACCAATACTGGTATCATACCTAAGCTAAATAAATTGAGATTAGCGCTAGTGATGGCGTAAGTCATTCCTAATGTAGCAGCAAGTAAATAGCAAATAGTTAGACTGGCAATGGGCCAAGGGTAGGATTTCATAGCAAGCTCTGTTAGTTTTTGCCAAAGTGTAAAAACTCCTATCGCTTGAGTCCAGTAAATTGCCTTAATATTCAAAGAAGAGGTTAGCGTGACAGAGAATGATTTTTGGCAGTTGGTGAGTCGCACCAGCGCTGAGCAAGATGAGCAAAGCTTAGTCACAGCCCTGACTCAAGCTTTAACTGCTTTGGACGATCAGCAGTTAGCTGAGTTTGATGTGTATTTTTCTAAACAAATGCGTAGAGCCTACACTTGGCCTATGTGGGGCGCCGCGTTTGTGTTGACCGGCTGTGATAATGAATATGCGTTTGCTGAATTCCGCTGCTTCTTGATTTCTTTAGGTAAAACCTGGTTTGAGCGTATTTTAGTGGAGCCAGATTATTTAGCTGAGTTACCTCAGTTTCCGATGCGCGATAATTTTCCTTATCCGTTTGTGGATGAATATGATTTGGTCGCTGGCAAGATTTATGAAGATCGCACCGGTGAAGAATTGCCGTTTGTGCCATCGACTGGCAATCGCCCCGCAGGCAAGAAATTTGATGACAGAAAAAAAATGCTGCTTAAGCATTATCCTGGCTTGTGTCAGCGTTTTCCTTTTTAAAGCGCGCAGATAAGCTAACCTCAGATTCACATGTAATTAGTGACATTTGATGTATATTTAAGCTAACTTTTGATGTACTAATCGTTGCTGTGAATTACAACGTTGAATCTGAGCGCGAGGGATATGCCTGCGCAAATTCCAAAGGAGAGCTTAATGAGTGCCCGATCTTATCTTTCACTTGTCATAGTTGGTGCTATTGCACTGACTGGCTGCGCGCAAACGCCTACTGAGAATAAGGCTGAGACAGTGGTTAACTCAGCGGTTGAAAACAGTCAGGATGCAAGTATGGTTACCCAAGCTGGAGCAGTAACCATAGAATGGCTGGATCCCGCTAAGTACACCGACATTAAGGCTTCTTCTGAATTGCAATCGCGCTTTCAGCAGCGGGTATTTGATACCTTAACGGCGAATTTAGCCCAGCAAGTAACGCCTATGCTGGAGTCGAACGAAAAGCTTGAGTTAGTAGTCACTAATGTTGATTTAGCTGGCGATATTCGGCCAACTTTTGGTGCGACCTTAAATGATATTCGCATTGTGAGTAATTTATACCCGCCTCGCATTACCTTTACGTATAAGGTGATTAAAGGCAACCAAACTATGCTGGCTGGCAGTGAGAAACTGCAAGACTTAGGTTTTCTTGATGGCATTCAACCTATTATAGATAGACCCTTTATGTATGAGTCTGGGCTCTTAACCACTTGGTTTAATAAAACCGTGGCGCCAGTTCTGCAAGGCTCACCTTCGGAATAACGCTTCGCACTAAAAACAAAACAGCCGCTTTTTAGCGGCTGTTTTTGTTAGTAACGCTTGATTGCTTAGCCTTGTTGCTTAAAGGCTTGCAAGGTTGATAGCACTAACGCGAGCTTTTTCACAACAGTTTGCAGCTGCTCAGTGTCGATATCTGTGGCTGGAAATTGCGCTACTTCAGTGGCTAAGTCTTTGACATAAGGTAGAAAACGTTTACTGTTTTGAGTAAAACCTTGTTCTGGCTTAAAAATGGTGCTGAATTTAGCGTGCCCAGCTTGCTGTAATGCATCTAATTTAGCATCGGCATCTATGGCTTGGCGGTAAGCAAGTTGCAGATTCTGTTGCAACTGTTCCAGAATTCGTGAATAAGGCATTAGGTTTCTCTCAACAAAGGTCAGTTAGGGATTATATATGAAATGCTCTTCTCCCCGCAAAATTCCGCGCGCATTTATGCTGTTATTACTTAGCTGGTGGGGATGGGGCGCCGCTTATGCCAGTGAAGCTAATCCGGCCTTTTACCGTTTAGATAAAGCGGGTAATAGCGCTTTTTTATTGGGATCAATTCATGTGGGGCAGGCGAGCTTTTATCCAATGCAGCCCCATATTGAAGCTGCTTTTAGTAAGGCGAAAAGCCTGGTGGTTGAAGTTGATATTAGACAGCCAATGGCGCCCGAGTTATTACTGCGGATTGCTAAGGCATCACCTGCTATTGGCATTACCCCAGCGACTCAAACTGAATTAACTCAGTATTGCCAGAGTCGCCAAGCCTTTTGTGAGGCATTAACGCCCTGGCAGCCATGGTTGCAATCCTTACAAATCAGTTTGCTGCAATTTGAGCAATTAGGTTTTACCCCAGCTTTTGGGGTTGATCAATATTGGCTTAATAAGGCGCAGGCTAAATCGGTATTAGAGCTAGAAACCAGTGAGTTTCAATTGGCCTTGTTAGCCTCATTTGATGCTAGCACCCAAAATTACTTGTTAGCAGAGGCTATTACTACACCCGATAGCAGTTTGCGCGCATTGATTGATGCTTGGCATCAAGGTCATGATCAGCAGCTGCTTGAGCTGACCGAGGCGGATATGCTTGCGAATACTCAGCAAGATTTAGTGCAAAAATTATTGTGGGATCGCAATCAAACCATGGCAGCTGATCTTTATCGCATGCTGGCGGATGGTCAGAGCCAGCAAGCTATTTTTGCGGTTATAGGTGCAGGGCATTTAGTCGGGCCTAAATCTGTGATTACTAAGCTTAAGGAATTAGGGGTAACAGTGACGGATTGCCGCCAAGACAGGTCAGCATGTGAATAATGTTAACTTGGCTATACTGGTTAAGGAATAAGCATGGAGGCTTAATTTTGCAACCTAACTCGCCAACTAGCTACGCTAGATTTGAACACATTAGCCGTAATTGGGATCAAAAATTCGATAAATTCGTCGCGCGGGTAAATCCTGGTGAATATTACTTAACGGGCAATGATGAGTTGATTTATACCCGACTAGGTTCTTGTATTTCTGCGTGTATTTATGACGATAAATTAGGCATAGGTGGCTTAAATCATTTTCTGTTACCAGAAGCTGGTAAGTATGAACGCCAAATTGCGGCCGATAGTTATTGTTGCCGTTATGGTAACTGGGCCATGGAGCAATTAATCAATGGTATTTTAAGCCGCGGTGGCAGTCGTTTTAATTTAAAAGCTAAAATATTTGGTGGCGCCAGTATTGGTAATCAAATCAAGACCAATATAGGTCAATTAAATATATCTTTTGTATATAGCTACTTAGATACAGAGAATATTCCCATCTTAGCGCAAGATGTTGGCGGCATTTGGCCGCGCAAGGTCTTGTTTAATCCCACTAGCGGTAAAGCCATGGTTAAACGGCTAGCCAGCGAAGCCATTGAAATGCTTGATACTCAAGAGGAGCGTTACCTCGATAGCATTTCTAAAAAGCCTAAAAATGGCGATATTGAGCTATTTGATTAATGGGATATGTCATCACTAGCCGCTATTTTTTCTCTTGGCCGATAAAATGCACATAACGGCCAAGGGATAAATAGGGTTCTTGTTGGCAGTAAGCTAATTCCATCGCTAATAACTGCTGAAAATCAAAATTGTCAGGCATGGATTTTTTAAGATAATCATTAATGACGCGTACGCCCGACTGACAAATAAGCTCAAGTTGCCATTCAGTAAACCAAGTTCTCACCTCTTGTATATAGAGAGGATGCGTTGGCGTTAAGCGTACCTTTTTCTTAATCTTGAAATCGGCACTGACATAATCAAAATTGCCCGAGACTAAGGCGTGAAAACGCATGGCTTCTTTATTGAAAAACATCAATGAGAATAAGCCATCCTTGCTCAGAAAATCTAATAATAGCGCTAAGGTATTTTTAGCATCATGCAGCCATTCAGCGACCGCGTGACATAAGATTAAATCAAATTTACCTTCCACATGCTGAGGTAACTCTTGAATGGCGCAGTGAATTAGGCGGATATCGAGCGGCTCTTCACTGGCAGCAATTTGCTCTTGCGCTTGGGCTAACATCTGCTCAGAAATATCACACAGAACAATTTCATGGCCTTGGGCTGCTAATTTTTGGCTGATAAAACCAAAGCCGCCACCTGCATCTAAGACTCTTAATTTATTCACTTTTTTATCTTGGCAATACTTCTCTATCGCCGCTTGCAAATCGCGCCATAAAACGGCAGCACGAATTTCTCCCTTTGGAGTTCCATAGATATTTTTCGCAAATTTAGTTGCGAGTTTATCGAAGTTTTTGTCTTGCACGTATGATCCGCCTTGAAGAACTATCGGCAAATTTTGCCACAGACGGCTAAGGGCGTCAGATAAATATCGGCGTAACTGGGTTAAAACCGCACTCTAGCTGAGTAAATGTTAATCAAGCTGTTTTTTTGGCGCGACTGGCTTATAATTCTTAGCTGATTTTTAGACAGACACCTGCGGATATGCAACATATAGTTCACCTTAATGAAATGCCATCGTTGTTCTCTCTCTATCGCAAGATAATGTTTGGGCGTAAGCCTGGCTGGAATGGCGAGTTATTGGAGTCAATTGAGGTTAACTGTTGTGATATTGCCATAAAAGCTGACGCCGTTGAGCGCTATGCCAAGGTCTGTGAATATCAGTTTGATGGTGAGACTCTACCTGCCACATTTTTGCATGTGTTAGTGTTTCGCCTGCAAGCTGAGTTGTTCACTCATAAAAGCATTACTTTCCCGCTGCTTGGCATGATCCACCTTAAGAATAATATCCGCCATCTGCGTAATGTCAGCATTGATGAGCGCGTCGATATTGGCTGCCACATGAGCGATAGCCGCATCACTGAACTTGGGCTTGAGTTTGATTTAACCGGCCAAGTAACGGTTAAGGATGAAGTGGTGTGGCAATCGGTATCTACCTATTTATATCGCTGCCCGCAAAGCCGCTCGTCTCGTGTGCGCCCGCCTAAAGGCGCTGCTATAAATTGGGAACAACCGCTGCAATGGCACTTAGATGACGACTTAGGTCGCCGCTATGCTATGGCCTCTGGCGACTATAACCTCATTCACTTGCACCCAATTTTATCGAAACGCTTTGGCTTTGATAGGGTATTAGTTCATGGCATGTGGTCGAAAGCGCGCTGCATAGCGCAAATGATGCCCCATGCGACTATGCCTGCCTTTGAAATAGACGTGGCCTTTAAATTGCCATTATTTATGCCTGCGGATGTTACTTTTGCGCTTGAGCCGATTGATGCTGGTTATCAATTTGAAATGCGAGATATTAAAGGTCGCAGGCCGCATTTAACTGGGCAATTGACTTACCTGTAAGCCTCATAGTTCACCTGTACCTTGATAAGCGTGTGTGCGCCGCAGCACGCTTGTTACGACTAAATCCATCTGTTTCTTTGAGCTAGCCCCAAATTCCTCTATGATCGCAACGCCCTAGCAGATCCCAGAGAATAAAAAATACATGCTATCTGATATCGAAATCTCAAGAAATTCCCCATTAGTGGCCATCAGTGACTTAGCAGCAAGGCTTGGTATCCAGCCCGATGAATTAGTGACTTATGGCGTCCATAAAGCCAAAGTTTTGCCAAGCGTATTCAAACGCTTAGCGCAAGCGCCACTTGGCCGTACCATATTAGTTACCGCAGTGACCCCAACGCCTTATGGTGAAGGTAAAACTGTAACCACCATAGGCTTAACTCAAGGCTTACACGCTTTGGGTGAGTCTGTGTGCGCTTGCATTCGCCAGCCGAGTATGGGGCCAGTGTTTGGCGTTAAAGGCGGCGCCGCGGGTGGTGGTTATGCTCAAGTAGTCCCTATGGAAGAGCTTAATCTTCACCTAACTGGTGATATTCATGCGTTAACTAGCGCCCATAATTTAGCGGCTGCGGCGTTAGATGCGCGTCTCTTTTATGAAACTCAATTAGGCGCTGCAGCCTTTGAACTGCAGTCGGGATTAAGTGCGCTTAATATCGACCCCGAGCAAATTTTATGGCGCCGCGTAGTTGATCAAAACGATCGCAGTTTGCGCCAAATTGAAGTGGGTATTGGTCGCAATAATGGCCCAGTGCATGCTTCAGGTTTTGATATTAGTGCTGCCTCTGAGTTAATGGCGATTTTAGCTTTAAGCCTTGATTTAGCCGATATGCGCGCGCGGATTGGCCGAATAATCTTAGCTAAATCAACCGATGGCAACTGGATTAGCGCTGATGATTTAGGTGTCGCAGGCGCCATGACAGTGATTATGCGAGACGCCATTGCGCCAACCTTAATGCAAACCTTATCGGGCGCGCCTTGTTTAATTCACGCCGGCCCTTTTGCTAACATAGCTCACGGCAATTCCTCTGTGATTGCTGATGATATGGCGCTGCGCTTGGCCGATTTTGTGGTGACTGAAGGCGGTTTTGGCTCGGATATGGGCTTTGAAAAATACGCCAATATCAAGGTGCGCACGTCAAATATTCCGCCTGCGGCTGTGGTATTAGTGGCAACCCTGCGCGCCTTAAAAGCCAATAGTGGTGTTACTGTTAGCGATATTAATGCACCTAACCAGGATGCGCTGCAGGCAGGCTTTGAGCATTTATGCTGGCATATTAATAATGTCAGTAAGTATGGCGTGCCGGTTGTGGTGGCGATTAACCGCTTCCCTACTGATACCGATGAAGAGTTGCACTGGTTGCAGCAACAAGTGACTAAGACGCAGGCGTTTGCTTGTGAGATTAGTGAAGCCTTTGCCAATGGCGCCAGTGGCGCCCTTGATTTGGCGCGCAGCGTGATTAGCGCTTGTCAGCAGCCAAGTGAGTTTACTCATTTGTACGATGTTAACTTGCCGCTGGACGTTAAGCTTACCCAACATATGCAGCTGGCCTATGGCGCCGCGGGCATAGAGTTAAGTGACTTGGCCGCGAGTCAATTGCAAAGTTTAGCCACAGATTATGGGCATTTGCCTTTATGTGTGGCAAAAACGCCGATGTCGATTAGCCATGATCCGCAGCAAAAAGGCGTGCCGTCGGGCTTTATGGTGCCGGTGGCTGAACTGCGTTTAAATGCGGGCGCGGGCTTTATTACTGTGATCACTGGCAATGTGATGACTATGCCAGGCTTAGGTTTATGCCCTGCCTATTTGCAGATAGATATTGATGCCAATGGTGATATTCAGGGCTTGTCCTAATCGGTCATTTAACGCTTAGTGATAACCCATTAAGTTAAAAAAGGCGCCAATCGGCGCCTTGCTGTTATCCAATAGTCCGCCGTTATGCTGGTGGATTCTCGTGATAAATATGAACATCGCGCTGCGGGAATGGAATTGAAATACCTTCCTCATCAAAGCGCATTTTCACGCTGCGAGTCACATCCCAATACACATCCCAATAATCTTCTGGGCGAGTCCAAGGACGTACCACAAAATCTAAGCTGGAATTATTTAAGGTGTGTAACTTCACTAATGGCTCAGGCATAGTCAGCACTTTAGGGTGCGAAGTGATGATTTCCATCAATACTTTTTCAGCATGAGGAATATTATCGCTGTAGCTAATGCCAAACACTAAATCAACGCGGCGCTCGCGTTCGGCAGTCACGTTGTTAATGGTATCACCCCAAATTTTGTTATTTGGAATAATTAAGCGCTGATTATCAAAGGTCATAACGGTAGTCGATACCAGCGTCATGTGGCTCACTTTACCTGTCACGCCTGCGGCATTAATCAAATCGCCCACATCAAATGGACGATAGATTAAGATCATCATGCCTGATGCAAAGTTAGATAAGGTGTCTTGCAGGGCAAAACCAATGATCACACCGGCGATACCAAAACCGGCTAATAATGGGCCAAGCTCAATACCCAACTGAGATAAAGCGACTAGCAAGCCGATAGTAAAGACGATTTTACCCGATAACTTGATAAAGAAGTCTTGCAGTAACTTACTGAACTTTAAGCGAGAGTTACCTACTGCACGCTTAACTATGGTTTCAGCCACGCGGCCTAATAACATAGCTAGCATTAAGATGACGCTAAACAGCACTAGCTTGAAAACTAAGGTTGGACCGTTGTCGACAAGCTGAGAATAACCTACCCCAAACCATTGCTCCATCAGGCCTTTAGCCACATCGGCATTAATAAGCCCTTGAGTTAGGTCGCCAGACACACTGAACAAGATTTTCTTCAAATCAGCGGTATTTTGGCCTAAATCATCCAGCAAGCTGATGGTGACGTTAAGGCTTGCAGTGCTTTTACTTAACCACTCTTTTAAGGTGGCTTGGCGGCTTAATAAAGTGCTGCTCGCATCTTTACCTGCGCTGCTCACATCAGCATTGACCGATTTAAGTTGGAGCTGAATATATTGAATGAGGGAGGCCAGTTCATGGCCGCGGCTCATTAAGTCATCGCTTAACTTAGTTTGCTGGACATCAACGTTCTCACCTAACTTTTGCGCCCAACGCAGAGTTTGCAGTTGAGCTTGGAAAAACAAGTCACGCTCATTTTGGCGATTGGCCATTTGCAGCAATACTGTCTGGTCATTAGTGGTATCAAGCTTTTGCTTTAAATCACTAATGTCTTTGTTTAGATAAGTATTGGCCTTATCTAAAAATGCCAGTTGCTCGTTAATTAACGCTAATGCTTTCACCTTATCAAGATCAGGCTGGTTCATTAAGCTGCCAATATCGGCGCGAATAGCATTGATATTGTTTAAGATTGAGAACTCAGTGAGTTGTCTCAGTTCACCTTTGGCTGACTTCAGGGCGATGATATCTTGATCAACTCGTTGCTGTAACGTATCAATCTGCGTAAACGCTGAGGCATTGGCATCTGGAGTGATTGGTTCTGCAGCGATTACGCGGCTACAAGAAAGGATCAACAACAGAATAAGCGACATTCCTCTGAATGCTGCTGTTTGCATAGGATTTCTTCCAAAATTAAAATAGGCGCTAATGGTATTCGCTAAAGGGGGGCGGGTGCAATCCTTGCGCTATGGCGAATGACAAACAGCTGATCTTGGCCGATATTCTGAGTGTTTTTTGTACGCTAAACCACGGCTTTTTGCGGTCATGGCCAATAACTGCCATGGCTAAGGGCGGCGCCATTCATTTCGTCACTATTGAGCATCTGTTACACTAGCGCATTGAATTTTTTTAGGGTTTTCCTATGCTGTGCCCCCATTGTCATCAGGGATTTAGAATGACCGCGATAGCTAATACTCGCGGCAAAGGTTTTGCGGTCGAGTTTCAGTGTCCTAAATGTGAGGCTTGGCTCGGTAAAAGTGCCTGGTTGCAGCGCGCTAAACTGCTTGGCTTTTACGGTACGGCGGGAATGGCACTGTTGGCCTATCTCAAGCCTGAGATGCAAGGGATGGCAATTGTGATAGCTATTTTTTGCGCTATTACTTTGATGGTGTCGCATTTACTGGATCAATTGCAAATTCGTGAAAAACCGCCGGAGCCAGAAGCCATTGAGGTTAATCATAAGTTTGCAAGCGGTGCGGTTGATAGTGGTGCTAACAAGTAAGGCGCTAACAAATGAGGCATTGGCGCTGCCAAAAAAGTCTAGCGCCAAAAGTCTGGCGACTTAGCGATAATCATATTGCTAAGTCGTGATCATTATTGAATGACTTGTTCTTGACCTGCAAGGGAGGCTTCAACCCAATAAATTCCGCCTAAGATCCCTAAGATAAATAGGCTGATAAAGGTTAAAATCCCCCAGTTATCTTTCAGAAAGTTAATCATTTTTTTTGCTCCACTCATAGCCACGTTAGCCGAATCATAGCCTGATGGCATTAATGATGTCTTAATTTCAATCAAACTTGCTATTAACCATTAATTTCTTTTAGAATCCGAGCACATTACATTTGTAACCTCTGGTAACAATGTGGCCGCCGCTAACCTAGTACATAAGTTATCGATCAAACAAAGAACATTCATTGGGCTGCTATTAGCATCCTGGTTGATGCTGTTTGTGTCGGCGCCAGCCCATGCTCTGAGTCATTATGATGAAGTGGGTTTCACGCATTGTAGTTTGTGTGCCCATCACCATCAGATGCAGGCTTGTTTACCTCAGAGCTTTGTACCTCCTGCCGTTAGTCCACAAGTGTGCCCGCATACAGTCACAGCGACTCCTAGCCTGTGGCGTCAGCACACCAGTCATTTCCAAAGCCGCGCGCCTCCGTCACTCAACTAATTTCATTGTTTAGTCTTGGCATACAAGCTCGTCTTGTAGTGCCCACTTTTGCATACAAATTTTTTGGGTAATGATATGAATTTCTTATTTTCAGGGCGTAAACGCTCTTTTGATTCAGCGGTTATTAATTTAGCGTCTATCAATTTAGCGTCTATGGGGATAATGCTAGTTAGCGCGCAAGCTTTAGCGGCTACGAGTGATGATGCAGCGCTGCAATTAAGCGCTGTGGTGAATGGTTATTATCAAAGTGGCGAGCAAACCTTATCTAACTCGGGCGAAGGCTTTGGTTTGGGTGAAACGGAAGTGTCGTTAGGCGGCAATATTGATGATGCCTTTTATGGCAAGGTCACGACAGTGCTGGCCTATCATGACGGTGAAACTGAATTAGAGCTAGAAGAAGCCTTCATTCAGACCTTAGCCTTACCTGCAGGCATTTCGGTGCGCGCCGGTCGCTTCTTATCTGACATTGGTTATTTAAATAGCCAACATTTGCATACCGATGATTTTAGTGTGCGGCCTTTGCCTTATCGCGCTTTTTTAGGCGATCACTATTTTGATGATGGTTTACGAGTGTCTTATGTGATGCCGACTGATTGGTATTGGGTGGTAGGTAGTGAGGCATTTAGCGGTGATAAGCTGCGCGCAGAAGACCCTGATGGCGATAGAGATTTCTCTACGGTCGGGGTTTATACCGCGTTTACCAAAATTGGCGGCGATTTAGGGCTTGAGTCCTCATGGCAGCTTGGTATGAGTTATCTGCGTAACCAAAATGGCCGCGCTGGCGAGCATCATGAAGAGCATGCTATGGCGGAAGAAGGCCATGATGACGGTCATGATCATCAAGCAAAATTCACCGCAGAAAATACCTATATTATCGATGGCGTGTATAAGTGGGCGCCAGCTGGCAATAACAAGTATCAGCAACTGACGTTAGCGGCAGAATACTTTTATCTTGATGGCATTAGTGAGCATCAAGAAGTGGGCGCTGTTTCTCATTACTCTGGTTGGTATGCCAGCGGTAATTATCAGTTCAGCCCGCAGTGGTCGACAGGCGTGCGTTATAGTCGCTTGAATGTGCAAGAGGAGCATGACGAACATTTTCACCAAGTTGGCTATCAAGAATGGGATGCCAATATCAATTGGCACCACAGTCACTTCTCAACAGTACGCTTGCAGTTTACCCACCAGAATAATGATGAGTTGGGCTTTGATGACAACATAGTAACGCTGCAATACGTTATGTCTTTAGGAGCTCATAATGCGCATCAATTCTAAATTATTGGCCCTATGTTTATGGGGTAGCAGTATCGGTTTGGCTCAGGCGCAGTTAGCCATATTTGCTTGTGAACCAGAATATGCGGCGCTGGCGAAGGAGCTTGCGCCTAACGCTGATATTTACAGTGCAACTACCGCTTTGCAAGACCCGCATCTAGTGGAAGCTCGACCAAGTTTAATTGCCAAAATGCGCCGCGCCGATCTAGTGATCTGTGCTGGCGCTGAACTTGAAGTCGGCTGGCTGCCGATGCTGCAACAAAAGTCGGCTAATCCTAAGGTACGTAATGGCGCACCAGGCTTGTTCTTTGCAAGCGAGCATGTCGACACCTTAGATAAGTTAACTCAGGTGGATCGCAGCATGGGGGACGTGCACCGCGCTGGTAATCCCCATGTGCATTTATCACCGCCGCGCATGCTGCAAGTCGCGGCGGCGTTAACGGCACGTATGCAAGCATTGGATCCCGCCGAGCAAGCGCACTATCAGGCGGCTTTGCAGTCATTTACTGAGCGCTGGCAGCAGGCAATGGCGCAGTGGCAGCAGCAAGGCGCTACGCTTGCCGGCATGAAAATCATAGGTTTTCATTCAAGCTTTAGATACCTCTTTGATTGGTTTGGCATTGAGCAAGTGGCCGATCTTGAGCCTAAGCCAGGGGTGCAGCCATCGAGTAATCACTTGGCAAGCTTAACGGCAAGGGCGGGGCAAGGGGATGTTTGCGCCATAGTGCAAGCATCCTACCAAGATAAACGCCCTGGGGCATGGCTGTCTGAGCGCAGTCAATTGCGAGTATTAGTGCTGCCTATGTCGGTGGGGGGCGACGCTAACAGCCAAGATTTATTTGCTTGGTATCAAGGCTTAGTCACTCAATTAGTGGGCGCACGCTAATGGATGGCGCATTGCTATTGATTCTATTGCCGGCCTTAGCGGCCGGCTTGCTGGTATTGGCGACGCATGTGGTGTTGGGGCGGCAAGTGCTTAAGCGCGGCATTATCTTTATTGATTTGGCGATTGCGCAAGTTGCGGCCCTTGGCACTGTCATGGCGCATCACAGCCATTACTTAAGTGACATCCCGCTAGTGACTTGGTGGATGCCGGCGCTATTTGCCTTGGCGGGCGCTGGCCTGATTGCTTGGCTGGCGCGCCATTGCCGTGATGAACTTGAGGCCATTATAGGTTGTATTTATGTGGTATCGGCCGCGGGCGCTATGCTGCTGCTCGCTAACGATCCCCATGGCGGCGAGTTACTTAAGCAAGTCTTGTCTGGGCAAATACTTTGGGTCAATTGGTCACAGTTAGCTGTGCCTGCACTCGTGTCAGCCTTGCTGTTACTCTTATGGGCTTATCGGCCAAGCGTACTTTACGGCAGCTATTTTTACTTTATGTTTGCCATAGTGATTACCTTGTCGGTGGAACTCGTCGGTGTATATCTAGTGTTTTCGAGCTTGATATTGCCAGCGCTTGCCGTTAATCGCATCACTCGCTATTGGTGGTTAACGGCCTTTGCTCTCGGGGTGAGTGCCTATGTGGTAGGACTGTGGCTTTCAACCTTATTTGATTTGCCCGCAGGCTCGGCCATAGTGCTATGTTTGGCGCAATTTACTGTGATATTTCGCCTGTGGCAGCAGTGGAGTATGGCTAAAACAGTAACATAGCGTACACATGTATCTAAAAAAGATTGAGCGCCATTAGCCCTATGGCTATACTGGCGCCTCAATTTTTAGTGGAGCTTGTTGTGCTGTTAATCATCAGGTCGATTATGCTGGCAGTCATGTTATTGCTGGCATTCATTTTTGGCGGGCTTTATTGCGTAGTTAAGCCGCGTCATCGCGATAATGTACATATGTTCGCTAAGCTGTTTTCCTTTGCGGCGCCCGTGCTCGGTATTAAGGTCATAGTGCGTCAAGCGCCAGCACTTGCCGATCAGCCTTGTATCTATGTTGCTAACCATCAAAATAACTTTGATATGTTTACCCATACCGCAGTCGTGCCAACGGGCACTGTGAGTTTAGGGAAAAAGAGCATAGTGTGGATGCCGCTGTTTGGTCAGATTTACTGGTTATCTGGCAATATTCTTATTGATAGAAACAATCGCCAAAAGGCGTTTGATACCATGGCGCAAACCGTTGAACAGATAAAACAAAAAGGTTTGTCTGTGTGGATTTTCCCAGAAGGTACGCGTTCGCGTGGCCGCGGTATTTTACCCTTTAAAAGCGGCGCATTTCATACTGCCATTGCCGCCGGCGTGCCGATAGTGCCTGTTGTGGCCTCGTGCCAGAGCGACATTAGAATGAATCGCTGGAATAACGGGGTTGTGATTATTGAAGCGCTGGCGCCGGTTGAGACCAAAGATTTAGACAAGTCAGATGTCAAAGCGTTAGTGGCTGATGTGCATCAAGCCATGGCGGATAAATTTATTGAGCTGAGTGATGAAGCCAAGCGCATGAGCTAAGGCTGGCAATTGTTGGCTTAGCAGCTAAAGAGTTAGCCGATCTCATCTTGATTGAGTATATAATTGGCGGCAGATAATTCGGTAGGAGTAAACCCATGTCTATACAGCAAGAGTTGCAAGAGCAATTCGAAGAAAATCGTGAAATCGTCGAAGCGCTGCTGGCTGACGGTTCTGAAGTTGACGCTTTATATACCATTGAGCATCATTTTTGCTCGACTAATTTTGATAAATTAGAAAAAGCGGCTGTTGATGCTTTCAAACTGGGTTTTGAAGTAAATGATGCCGAAGAAATGGAATTGGAAGAAGGTGGCACCATTTTCTGTTTTGATGCCATAGCTAAGCATTTGTTGAGTGTTGATTTACTGGATCAAGCGTGTGAGCAACTGATGCAGTTAGCCGCTAAGCACAATGTTGAATATGACGGTTGGGGCACTTATTACATAGGTGATGACGCCGAAATAGACGAAGATGATCTGGATGACGAGCCTGCTGAAGCCCCTTGGAACTAAGCGGCTGCATTTGCGCTAGTTGATTGTTCTCGTTAGCAGTTCATAAAAAAACCGAGCCTAGGCTTAATGCCACTCGCTTAAGAGCGAGTGGCATTTTTACTTGGATATTTCACTGTTTTCTTTAGCACCACACGCGGGTAGCTGGGCCGCTTCCTCTTTGGGGGTAAAATCAACCTTTTGCCATTTTCCCTCAGTCGTTTTAAGTGCTGTGGGATCGCTCCCGGACTCCCTCTGTCACTCCAACCAAACTCATCCTGTATTAAAAACAGGGCATTAATGAAACTTATCCTCTGTGGCTCAACTTTATGCTGCACTGCCATTGCGGCCATCTCTAGCCGAACAATATTGTAGGTCGTTAAGATCCCCCATAATTCTTGATACACCCCATCCTTCTTCTTACTGCGCAGGACTGGTTTATTTTCCAGTTGATATTGCTTTAGCTCACTATAACCCCTCTCTATCTCCCATCGCTGCCAATACACCTTGAGTAAATCGTTCACTGGATAGATGTTGGGGCATAGGCAGGACGTGATAAACCCTTTGATATCACCTTTGGGTGACGGAATAAGAATAAGGCGGGCTTGCCAGCTCTCCCCCAGATAAGGCGCTTGCTGTTTAGCTTGGGGTGATACCGGCATCTCAACCAGATGGTCATACTCTGAGAATGACTCGATAATTTGATAGCGGGTCTTAGACTTTATCGGGGTTAACCAATGGGTGTTTGCACCGCTTTCTTGCCCGCTGATGAGCAATTCGGCAGACATAAACCCACGGTCAAACAACGTGAGCGAATTCTCGGGAGCTGAGCCAACCAATTGCTGTGCATAGTGAATTTCACTGTGGGTAACAGGCCCGAAAGCCGCATCAGAAAGTAAGTGGCTACGAGTAGACATTAAGGTGACCGCCAGCACAGAGGGAAAAGAAGCCGTGCTTTGTGCAAAGCCAAAGTGATGGTTTTCTTCAGTGTTATGCGTCTTAAAATACGTCCCATCAACACTGAGCAATTTCAATCCCGCTATCTCATCAAATTCGCACTGTGTTTCCCACTGTGCAGCGGTTGTTTTGAACAGATAACGCATGGGCTCTGAACCCAACTTTTCTTTGGCTTTGATGATACTACTGGTCGCCAGTGGCGGGAGCTCCCCCTTGGAGTCGGGAAATGCCAGTGAGAGCGTATCACAGACTTGCTGAATCGAGCGGTTACGCATCAAACCAATGCCTAGAACCAACCAAACAGCTTGCTCTGCAGGGAAACGGCGGGTTCGAAGCGAGGCCCTGCCAGTTTGTTGCACAGCCTCAGCCACCCAATCCATGGGAACATGTTTGGCGAATACATCAATATCTTGCGCTTGGAAAAATTCAGCGGTAACGAGTAGCTCTTTAGAAAATTCAGACATAAAAAAATCAGCTGCAACTTAGGTTGCGGCTGATTATGAAGCCATTGAAAGATCGTTCAACTACTTAAAACGATCGGCATTAAGCCTAGGCTCGGTTTTTTTATGCTTACCATTTTTGCCGCGCTTGATAGTCTTGCTGCGGCGTCTTGGTTTGTCTTTGGGTGGCAATGCGCTGATTTTTACCGAGTAGCAGTTTAATTTGATAACAGGTTTCCCGCGCTAATAGTGATGCGGTGGCTGCTAGCCAGTTGCGATGAATCGATAACTTAATGGCTGCTAGTGCATCAGGAGATCGCGCCGATAACTCTGCAATCAATGCTAACGCCGCGGCCATAGGATCAGCGCTTACTTGTGTCACTAAGCCAAGATTATGGGCACTGGTGGCATCGAGCACTTTTGCCGTCATGGTGAGCTCTAACGCCTTATCTTTGGGCATTAAGGTGCGCAGCATATGTAAGCCTGCCATATCGGGCAGCAAGCCCCATTTAGCTTCCATGATAGATAAGCGGCACTCGGGCGCTGCAATTCTAAAATCCGCGCCTAACGCAATCTGCATGCCGCCGCCAAGGCAATTGCCTTCTAACACAGCAATCACAGGTATAGGTAAACGCTGCCAACCGATAGAGACGCGCTGGGCTAAATTGGCTGCGCCTGGGCGCCATTTAAGCAGTAATCTTAAGGCTTGGCTTGGGCGCTTCATCACACTTGCGATATCAAGGCCTGCGCTAAAGTTATGATTAGCGCCATATAAAATGACTGCGGCTAGATCGCGACGTTTTCCTAATTGTTTGATTATTTTATCTAGGTCTAAAAACATCTCAAAGGTGAGCGCATTGAGCTTCTCTGGGCGATTTAAGCATACCAAAGCGACCTGATTTTCAATGGTAAGACTGACGAGTGACATTATGAGCATCCTTGCTAGCATCTGGGGTTTGGTCTAATCAATTGTGAATATTATTAACACGTTCAATCATGGTCAGTCCAGCTAACTCCTTGTTGTTTAATCACATCAAATATCACAATGGCATTTCAGCAACTACACTTGAGGCGAGAGTTATCCATAGGGCGATGCAGGCAAGCAGGTCCTACACAAGATTAAGCAGCGGATAATCATAAAGACATTGATAAGGACATATCGAGATCATGACTACACAAGTGCTTATTTGTGATGATTCAGCCATGGCGCGTAAACAAATGGCGAGAACATTACCTGCCGATTGGGATGTTGATATTACCTATGCCACCAACGGGGAAGAAGGATTAATAGCCATTTTAGCCGGCAAGGGGGAGGTGGTGTTTCTTGACCTTAATATGCCTGTGATGGACGGTTATGAAGTGCTTGAGCAAGTGCAGCGGCAAGATTTACCCGCCTTAATTATCGTGGTTTCTGGTGATATTCAAATTAAAGCCCATGAGCGGGTAAAGGCGCTAGGCGCCTTAGATTTTATTCAAAAGCCAGTCAATGTGGATAGTATCCGCAATATCTTAATGGAATATGGGGTTATCGCTGAAACTAACCATGTCAGCGAACTTGACTCCACCATGCTCAAAGTGGACTTGCGCGATGCTTGCCAAGAAATCGCCAACGTCGCCATGGGGCGCGCTGCTGATCTTCTCGCTAAGCTACTGGATGTATTCGTGTTAATGCCAATCCCTAACGTTAATGTGCTTGAGGTGAGTGAGCTTACTATGGCGCTCACTTCTGCCAAAGAAAACGAAAAAATCTCGGCGCTGTGCCAAGGATTTATCGGCGCTGGTATTCGCGGTGAAGCGTTACTGCTATTCCATGATGCCTGTTTTAACGAAATGGCCAAGTTAATGGGACTCAATTTCCCCGCATCAGCTGACATGGAAACCGAAGTCTTGATGGATACTGGCAACGTGTTAATTGGCGCCTTTTTAAATGGCGTCGCCGAGCAATTAGACATGCACTTTAGTCAGTCTCACCCACTTATTTTGGGGCGGCACTGCAGTTTTGATGAGCTTATTAGTGAAAACTCATCGCAGTGGCAGCGCACGCTTGCGATGGAAATTAATTATCAGATTGAAGACCATCAAGTGCAGTGCGATCTCTTGCTACTGTTTACTGAAGATTCAATTCCAACCCTGAGCTATAAACTCGGTTATTTGTTGGATTAAGGGGACGACTATGGCTGATTTGGATGCAATGAATGAGCTGCATTGGTTAATTGATATGGTGCAAACCATAGAAGTCGGGCTAGTAGTGCTAGATAGGGACTATAACATCCAGTTGTGGAATGGCTTTATGGAAAACCACAGCGGCATAGCGCCCAATGATATTAAAGGCGATAACTTGTTTAAGCGTTTTCCAGACTTACCTGCCTCTTGGTTAAAACAAAAAATGGAAACGGTTTTTACTTTAAAAAATCAGGCATTTATCAGTCACGAACAAAGACCTTATGTGTTTCAGTTTAATAACTATCACCCGATTACCGGCCAAAGCCGCTATATGTACCAGAACCTGAGCTTGCTGCCACTCACCTCGTTAACTGGCAAGGTCAGCCATATCAGCATCATAGTTTATGACGTGACTAATGCGGCGTTAACGCGGCGCAATCTCTTAAAAGCGCAAGAGACTATTACGCAGCTGCAAAAAGCCGATGAATTAACTGGGATAGCGAGTCGCCGCCAATGGCTGCAGAATTTAGACAGTGAATTTAAGCGCTGTCAGCGCTATCAAACAAGTGCCTGCATCCTTTTGTTTAATATTGATAACTTTGCCAAGATTAATAGTGATTTTGGTTATGATTGTGGCGATGTGATTTTAGCCTCTGTGGCTAAAAAGTTGAGCATGAGTATTCGAGAAACCGACAGCGTTGGCCGCTATGATGGCAATACCTTTGGGGTGATTTTACCTAATACCCCGCAAGATCAAGCCATAGTCTTTGGCCGGCGCTTCTTGCATAAGCTCGCGACTCATCCGTTTAAAATCGAAGGTAACGCCATTACCCTCACTTGTAGTGCTGCCGTGGTCGAGTTTGGGGTCAATTTTGATAGTGCTCGTTTTTGGTTGCAGCACTGTGAAACCTTGCTCGGGCAGGCGAAAGCGCAAGGTGGCAATCTGTGTTGTCATGGAGAATGAGTTCATTATTTTAGCCCCCAAACACAACAGCCCCGCATGCGGGGCTGTTAGTTTTAGTGCATCGAGTGCATTAGCGTCATAGATTAAGCGTGGCTGACCAACACTAAACGAATGGCATCAAGCTTAAGTGGGCAATCATTGAGATATTGCGCCAATTCAGTCATTTGCCCTTCGATATGCTGCAACTCTTCATCACGAATGTTGGGATTTACCGCTTTTAGGGTTTTAAGGCGGGCTAACTCGTGACCTAATTGCTCGGTCATTTGGGTGCGCGCACTCACTAACAACTCATCTAATTGCGTCTGTGCTACCACTTCAGCCTTAGCAAATAATGGGTGCAGTAAGGTTTGCGAAGCACTCACTAGCTTGCCACCGATATGACGGTTCACAGCGCTTAATTGGCGATCAAAACTATCGTAATCAACATTGGCGCTGAGGTTGTTACCGTTTTTATCCAGTAATACCCGAATCGGGGTTGGCGGTAAGTAGCGATACACTTGGCTTGCCTTAGGCGCACTTGCTTCAGCTAAATAAATCAGCTCAAGGAAGATGGTGCCTGCGGGTAAAGCCTTATTCTTTAATACCGCGACACTGGTGGAGCCAGTATCTGAGCCAGTAATTAAATCAAGGGCGGTTTGCACTAACGGATGCTCTTGAGTGATAAGCGCAATATCATCACGCGACAGCGCAGTTTCACGATCAAAAGTCACAGTAATGCCATCTTCTGGCAGACCTGGGTAAGTCGGGAACATCATGTGTTCGGTCGGCTTTAAGATAATGGTGTTTTCACCTTTATCTTCCTGATCTACGCCTATGATGTCCCATAAACGAATGACTGACGCAATTAAGTTAGTGTTGTTATCTAACTGACTTAAGCGCTTGATTAATGCATTGGCCTTGTCGCCGCCATGAGAGTTGATTTCAAGCAACTTGTCACGGCCTTGCTCCATAGCATGCTTTAAGCTCTGATAACGCTCCTGCGTGTCTTCTATGATGGTATCTATGCTGTCTTGATCGCAGGCGATTAAGGCATTTAATAAGGCTTCGCCAAATTCACCATAGAGTAAGTGACCGCTTGGGCAAGTCAGCTCAAATGCATTTAAGCCCGCTTGATACCAACGCATTAACTGCTCTTGAGCTGTGTCTTGCAAATAAGGCAGATGAATTTCAACATCATTTTGCTGGCCGATACGGTCAAGACGACCGATACGTTGCTCCAGTAAGTCAGGATTCAACGGTAAGTCGAATAACACTAAGTGGCTCGCAAACTGGAAGTTACGTCCTTCAGAGCCAATTTCAGAACAGATCAGTGCCTGCGCGCCGCCATCTTCTTGGGCAAAGAAAGCGCCCGCTTTATCGCGCTCGATAATCGACATGCCTTCATGGAATACGGTCGCTAAAATACCTTCGCGGGTACGCAGCGCTTCTTCCAGTGCTAAAGCAGTTTCAGCTTGGCTAGCAATGATGAGTACTTTCTTGCTGCGATGACTCTTTAAGAAATCGATTAACCAATCTACTCGAGGATCAAATTTCCACCACGAGGCATTGTTATCATCAAACGCTTGATAGAGTTTCTCTGGGCTTAATACTTGGGCGATTTTCTGGGCTTGGCTCTTGTAGCCGCCCATCATGGCATTCACGCGCGCGGCTGTGGCATATTGCTCAGGCATTTGCTGCGGATAAGCATGGAAAATACGAGTCGGGAAGCCTTTGACTGAGGCGCGGCTGTTGCGATACAAGACGCGGCCAGTACCATGACGGTCAAGCAGTTCTTGCAGCAAGGCATCGCGAGCAGCAACGCTGGCATCACTGTCAGCGTTAACCGCAGCTAACTGCGCGCTTACATCCGATCCCGCCAAAATGGTGGTTAAGGCCGTAATTTGCAGAGGACTTAATGGCTCGCTCGCCACTAAAGATGCCGCCGCATCGGCCACATCTTTATAGTTTTCTTCTTCTTGTAAGAAGGTGTCGTAGTCGTAGAAACGATCTGGGTCTAACAGGCGCAAACGCGCAAAATGACTCTGGTGACCTAACTGATCTGGGGTTGCCGTTAACAGCAATACGCCAGGGACCACTTCAGATAAGGCTTCAACGATACGATAAGCGCGGCTTGGCTCATCTTCAGACCATTCTAAGTGATGCGCTTCATCGACCACTAACAGATCCCAGTCGGCATCTAAGGCTTGGTCAAGACGACGCTTTTTACGCAGCAGTTCTAATGAACAAATGACTAACTGCTCGGTATAGAAAGGGTTGTCATTATCAGCATAAGCTTCTACGCATCTGTCTTCATCAAAAACAGAGAAACGTAAGTTGAAGCGGCGCAGCATTTCTACTAACCACTGATGACGCAAGGTATCTGGCACTAATACCAAAATACGCTCAGCGCGACCTGTCATTAATTGCTGGTGGATAATTAAGCCAGCTTCAATGGTTTTACCTAAACCTACTTCATCGGCTAACAATACGCGCGGCGCGTGACGGCGACCCACTTCATGGGCAATCCACATTTGGTGGGCGATTAAGCCAACGCGTGGGCCTTGCAGGCCGAGCATGTCTGAGCTTGATAGCTGATGACGCAGTAATTGGCTTTTATAGCGCATGCCAAAACGATCGAGTCTGTCGATTTGACCGGCAAATAATCTGTCTTGTGGCTTATTAAAGCGAATGTTGTGGTTAAGCAGAGTTTCTCTGAGAGTCGTTACTTCACCGTTATCGGTGCGCGGGCCAGTGTAGTACACCAGATTGTCGCGCTCTTCTAACTCAGTAACGCTAAGGCTCCAACCTTCGTGGCTTTCAATGGTATCACCCGGGTTGTAGATCACCCTAGTCAATGGCGCTTCGGTACGGGAAAACATGCGGTTTTCCGCGGTGGCAGGGAACATCACAGTCACCATGCGGGGCTCAACTTGTACCACAGTTCCTAAACCAAGTTCTGATTCAGTATCACTTATCCAGCGCTGACCTAAGGCAAACGGCATCTTTTACTCTCATCTGGGGCTAGTCACAAAGGGCGCGAATCTTACACCAATCGGGGGGACTTTAAAACCGCTGGCTTCAGCATAAGTCGCCAGTGATGAAATCTCAAATGCACGGCTGAATAAGCTTTTTCATCCTTGTCATACTTTAGTCACATTTACAGGCTGTGATAGCAGACAAGCTATTAATAATGGCTTTACAAAGCGATTGAGGTTTATCAACTTGGGTGTAGTATTAAAGATGAGGTGACATTTAATGGAGGGCAAGCTAGGTGAGATTCAGGACGGCATCTTAAATCAGCAAATTGGAGGCTCCATGGATACTGACAGCAAAAAGTTATTTGTACTGGATACTAACGTATTGTTACATGAACCTTTAGCCATCTACTCCTTTCAAGAGCATGATGTCATGGTTCCCATGACAGTTCTTGAGGAACTGGACAACATTAAAGATCGCAAGAGCGATGTTAGTCGTGATGCTCGCGTCGCCATTCGCGCGCTTGAGAGCATACTTGGTGGCTCTGTCACTCCAGAAGACATCATTAGCGGTGTGCCATTACCTTTACGTGAAGGCCATGAAGATGCTGTTGGCACCTTAGCGATTTTCCCCGACCATAAAATTGCCTACACCATAGGTGACTTGCCTGGGGATAATAACGATAACCGCATTATCAATACTGCGCTGCATCTACAGCGTCAGTTCCAACCTAGACAAGTCATATTAGTTACCAAAGACATCAACATGCGCCTCAAAGCTAAGGGCGCAGGCATGGAGCGGGTTGAAGACTATCGCACAGACCAGCTTATTGATGACATTCGCTTTCTATCGAAAGGCTTTCATCAGTTTGATGGTGGCTTTTGGCAGCGCCTTGATAAGGTGAGCACCGAAAGACACGGGCGTTACACTGAGCACTCAATCCCAACCTCGGCGTTAGCCACCGAAGGCTTATACACTAACCAATATTTAATTGATGAAGACTCAGACTTTTGTGGACGGGTTGTCTCCCCAGGGCCTGAAAATTTAATCGTGCGCGACCTTGGGCGTAATCGCTTACTAAACCAAGAAGCTTGGGGCATTAAGCCTAAAAACATTTATCAAGGCATGGCGCTCAATGCGCTGCTCGACCCTGATATTGACTTAGTGATTTTAACGGGGCCCGCGGGCTGCGGTAAAACCTTGCTGGCCATGGCAGCAGCGCTTGAAATGGTGGTGGAGCGTAACAAGTACGAAAAGGTGATAGTGACCCGTAATACCCCAGAATTGGCCGAATCTATTGGCTTCTTACCGGGAACGGAAGAAGAAAAGATGATGCCATGGCTTGCGGCCATTACCGACACCTTAGAAGTGCTGCATAAGAATGATGTTAACCCCAATGGCAGCATGAGTTACATCATGGAAAAGGCCAACATACAGTTTAAGTCGATTAACTTTATGCGCGGTCGCTCGATTCAAAACTCTATTGTGCTGTTAGATGAATGCCAAAACCTCACCGCATCACAAATCAAGACCATGATCACTCGCATGGGCGAGGGTACTAAATTAATTTGCTGCGGTAATTTATCGCAAATTGATTCTAACTATCTGACCGCCGTTACCTCAGGCTTAACTTACATGGTGGAGCGTTTTAAGAACTTTGATGGTAGTGCCAATATTTATCTTAATGGCGTAGTGCGTTCACGCTTGGCTGAATATGCTGAGGAGCATTTGTAGTCACTAGACAATTGACCAGATAATACTTAGCCCTAAGGTTAACGCTCAAGTTAGCCGCGATTAGTCAGTCACAATGCCGATTTTATCGGCATTGTTATTTTTATCTGGCCATTAACCATTTTATAGCCGTTGGTCTAGGTGGCGCTTCCTGATATTATTATTAACCACCGTAAGAGCCTGAGATAACGAGACAATGAAGTCAAACGAGCCAGAATATCAATTAAAATCGGCCATTCAAAAAAATTATAACTGGGCCGTATTTTACACTTATATGGGCGTTATTTTATTATCTTGTTTAGCGGCTTGGTCGGCGTTTGATGTTGAAAAAGAGGCGTTAGTGAGTCAGCGCCAAGAGCAAATTGAGCGCCACGTTACCCAAATCGACATGTTGCTTGAATCGAGTATTCGAGCCGTCACCAGTCTTAAAGATGCCGCCGAAGATAGCCTCGAATTAAGCCAAGACTCGCATTTCAATCAAGAGCCAAGCATCGAAAAGTTTACTAGGCAAGAAGGCTTTTTTACCTTATCCCCCAATTATGCCGCCAACGGTAAGCCGTTCCTTAATATGGGGCGAATTACTGGCACTGGCTCTTTAAAAGATAGGGATGCTGGTTTCTATAAAGAATTAGAAATGCTGTTTGAATTATCTTTATCATTCCCGGTGGCCAAAGAAGCTGTACCTAACGCCTCGGCGATTTATTACTTATCTAATCGCGAGTTAATGTCCTATTACCCTTGGCCTGAAAATGAGAAAGGCTTTCGGTTGGGACTCCTTAAGAAGAGTCAGTTTTTACTCGCGACCCCTGAGATGAATCCGCAGCGCAGTGTCTATTGGTCTGAGGCTTATACCGACCCTGCGGGCAAAGGGTTACTCACTACCTTAGGCATTCCTATTTATTTGGGGGATGAGTTCATTGGCGCCATTAATCTTGATATGACCTTATCAAGCTTAATTAAACAGATGCGCACTTATTTTAAAATGCCGGGCACAGTTATCTTGCTCGATCAGCAAAACAATATCTTGTCTCACAGCGACTTTAAGGTGAGCGATAACAATCGCGTTTATCACATTAGTCAGCGTATTCCATCGGCGCTGCACTCATTACCCGAAGCAGACTTGTTAAGTCCTGGCCGCGGCCAAGTGAAAAATGGCTATTATGTTCAGGCAATTAATCTGCAAAATGTGCCTTGGCGTCTGCTGTATTTACAAAATGAAGATGAGCTTTACGCTGAATCGTGGAAAAAACTGGAAAATACCTTCCTCATTGTGGTCATGGCTCTGTCTTTATTGGTCACTGTGGTGCATTGGCAGACACGGCGCTCGTTTGTAAACCCAGCCTCTAAGTTGTTGTCACATCTTGAGGGCTGCTCGATTTCACCGCGTAAACCGCCCCAAGAAATTAGCCCAGGGTGGGAGCCGTGGTTTCAGTTGGTGAGCCGGATTTTTGAGGAAAACTTGCAATATACCGCCCATCTATCTGAGCAAAACAAACGGCTAGATAACTTGGTGGCGCGGCGCACTGAACGCCTAAAAGAAACCACAGAAAGGCGAGAGCGCGAATATGCATTACTGCGCTCACTGCTCGATTCAATCCCAGAGGCGATTGTCTTTAAAGACAAAGAAGGTCAGTACTTAGGTTGCAATAAGGCCGCCGAACGTATGCTTGGCATTAGCGAAAGTGAAATGCTGGGCATGTCGCCAGAAGAAGTGTCATCACCTGAACATGGCGCGCGTATTCGCACAGAAGATATGCAGGTATTACGCGATCGTACTTCGCTGCGTTACCAAGAAAAAGCCGTGCTTGCGGGCAAACCTGTGCTGTTTGATACCTTAAAGCTGCCGTTTTATAACCGGCGCGGTGAACTGTTAGGCCTGATTGCCGTATGGCGTGATGTCACCCGTGAATACGAGTCAGCCGAACAGTTACGCTTGTCAGAAGAGCGTTATCACTTAGCCATGGACGCGGTAGAAGATGGCTTGTGGGATTGGTATTTAGACTCAGAGCAAATCATTTGTAACCCGTCTTATTATTCGATGCTGGGCTATCGCAATAATGAATTCCCTGCGTTAATCAGCACTATTGATGGCTTAATCCATAGAGATGATCGCCTGCGAGTCGTGCAATACCGCGAGCAGTATTTAGTTAATCCCGTCGGCGCCTTTGAGATTGAATTTAGAATGCGCGCTAAAAATGGTGATTATCACTGGATATTGGCTCGTGGCCGTATGGTGGAATTCACACCCGATAGACAACCTAAGCGTATGGTGGGTACTCATAAAGATATTACCCGTCAAAAGATTAACGAAGTTGCCTTGTTAGAAGCTAAGCAAGACGCTGAACTTGCCAACATGTATAAGAGTGAATTCTTGGCCAATATGAGCCATGAAATCCGCACCCCCATGAATGCCATTATTGGTATGTTGGAATTAGCCAATCGCACCGAACTGACGCTGCAGCAAGAAGATTACTTAGATAAGGCGAGTTTCTCGGCGCAATCCTTGCTGCGCATCATTAACGATATCTTGGACTTTTCTAAGATAGAGGCCGGTAAGTTGGAGCTTGAGCGCGTGCCATTCCCGCTCGATAAAGTGTTAGATCACGCGCTTGACCTTAATGGCTGGAAGGCGCAAGAAAAGGGCGTTGAATTACTGCTGTACGCGCCTGTGACCTCGGGCTTAGTGCTAAAAGGCGACCCATTACGCTTAGGCCAAGTGCTGATTAACTTATTATCTAACGCCGTTAAATTCACGCCTTATGGCGAGATTGAGCTGGGTTGTGAAGATGTCGGCGATAGAGATAGTCGCATTTCCTTAATGTTTTGGGTGCGCGATACCGGCATAGGTATCAGTCAAGAGCAGCAAGCTAAGCTGTTTGATGCTTTCTCCCAAGCCGATGGTTCCACCACGCGCAAATACGGCGGCACAGGCCTTGGGTTATCTATCAGTAAACATTTAGTGTCTATGATGGGCGGCACCCTGTCGGTTGAAAGTGAGCCTGGTAGCGGCAGTATTTTCTCATTCACTTTAAGTTTTGAAATTGCTGAAGAATTAAAGCCTGCCATTAAAGCGCCGCTGAAACCGCTGCAAAAGCTGCGCACCTTAGTGGTGGATGATAATCCGAGTGCCCTGCAGATGTATGCCACTGAAATGCGCGAATTGCACTTTGAAGTGTCAACGGCAGCCAGTGGCGCCGAAGCCTTATATAAGCTTGAGCATCATCCGGTGGATTTAATTCTACTGGACTGGGTCATGCCTGAAATGGATGGCCTGCAAGTCGTGAGTGCCATTGATGATATGGTCAGTGATGGCCGCTTATCGATTCGCCCTGTGATTATCATAATGACGGCGCACAACACTGAAGACTTCCCAGCTTTGCTTGATGATGAACGCGTCCATGCCGTGCTGCATAAGCCGTTAAAGGCCTCAAGCCTGTATGATGAAATCATCAGTGCGTTTGATACCCATCAAACGACTAAGGCTATCGATGCCAAGCCAAATAAAACGCCAGCACTGCCCGCCAAAGCCGCCCATGTCTTGTTAGTGGAAGATAATTTAATTAACCAGCAAGTGGCGAGTGAACTGTTAAAAAGCGCAGGTTACCTAGTGGATGTGGCGGATAATGGTGAAATCGCGTTAGCTATGATAACCCCAAATAAGTACGATGCTGTGCTTATGGATATTCAAATGCCGGTGATGGATGGTCTTACGGCCACCCAAGAATTACGTAAGATTTATTCAAGCCAAGAGCTGCCAATCATAGCCATGACAGCTCATGCCATGAGTGGTGATAAAGATAAGAGTTTGGCGGCAGGCATGAATGCTCATATCACTAAACCTATTGTCTTGAGTGAATTGTTTGAAACACTAGAATACTGGATAGCTAAGTAATCACTATTAGTGCGAGTGCTAAAGCAAGGTTAGCGTGGCTAACATCAGTTATGCATGGCTCATGCAAGGAATGCATGGGCCAATAAAAAGATGGCAATAATAAGCTGGGAATGAGTTGAGTATTTACTTTACCGCAGCTTATGATGTGTGCCTGCTCTAGGATAGGCTCGGCGTAAGCCCAGTGACTATTAACCGTCACTATAGTCAACCCATACCTAGTTAATATGCACACCAGAATTATAAAAAGATAATGCACTCATAGCGTTATTTGTAAGAGACTAAATTGCTAAGTCCAAGGAGTAGGGATGAACTTCAAAATAGCCCCAATATTAACGGCGCTGATGCTAGCAGCGCCTATGATGGCGCCAGTCTCAATCGCTTATGGTGAGGAGCAAACCAAGATATCAGGTTTTCTTAAGCTCGCTTACCAAGCCGATGGCCAATTATTATTACAACTCAATGAGCAGGCTATCGCCTTCAAGCAGCCATTTATCTTATTAACCGCACTGCCTCATGGCGTCGGCTCTAACGATATTGGTCTAGATAGAGGTCAATTAGGTTGGACGCGCTTAGTGCAGTTTGAACGCCACGGTAATTTTCTGCGCTTAGTGCAACTCAATAGCCGTTATCGCGCAGACAGCGATAATGGCGCAGAGCAGCGCGCAGTGAACGAAGCCTTTGCCCAATCGGTATTGTGGCAAGGCCGCATCAATAGAGGTCAGCCTTCGACTGTCGATATTAGCTCGTTAGTGCTGGCAGATTTGCATGGTGTCAGCGCCCGCCTTGCAAGCACTAATCAAGGCGAATATCAGCTAGACCCAGAGCGTTCGTTAATTTTACCTAAGAGCATTAAAGCCTTTGCCCGCAACGCGGATGTTGATGTGTCATTAACCTTTAGCGCCGAGGCATCTGGCGCTGAAGTTGCCAAAGTGGCGCCCGATGGTACAGCGCTCACGGTAAGAATGCGTTACTCCTTTATTCAGCTGCCAGAACCTGGTTATGAAGCGCGGCCATACACGCCTATGAGCGGCTATTTATCCGATAGCTACTTTGATTACGCCGCGCCTTTGTCTCAGCCGTTAGAGCAACACATATTGCTGCGCCATCGCTTGCAAAAGATTACCCCGGGTGCCGCGCCATCGCGCGTCGTCAAACCTATTGTGTATTATCTTGACCCCGGCGTGCCTGAACCTATGCGCACTGCATTATTGGAAGGTGCCGCTTGGTGGAAAACCGCCTTTACCAAGGCAGGCTTTATTGATGGCTTTGAAGTGAAGTTATTGCCAGAAGATGCTGACCCACAAGATGTGCGTTATAACGTCATTCAGTGGGTGCATAGAGCCTCTCGTGGCTGGTCTTATGGCGCGGCCATTACCGATCCGCGCAATGGCGAAATCATTAAAGGCCATGTGACCTTAGGCAGCCTTAGGGTGCGCCATGATCACTTAATTGCCCGCGGATTAACTTCTGGCTGGGAAGATAGACAAGCGGCCGCTGATGCCAGTATGGATTTATCGTTAGCGCGTTTAAAGCAGTTATCCGCCCATGAAATCGGCCACACGTTAGGGCTAGATCATAACTTTGCGGCGTCCACCAATGCCAATGCCTCAGTGATGGATTACCCCCATCCTATGGTGCGCATTAATAACGAACAAATAGATATAGGCCACGCCTATACCAATACGCTCGGCCGCTGGGATGATTACGCCATTGCCTATGGCTATGGAGATTTTGGCGACAATAGCGCTAAAGCCATGACTAAGCTGCAGCAGCAAGTGTTAGAGCACGGATTAAGGTACATAGGTGAAGCGGATTCGCGCACTGATAATGCCAGTCACGCCTACGCTAGCCTATGGGATAATGGCTCCAATGCCGCCTCTGAACTCACGCGCATGCAAAGTATCCGTAAACTGGCCTTAGCTCAGTTTAATCCTAATGCTTTATTGGCTGATGACCCCCAAGGTCAGTTATCCGATGCGCTAGTGCCTATTTACTTATTTAGCCGCTATCAAATTACCGCCGCTGCTAAATATTTAGGAGGCACAGATTATACCTACCAAGGTGATCAGCAAAGTTGGGATTACATAGCGCCCGAGCAGCAAAAACAAGCCCTCAGCGCCTTGCTGCAAACCATTACGCCAGACGCGCTCGCCCTTGAAGATGAGTTGCTGCAAAACTTAGTGCCTAAGATGGGTAACTATCAATCCAGCCGCGAGAGCTTTGGCTCTCATCTTGGGGTGATTACTGACCCCTTGTATATGGCCGAAGTATTAAGTCGCCATACCCTAGATGCCATATTGCAGCCTGAGCGCTTAAACCGTATCTATCAAGCATCCTTAACCGACCCAGAGCAATTAACTCTATCATCGCTGTTAAAGCAAGTGCAGCGAGTGACCTTAGATGATGAAGTGTTAGGTCGGCAGTTAAAGGCCATTAGCCAAAGGGTTAATGCTGTGATGCTTGATAGCTTACTTAATGCCTACCATAACGCTGCGACTAGCAGTGAAGTGCGGGCGATATTGCTGATGGAACTTAAGT
This sequence comes from Shewanella sp. SNU WT4, assembly GCF_006494715.1. Taxonomy (NCBI): domain Bacteria; kingdom Pseudomonadati; phylum Pseudomonadota; class Gammaproteobacteria; order Alteromonadales; family Shewanellaceae; genus Shewanella; species Shewanella sp. SNU WT4. The sequence continues at coordinate 915,861 of NZ_CP041151.1, forward strand.
TGATTGAAGATAAGTTAGAGCGCTTATCTAATCGCAGTAGCAGTGAATATGCGGCGCATTATCAGTGGTTATCCTTAGGGTTAGCGAAAGCAATTAACGACGCTAAGTTTAGGTTTATCCCAACCCCTGCGCAGTTGCCCCCGGGCTCGCCAATTTAACTGCAAACATCGCAATAAAATAAAGGAGCCTTGAGCTCCTTTATTGTTTGCGCAGTTGCGCTCTGCTAACGCTTAGCCAAACGATTAAACACTGCTGAGCTTAGCGGGCGCAGGCGCACTAAATAAGCGTTTAGCTAACATGTAGCAACCTATGCCCATCACTAAGTTAGTTAGCGGCAGTGCTGCCAATAAGCCCGTCACGCCAAAGAGTTCAGCGCCAAGCCAAGCCAGTGGCAACATAAGTAAAAACAGCCGGCATAAGTTGAGCGTTAACGATGCCATCGGCATATGGTAAGCGTTAAGGCTGGTGGCCACGATAATCACGACGCCCAGTGGCCCATAAGCCAGTGGCAGCAATAAGATATACAGATGCAGCCATTCAATCACCTGCGGATCGCTTGAAAACAGCGTAGCAATAGGGTGAGCGAGCAGGGCGATAGGGATATAGAGCAAGGTTTGAAATACCAGCACAAATTTAAGCGACAGCATTAAGGCTTGATGCGCCCGCGCCGGTTGATTAGCGCCAAGATTTTGGGCGATAAAAGGCACTAAGCTTGATGATAGCGCCATGACTCCCAGCAATAAAATGGACTCGACCCGAGTGCCAGCGCCAAAGGCCGCCACGGCATTTAAGTCCATGCGCGCTAAAATGGCCATCATCAAGGCATTGAAAATCGGGTTAATTAAATTCATTAAGGTGGCGGGGCGGGCAATTAATGCCAGTTGCTGCCAATTGTGTTTAATCCGCTGCCATGACCAGCCGCCCCAAGCAATGAGTTTACGTTTCACGAGTAATAAATGGCCGGATAACCCTAAGGCAATCACCCAAGATGCCACCGAGGCTATGGCGGCGCCTTGAATTTCTAAGCGCGGAAACGGACCTAAGCCAAATATCAGTAACGGGTCGAGGATTAAATTTATTAGCGCCGCTAACGCCATGATTTTGGCAGGCGAGCCAGTATCACCTGTGGCGCGCAGTCCTTGATTGCCCACCATTAACAGCACTAATAATGGCGCGCCTAAATACCACACCGACATGTATTGATGGATGAGTATGAGTGCGGCAGCGTTCGCCCCTAAGGCGCTAAAGAGTGGATCGATTAACGCGCCACCAAGTAAAGCCAGTAGCGCGGTTAAACTAAAGGTGAGTAAGAGCGCATCGCCCAAAAATAACTTAGCGCGCGCGGCGTTACCTGAACCAATAAGCCGGCCAAGCTGAGTGGCCACGCCCGCGCCTATGCCAATGGCTATGCTCGCCACTACTAAGGTCATAGGAAAAGTAAAGCTAATAGCAGCTAATGGCAGCGTGCCTAATTGACTGATAAAAAACGTATCAACTAGGTTGAAGCCGAGTACAGTTAGCATTCCCACCAAATTTGGCAGGCTCATAGCTAGCAGTACCTGACTGATAGGGGCACTGAGTAACCCGTGTCTGTCTCTCATTCACTACCATTACAATGCGTCAGAAAGCGGGCATATTAGCAGGAAAGCGTAGACTAGCCCAAGCCACAAACTGCCAGCCATGGAGCTATCTCACTCTTAATCTGTCAGCTTCATCACGCTGTTAGCCCTTAAGCCCAGATTTCATGCTGAGTTTGGGCTCGATTGATGAAATTCTTAAAAAAAATCCATGTTCGCACTTGAATCTCACTTGTACGTCCCCATTAAGTATTTATCAGATGCTAAGCAAACAGGATTTGCTGCATCACACCATCATACCCAACCTACTTTGGGCAAAAAAAATCATTAGGAGAATCCACAGATGAATATTCGTCCATTACATGATCGCGTTATCGTTAAGCGTTTAGAAGTTGAGTCAACTTCTGCTGGTGGTATTGTGCTGACCGGCAGCGCTGCCGAAAAGTCAACACGCGGTGAGGTTCTGGCTGTGGGCAATGGCCGCATCATGGAGAACGGCACCGTTCGTCCATTAGATGTTAAAGTCGGCGACACAGTGATCTTCAACGAAGGTTATGGCGTGAAGAAAGAAAAGATTGATGGCCAAGAAGTGCTGATCTTATCTGAAGCCGACGTAATGGCTATCGTTGAATAACCACTCGACATTTCCACTGAATATTAAAAATTAAGGATTATCAAGATGGCCGCTAAAGAAGTTAAATTTGGTAACGACGCTCGCGTAAAAATGTTAGCTGGCGTAAATATTTTAGCTAACGCAGTTAAAGTGACCTTAGGCCCTAAAGGCCGTAACGTGGTTCTGGACAAGAGCTTTGGCTCACCACTGATCACTAAAGATGGTGTCTCTGTTGCCAAAGAAATCGAACTGGAAGACAAGTTCGAGAACATGGGCGCACAAATGGTGAAAGAAGTTGCTTCTAAAGCCAACGATGCTGCCGGTGACGGTACCACTACTGCAACAGTTCTGGCTCAAGCCATTGTGATTGAAGGCTTAAAAGCCGTTGCTGCTGGCATGAACCCAATGGATCTTAAGCGCGGTATCGACAAAGCTGTTATCGCCGCGGTTGCTGAACTGAAAAACCTGTCACAAGAATGTGCTGACACTAAAGCTATCGCCCAAGTAGGTACTATTTCTGCCAACTCTGACGAGTCAATCGGCCAGATCATTGCTACCGCGATGGAAAAAGTGGGCAAAGAAGGCGTGATCACCGTTGAAGAAGGCCAAGCGCTGGAAAACGAGTTGGACGTAGTTGAAGGTATGCAGTTTGACCGCGGTTACCTGTCTCCATACTTCATCAATAAGCAAGAAACTGGCAGCGTTGAATTAGATCACCCATTCGTACTGTTAGTTGACAAGAAAATCACTAACATCCGTGAATTACTGCCAATCCTTGAAGGTCTGGCTAAAACCGGTAAGCCATTACTGATCGTTGCAGAAGACGTTGAAGGCGAAGCCTTAGCGACTCTGGTAGTGAACAACATGCGCGGCATCGTTAAAGTGGCTGCGGTTAAGGCGCCAGGTTTCGGTGATCGTCGTAAGGCTATGCTGCAAGACGTAGCTATCCTGACCGGTGGTAATGTGATTTCTGAAGAAATCGGTCTGGAACTGGAAAAAGCAACGTTAGAAGATTTAGGTACTGCTAAGCGTGTTGTTATCACTAAAGACAGCACCACCATCATCGATGGCAATGGCGACCAAGAGCAAATTCAAGGCCGCGTAGTACAGATTAAGCAACAAATCGAAGAATCAACTTCAGATTACGACAAAGAAAAACTGCAAGAGCGTATGGCTAAGTTAGCTGGCGGTGTTGCTGTGATTAAAGTCGGTGCTGCTACCGAAGTTGAAATGAAAGAAAAGAAAGCCCGCGTTGAAGATGCGCTGCACGCTACTCGCGCTGCCGTAGAAGAAGGTGTGGTTGCTGGTGGTGGTGTTGCCTTAATCCGCGCTGCCTCACGCATTGGTGAGCTGGATGTTATCAACGAAGATCAAAAGCACGGTGTAGTGATTGCACTGCGCGCGATGGAAGCGCCACTGCGTCAAATCGCTATCAACGCTGGTGAAGAAGGTTCAGTGGTTGCTAACAACGTTAAGAATGGCACTGGTAACTATGGTTACAACGCTGGTAACGATACTTACGGCGACATGCTGGAAATGGGTATCTTAGACCCAACTAAAGTAACTCGTAGCGCGCTGCAATTTGCGGCCTCGATTGCTGGCCTGATGATCACTACCGAAGCTATGGTTGGTGAAATCCCACAAGCCTCTTCTGCTCAAGATATGGGTGGCATGGGCGGTATGGGGGGCATGGGCGGCATGATGTAATCCTATTGCCCAAATATTAGTACTTCCTAGGAAAGCCCGTAAGCTTATAATTTACGGGCTTTTTTGTTGACTTAGCTTCCTATAAATACCCATAATATTTCACTGGTTCTTAGAATTTCTAGGTGTTAATGAGGGGTATCTAAATTTTATACTGTCCTAAAAATAGGTGTGTAAACCTCAGTACCCCTCGTCTTGTACCCCTCTTTAGGAGTTGTGGATGCCTTTAACTACGTTAGAAGTTAAAAAAATGATTTGTCCAGACGATAAATCTCAGGTGAAGAAATCTGACGGCAATAACTTGTTTTTATTAGTTAAAAAAAGTGGAGTCAAACTTTGGAGACTGAGGTTTAGGCATGCCGGTAAGTACCAAGAGATGGCGTTAGGGAAATACCCCTCTATATCTCTGGCTGAAGCTAGAAGGTTGGCGGAAGAAGCAAGAGCTTCATTAATTCATGGTATTAATCCTATGGATGAGCGCAGAGATAGAAAGCGCGTCAAAACAGCCTCTAAAGATAAGCTGTTTTCAACAATAGCTCTTAAATGGTGGGAGCAGCAAAAAGATTCTTGGTCAGAAGACCATGCATCTAGAGTTAAGCGTTGGTTGCTGGTGGACTCTAAATCTATCTGTGGGCTTCATATTGAGGAGATCGATGCAGGTCATATAACTGAATTAATGCTTGCCATCGAAGCAGGTGGAGCGTCTAAGAAAGCCCCTAACATTTTGGCTCTTATAAACCGAGTATTTGGCTATGCATTGGCGCATCGGCTAACACGTAATAACCCCGCTCAAGGCTTGCCGTTGAGGGATATATTAAAGCCTTTGCCGCCAGTCAAACATAGGGCTGCAATTGTTAAGCCTAACGAACTTGCTCAATTGATCAGCGATATAGACACCTCAGAATCGGGAAACTACTGCGCTATCGAAGCTTTAAAGCTGCTCCCTCGACTATTTTTAAGACCAACTGAGATAAGAAACTTAAAGTGGGAATACATCGATTTCGATGAGCGTTTGATAAGGATTCCAGCAGAAGAGATGAAGCGTGGGCGAGAGCATTTAGTCCCGATGTCTAAACAGGTGGTTCAACATCTTCAAGAGATAAAAGCAGTAACAGGTTATTCGAAGCTGGTTTTCCCAAATCAAAGGGATAGCAGCAAACCAATGAGTAAAAATATCTTAACCAATCGTCTTCGTGATTTGGGCTATCCCGCTGATGTTATGTCAGCTCACGGTTTTAGAAGTACCGCGTCAACCATCTTGCATGAAAAAGGTTGGAATCATGAGGTGATTGAAGTGCAGCTTGCTCATCTAACTGGGACTGCAACCTCAAGAGCTTATAACCGTTCACTTTATCTGGCAGAACGGAAAAAATTGATGCAGGAATGGGCTGATTTTTTAGATAACCTCGTACGGTAGCGTTGAGTAAAGACTAATGAGTAAATTATTCAAATTGAGAAATTGGGTAACGATTGAAGAGGCGGCTCAATATCTTAGCGAAAAGATAAATGAAGTTATCACTGTTACTGATTTATATCGTTTGGCATACGAAGGTCATTTACAGCTTTCAGTGTATTTGGTTAATAGAGCTTTCGCATTGAAGGGGACATTGGGTGAATTATTTTGTTATGAAGCCTACCTGACACAGCAAGCCTTTGAAGTACATGATTCTACAGTTTTTAGCATAGATGGTGTATGGGATTTAACCATGCAAGGTAGTGAAGCTGTTGAAATAAAAAACAAATTTTTAATGGGTGATTCAGCGCTAAAGGTTACGACAAGGAGCAAGAATGGGGTGTTATTACATCAAGATGGAGTAACTTGTCAGCTTTACAAATTCTATGATTCAACATTCGATAATCTAGATTTAGAGGATAAAGCACGCGCAATAGCAAATGACCCAACGATGACTTGGAAGCATCTCCCTTCGATTGTAATCCCTAGAATTAGATTCGATGAGTTTGGGATAAAGTATGTGCCTTGTGATCAATTATCAGATGTGGATTGTATGTTAATTGTTCGCCGCCGAGAGTTGGAGAGCTTGATTGAGCTTCTCGAGGTGACTCAGCAAGATGATAAGCCAATTAGCACTAATGAAAAGAACTCACTTTTAGTTTTAATTGCTGCGTTATGTAACGAAGCTAATGTTGACTGGAACCAAAGAGGTATTTCAACATCGTTAACAGTTATGACCGATCATATCGGTGCTTCATTGACGGATGACACCATACGTAAAATCTTGAAGCAAATTCCTTCAGCTATCGAGTCTCGAAGCAAATAATCCAGCATAAGCAAAAACCGAATTCGGAATCCTAAAACCGAATTCGGCTTTTCGCCAGATCAAATCCAATAACCTCTAAAGCGAATTAATTAACGTTTAGAGGTTCCTATCGTGTCAAACAAAATCATCCGCTTGCCTGAAGTCAAAGGCAGAACTGGCTTGTCCACCAGCACCATTTACCTGCACATGACAAAAGGTATCTTTCCCAAGGCTATCTCTTTGGGGGAGCGTGCAGTTGGTTGGCTTGAGGCAGACATTGATCAATGGCTTGATGAGCGCATTGCAGCATCTAAGGCGGTTAACAATGGGTAGTCGTAATAATCCTAATCGGATCAAAATTCACCGCTTCTATACCGTTATTGAAGTTAGTGAAACATTGGGGGTTCATCCAAAAACCGTACGCAATTGGATTCATGCTGGCCTGCCTGTTGTGGATGAAAAACGTCCTCTTTTAATACATGGGGTTGACTTGAAAATTCATTTAAAAAGGAGACGAAAAGCAGACATATTCAAGTGTGAAGTAAACGAAATGTACTGTTTTAAATGCAAGCAACCCAAAACGCCTGATATCAAATCTCTTGAGTTTATCGCTAAGCCTGCGGGAATGGCTCAAATGACAGGGCATTGCTATGAGTGTGGATGCCAAGCTAATAAGTACGTTTCTTGGCGAGATGTAAACCAAATTTGGCTAGAACTCGGAGGGAAATTACCGATAGCTGAAGAGCACTTAATCCTGAGAGGAAGTGCTCTCTTGAATTGTCCTTTCGCTAAGGAGTTTGATGATGAAAAAAAGTAGTACGAATAATGCGCGAATTCTTCATGATTACATCAAATATTTGAGAGATGCAAAACGCCAAGATGATTCAACAATTGATGGCGCGATGAAGTCCATCAATCGCTTTGAAGAATGCACGGATTATTCTGACTTTAGTAAGTTCAAGGCCAAACATGCTATTGGTTTTAAAAGGAGTCTGCTTGCTAAAAAGTCAATTGTTACTGGTGAAAAGTTGAGCAAGGCGACAGTGCACACAGCAACTCGTCACTTAAAGATGTTTTTTCAATATTTGGTTACCCAGAAAGGGTATCGATCAAAAATTAATTACAGCGATATTGAGTACTTCAACTTGTCTGAAAAAGATACTCGTATCGCTAATGCAAAACGCAAAAGAAACGTGGCGAAGATTGAGCAGATAATGCAGACATTAGAAGCTATGCCTTGCTCAAATGAGATTGAAATGCGTGATAGAGCTTTAATGGCTTTTGTTATCTTAACTGGCGCAAGAGATGGTGCTGTCGCTTCAGTTAAAATAAAACACGTTGATATTGTTGAACAGAGCTTTTATCAGGATGCAAGGGATGTAAACACGAAATTTAGTAAAACATTCACCACCTATTTTTTCCCTGTGGGTGACTTGCCATCAAAGGTGTTGAGTGAATGGATTGAGTATCTGATTAGGGAACTGGGGTACAGCCAAAATGACCCGTTATTTCCTAAAACAAAACTGGCACACAACAAGAATCAGCAATTTGAAGCTGTTGGTTTACTCAAGGAGCATTGGAGTAATGCAAGCCCAATTCGTAAGGTTTTTAAACAAGCCTTTGAAGCTGTAGGTTTGCCTTATTTTAATCCTCACAGTTTCCGCAATACGTTAGTACGGTTAGGTGAAAACTTGTGTCGAACGCCTGAAGAGTTTAAGGCATGGAGCCAAAACCTAGGGCATGAAAGCGTGCTGACCAGTTTTTATAGTTATGGCGATGTGCCTGATTATAAACAAGCTGAACTATTGCGTAAGTTAGCTCTGCCTGCTGAAAAAAGCTCATCAGATATGGAGGAGCAATTTAAGCAATTTATGAAGTTTCAACAAATGATGGCAAAGAACTAAAACTGTCAAATTAACCTGATCATCTGGTATCAATAAACATTCGTATGTTGATGCCAGATTTTTTTATGTCATACCGGTATCATAAAAATAGGGTGTTGAGTTTGTGATGCCTGTTGTATATGATACCCCTATATTTGATACCAAAATCGGAAGTGAGTGACCCATGCGAATCTTTTCCTATTGCCGTGTTTCGACAACTGAGCAAACCACCGAGAACCAAATTCTTGCCATTCGCCAGAGGGGGTATGAGGTGAATGATGCTCGCATTATCAGCGAAACGGTTTCTGGCTCTGTTGAAGCGATGAAGCGTGAAAAGTTCAAGATGCTTACAAACCACCAGCTTGAACGTGGCGATATGCTGGTGGTCTTAAAGCTTGATCGTTTAGGTCGCGATAATATCGATGTTCAAAACACCATTAATCTGCTTACTGATAAAGGCATAAAAGTGGTTTGTCTTGATTTACCCGTTGCAGACCTTTCAAGCGCTGAGGGTAAGCTAATGCTTCAGATGTTTTCAGCCTTTGCAGAGTTTGAGCGAAACCGTATCAGGGAGCGGACAAGAGAAGGGCTTGAAAGAGTTAAAGCACAAGGCAAAAAACTCGGCAGACCAACAGCGGATAAGACGACTCAATCAGTCCAAGCCAAGAAAGCTGAGGGCTTGTCACAATCTAAAACCGCTGAGGTATTAGGTTTGGGGATTGCGACTGTAAAAAGGCATTGGAACAAGGCTTAAGTAAGGGGAATGTTGGCTTACTAGGCTCCGCTAGATAATCTGATTTTTAAATTCAAATGCATAAATTTTTGTGGCGCAGTTTTCGCATTAGTAAGTGGCATACTAGCTATTTTTGCCTAAGCCTGCAATTTTTAAATAGTTCATCATTTGACAGCAGAATCTAAGATAATGAATGCCTTAATTTAGTTTCCTCGTCTCAAAATCAGCATTTTCGTAGCCGCAAATCGTTAAATTCAGGTACTATCCAAGCAACGTCTTTAAAACGCATGGCAGCGCATTAACTTTTCAGGGCTGCCAAGGTTTGCGAACCAACTTTGGTGGAAAATTTTTCTTATGTCTCAATCTTCAAACAACCTAGCTGCTGAATCCTGGGCTATTGCCGACTTACTTCGTGGTGATTTTAAGCAGAGCCAGTATGGCCGCATTATCCTGCCGTTTTGTTTGTTACGTCGTTTAGAGTGTGTGCTGGAGCCAACCAAAGAAGCTGTGCTGGCAAAGTTTGAACAAATTCAGCCGATGAACCTGCCAGAAGAAGCGCAAGAGAAAATGCTGCTGCGCGCAACTAATGGTTTGTCGTTCTTTAACACCTCGAAAATGGATTTATCTAAGCTCGGTGAATCGGGCATCAAAGCCAACTTAGAAAACTACCTGCAAGGCTTTTCGAAAGATGCGCGTGAGATTTTTGAACACTTCAAATTTATGGAATTTATTGGCCTGCTGAACGATGCCAACCTACTTTACAAAGTGGTGCAAAAAATCCGTACCATTGATTTAAGCCCAAAAGCCATCTCCAACCACGATATGGGCTTAGTATTTGAAGAGTTGATCCGCCGCTTTGCGGAAAGTTCTAACGATACCGCAGGAGAGCACTTCACCCCACGCGATATCGTGCGCCTCACGACCTCACTGGTCTTTATGGAAGACGATGAAGCGCTAACGAAACCAGGCATTATTCGCACCATCTATGACCCAACTGCGGGCACCGGCGGATTTTTATCGGCAGGGATGGAATACGTGCATGAGCTAAACCCGCAAGCGGTGATGCGCGCTTATGGCCAAGAGTTGAACCCTGAAAGTTACGCCATCTGTAAAGCCGATATGCTGATTAAAGGTCAGGAAGTTGGCAACATTAAACTGGGCAATACGCTCTCCAACGACCACCTATATGCCGACAAATTTGATTACATGCTGTCCAATCCGCCATTTGGTGTGGACTGGAAAAAAATCGAAACCGATATCCTGAAAGAGCATAACGAAAAAGGCTTTGATGGACGTTTTGGTGCTGGTTTACCTCGGGTGTCGGATGGTTCGTTACTCTTCTTAATGCACCTGATTAGTAAGCTGCGTGATGCCGCCGACGGTGGCGGTCGTATTGGCATTATCCTCAACGGCTCGCCGCTTTTTACAGGCGGTGCCGGTAGTGGTGAAAGCGAAATTCGCCGCTACATCCTGGAAGCCGATTTGCTGGAAGCCATTGTCGCGCTGCCCACCGATATGTTCTACAACACCGGCATTTCAACCTATGTCTGGGTGCTTTCTAATAAAAAAGCCCGTGAGCGGCAAGGTAAAGTCCAGCTGATTAACGGCGCGGATTTATGCGGCAAAATGCGTAAATCCTTAGGCTCGAAGCGCAATCTGATGGATGACAGCGATATCGCTACCATCACCCGCACCTTTGGTAATTTCGAAGCGGTTGATGCCTACAATTTAGATAAAGCCGCCGATGTCAAAAGCAACCGCGGCCGTCAGTCGGCCAACCCCAAAGCGGACGTACCCAAAACCTTTGCTAGCAAGCTATTCGCCACCCATGAATTTGGCTACCGCCGCATTACCATCGAGCGGCCACTGCGGTTATCGGCTAAGTTCACCGATGACGCCATCGCCTCGTTACGTTTTGCCTCAGGCGCACTGAAGCCGGTGATGGAATGGGTGTACCAGCATATTGGCGATGAATGGTGCGAAGCCGGTTCTTCAGGTAAAGAGACCACTTACGGCCAATTGGCCAGCCATGAAGAGGCGATCCGTAGCAAAATCAAAAAAGACTTTGCCAATTTAAAAGAAAAACAAATCAAAGACCTGCTAGATGCCGCCACGTGGCGTAGGCAACAAGCCTTAATGGAAAAAGCGCAAAAGCTGCGCGCTTTTTTTGTCAAAGAAATTGGCGATGTCCAGCATGACGACTTTAACCAGTTTGCAAAAATGCTCACTCAAGCGCAAAAAACCGCCGCGGCAAAACTCGATGCTAAAGAGCAAAAACAACTGCTGGATGCCATTACTTGGAAAAACCCAGACGCTGAACCCATTGTCAAAAAAGTGCTGAAGGGCAATGCAAACCCAATCTACGGTAGCTTTAACTACCAAGGCAAAGTGGTGGAATTTGAAACCGACGGCGACCTGCGTGATAACGAAAACGTGCCGCTAAACCCAAGTCTCAGTGTTAACGAAATCAACGAAGCCTACTTTAAAAAAGAAGTGCAACCGCATGTGCCGGATGCATGGATTAACCCCGACAAGCGCGATGACCAAGACAAAGAAATCGGCATTGTCGGTTACGAAATCCCATTTAACCGTCATTTCTACGTGTACCAGCCGCCACGCAAGTTAGAAGATATCGATGCGGATTTAGATGCCGTGACCAAAGATATTCTGGCGCTGTTACAAGAGGTGCATTCGTAATGGGGCGTTATCAGGCTTATCCGGAGTATAAGGATTCAGGGGTTGAGTGGATTGGCCAAATACCAACAGATTGGGATGTAGTGCCACTCAAGCGCGTTGCTACATTAAAGACTGGCTTAACACCTCCTACTGAGAATCAAGATAATTATGGAGATGACGAAAATGAATTCCCATGGGTCAGACCTGAAGATTTGAATGATTTGGGCCAGGCTGTAAATGCGACCAAATTCCTTAGTGCATCTGGCTGGAATATGATGCGCCATATTCCAGCATTATCAACGTTGATTTGTTGTATTGGTACGATAGGAAAACTTGGGTATGTAGAACGCAAGGTTGCTACGAATCAGCAGATTACTGCAGCCACCTTCAGTTACGCGCATAAATTCAATTTTTACTTACTTCTCGCTGCCAAAAATGTTTTAGAAGAAACTGCAACTGGCAATGTGATTCAGATACTTAATTCAGATCGATTAAGTAATATTAAATTTCTGCTATTACCCAAATTAGAGGCGGTAAAAATCGCCAACTTCCTCGACTACGAAACCGCAAAAATCGACACCTTGATTGAGCAGCAACAACAACTGATTCAACTGCTCAAAGAAAAACGGCAGGCCGTGATCAGCCATGCGGTGACTAAAGGCCTTTCTTCTATTAACGGCGGGCCAAACGCCCCGATGAAAGATTCTGGTGTGGAATGGTTGGGCGAAGTGCCGGCGCATTGGGAACTAGTTCCGTTGAAGTATCTTTGCAATTTCAGTGGGGGAGGAACACCAAGTAAAGAAAACTTAAGTTACTGGGTGGGTGGTGATATTCCGTGGGTTTCACCTAAAGATATGAAGTCGTTTTGGCTTAATGAAACACAAGACAAACTGACCGAAAAAGCAGTTAAAGAGTCATCAACAAATTTTATAGAACAAGGCTGTCTTTTGATGGTTGTCCGATCAGGTATCTTGCAAAGAACCATACCAATTGCAATTAACACAGTGCGTGTGACCTTGAATCAAGATATGAAAGCATTAAGTTTTAACTCAAGAATGAAAGCAGAATACGCCGCTAACTTTATTATTGGCAATGAACAATCTTTGCTATTGGAGTGGTTAAAAGACGGTGCTACCGTTGAGAGTATTGAGCATGAATATCTGACAAAAAGCCTATTTCCAGTACCTCCTGTAAAAGAGCAGGACGAGATCAATCGATACATTAAAGAACGAATGGATGTATTTCATAACATGGAAGAACGGGCATCCGAAGGTATAAAGCTTCTGCAAGAACGCCGCACCGCTCTTATCTCCGCCGCCGTCACCGGCAAAATCGACGTGCGCAACTGGCAAGCCCCAACCAACTAAAAGTAAAGAATAAAGGGATTTATGATGTCTGATCAGTCAACTGAACGCGTGTTTCAAAACGACATTATCCGGCAAATGCTGGCCAGTGGCTGGCAGCTGGGGCAGCCGGAAAAATACAATCGTGAACTGGCGTTATACCCTGAAGACCTGTTGGGTTTTGTACAAGACACTCAAGATGTGCAGTGGCAAAAGTTTAAAACGCTGTATCCGCATAACGCCGAGCAAAAGCTGCTGGAACTAGTTGCAGCGCAGCTGAATAAAGCCGACCCAAATGCCACACACAAGGACTCTCGCACCTTCGGCACGCTCGGTGTGCTGCGCCATGAGCTGCGCGACCGTAATGTGCGTTTAACGCTGTGCCAATTTAAACCCGAGCATGATTTAAACCCTGATACGCTGGCGCGCTATCAGCAAAACCGCCTGCGGCTAGTGCCGGAATTGGTTTACAGCCCTTGGGCCACTGACGCTGAGCTATTAGAAACTGGCAGCAAAGCTAAAGCGTGGCGTATTGATTTGGTGTTGTTTGTGAACGGCATCCCGATTGCCACCTTGGAGTTAAAATCAGAATTTAAACAAGCGGTTGATAATGCAGTTAAGCAATACAAAACTACGCGCTTGCCGATTTGCCCAACCACCAAAAAGCCAGAACCTTTATTGACCTTTAAACGCGGCGCTATTGTTCATTTTGCCGTCAGCCAATATCAGGTGTATATGGCCACGCAACTAGCTGGTGGTAACACGTACTTTTTGCCTTTTAACAAAGGCACCAGTGAAGGCGCTGCCGGTAACGATATTCCGCAAGATATTTCGCGCTATGCCACCGATTACCTCTGGAATGAAGTACTGCTGCCGGACAATATTTTAAATATTCTGGCCAGATTTGTGCATTTGCACATTGAAGAAAAAGAAGACTGGGAAGGCCGTAAGTACAAAAAAGAGAGCATGATTTTCCCGCGTTATCACCAATGGGATGTGGTGAAAAAACTGTTACATGCCGCAAAAACTGAGGGTGCTGGCCAAAAATATCTGATCCAGCACAGTGCCGGTTCTGGTAAATCCAATTCGATTGCCTGGGCTGCTCATCAGCTTTCATCGCTGTACGACCAAAAGGGCAATAAGCAGTTTCATTCGGTGATAGTCGTCACCGATAGAACTGTGCTGGATGCGCAGTTACAAGACACCATCTATCAGTTTGAACATACCGATGGTGTGGTCGGGCGCATCAACCGCGAAGAAGGCGACGGCTCAAAATCGGAGAAGTTGGCCAGCGCACTGCAAAGCTCACAGCCGATTATTATCGTCACCATTCAGACTTTTCCGTTTGTGCTGCAAGCCATCGAAAAGAGCGCATCGCTGAAAGAGCGTTGCTACGCCATTATTGCCGATGAAGCGCACTCATCCCAAACCGGCTCTACCGCACGCAAGTTAAAAGAAGTGCTGATGGTGGAAACCAAAGACGAGGATGAAGACTTAAGTGCCGATGACATTATCGCTGCCGCTGTTGCCTCGCGCCGTGTATCGACCAATTTAAGTTACTTCGCGTTTACCGCCACGCCCAAAGCCAAAACGCTAGAGCTATTTGGCCGCTTACCCAAGCCCGATGAAGCGGCGTCGAAAACCAATAAGCCTGCGGCATTTCATGTGTACAGCATGCGCCAGGCCATTGAAGAAGGCTTTATTCTGGATGTGCTGAAAAACTACACCAACTACAAAGTGGCTTATAACCTTGCGCAAAAAATTAACGGTACTGACCAAGAAGTCGATAGCAAAAAAGCCAAAGTAAAATTAAACCAATGGGTTCGCCTGCATGACCATAACATCGCCCAAAAGGTGATGGTGATTGTTGAACACTTTAAAGACAACGTGATGGGATTATTAGGCGGCCAGGCCAAAGCTATGGTGGTGACCAGCTCGCGTAAAGAGGCCGTGCGCTACAAACTGGGCTTTGATAAATACATCACGGAAAAAGGGTATCAAAGTATTCGAGCCATGGTGGCGTTCTCGGGGGAGGTGGAATTTAGCGAAAAAGATCCAAATTCTGCCGCGCTGATTGGTGAGAAATTCACTGAAACCAATATGAACACACATCTCAAAGGCCGCGATATGCGCAAAGCCTTTGATAGCGATGACTACCAAGTGATGATCGTTGCCAACAAGTTTCAAACCGGTTTTGACCAGCCCAAACTGTGTGCGATGTATGTTGATAAGAAACTCGGCGGCGTGGAATGCGTGCAAACATTGTCGCGTTTAAACCGCACCTATCCGAGCAAAGAAGTGACAGGCACTTATGTGCTGGATTTCTTTAATGAACCGGAAGAAATTCTTGCAGCGTTTCAGCCTTATTATCAAACCGCAGAATTGGCGGATGTGTCTGATCCAAATCTCATCTTCCAGCTATACGACAAATTGCGCGCCGAAAGCATTTTCACTTGGCATGAAGTAGAGCAGTTCTGCACCTACTTCTACGAAAGCAATAAATCTAACGCAGCAATCGCCAACATCTGCAAACCGGCGGTAGAACGCTGGCAAAAGCGTTACAAATCGGCTGTGGATGCATTCAAGCAAGCCAAAGAGATGTTTGAACGCACCAAAAAGACTGGCGATGCGGTGTTAATTGCCAATGCAGAAAACAGCTTAAAAGACTGCCAAAAAGAAAAAGATGCGCTGGAGATCTTCAAAAAAGACTTAGGCACCTTTGTGCGTTTTTACGAGTTTATGTCGCAAATTGTCGACTACGACGATACCAATTTAGAAAAGCTCTGCCTCTACGCCCGTAACCTGCGCCCGATGCTGCGCGAGACCATTGTTGATGAAGATGATATCGACCTGAACAACGTGATGCTAAGCCATTACCGCGTATCGAAAATTCGCCAACAGAATTTGCAGCTAAAAGAAAACAACGGCGATAACAACCTTGAGCCAAACGAAGCCTTAGGGACTGCACGGCCAAAAGATAAAAAAGAAGAATTCCTGTCGCAAATTATCAGCCGCCTCAATGAGCTGTTTATTACCGATCAGCTCACCGATGCCGACATGGTCAACTACGCCTACACCATCCGCGACAAAGTCGGCGAGAATGCCTTAGTTATGACTCAAATCGCCAATAACTCACCCGATCAAGCCATGCTGGGGGATTTTTCAAAAGCGATTGATGATGCCATCCTTGATAGCAATGAGGCACAACAAAACCAAATGATGCAGCTGTTGAGCGACCCTAACAAGTCGGCATTGTTTGCGAAGGTGGTGTTTGATTTGTTGGTGATGGGAAAAGGGCTTGGATCTGCGATTTAGCTGCAATACGCCGGAAAATGATATTGTGGTTGGACAGGTTGAAATAATGATAAGTCGGTCGTGCTCAAAGGTTATTTACCTCAAGCCGAAAAGCCGCCCGAGCTGAAAAACGACTATATTGCCAGTATGCATCTTCACGTTCTGGTGCATACCGAGCCATATCGTTACGCTAACTTCGAAACTATTATATGTTTATAGATGGCGGGTATAATCAGGGGTATTTTTTGTTGGCTGCAGTTTTAAGTTCTATAAAATCAGTGATTTATGCATCACTGTGCAGCATGATGTAAACGTATTGCCCAAGTACTAGTACTTCTAAAAAGCCCGCAACCCTAGTGTTTGCGGGCTTTTTTGTTAGTACCCCTCCAGTTAAATTCAATACTATTGGGCGACCTCCCAGAATGATTAGGGGTCAATGTGGGGGGGCTTTAGTGTTCTCTTTCTTAAATCTAAGTGCATTTGAATTGTGATGGGGATAACGTAGTAGGCAGATAGCGCTGTTTTGTGGCATAGCAAAATCCTAAATCCCCATGCTCATAATGCCGATGCTTCTGATGCAAATAGGCTTAGGCGTTTAGCGCGACTGTTTGCGCATTTTTCCGCATACTGTATTTGACGGAATTATGATAAGTTCCTTTAAATACAGATGGTTGGCTGTGCGCGTTTTAACTGGTCTAATGAGGTAGACGCGCATAAATACTAAGAAGTTAAATGCCATAAGGAGAACAAAGTATGGATTGGTTAATATGGGTATCTTTAGGCGCTTTGTTTATTGGTGTTTGGCACGAAATGAATAGGTTTCCTGCTACAAACGATTCAATTTTAAGGCTACAAGAAAGATTTGATGAACTGGAGTCAGAGAATCGAGACTTACGGGAAAAAGTCGAAAGCCTTGATGATGAGGTTTTGTCACTTTCAAATGAAATAGACAAATTAAAAGATCCAATTTATTACCAAGCAATAGAGGATGGAGATGGTCATGCGCTTTATGAAATGGATAAAGCTCGTGGCAATATTTGAACTCTAGCATTTAACAAGCAAAGGCAGCATCGCCCCTGCGGGGGGGCTAGACCTCGCTACGCTTTGAACGTTATGTGTCTATTACATTTACGGAGGATGTCATGGTAGATATAACTCATCGAGTTGGTATCAAAACTTCACCTGAAAAAGTTTATCAAGCATTGACCACAAATGAGGGGCTAGCCAAATGGTGGACTCATGACACCACTGGGGCTGGCGGTGTAGGCTCAATAATCAATTTTCGTTTTAACGGTGGTGGCCCAGACTTTACCGTTATCAAACTAGTCCCAAACAAAACAGTCTGCTGGCAACATTTAGGAAATGTCCCAGAGTCATGGGTGGGTACGGAAATTTCATTTCATTTGGAAGCCAAAGGTGAGCAAACTTTTGTAAGGTTTATCCATTCAAACTGGGAAGAGGCAACCGAGTTTATGGCTCATTGCAATACGAAGTGGGCTGTATTTTTACTCAGTCTTAAAGATATGCTTGAAACAGGTCAAGGGAAGCCGTTTCCAAATGATATTCAAATAGATCATTCATAATTTGTGCGCCACATGACCCTTAGTTGCAGCAGACTGCCTTCGGCAGCCGCTGAGTTCAAACGTTAACCCATAGACATTTCAACCCGACACTGATGAGTTAGGGCTAAGAATCAAGCTCATTTATGCCCAAAGGCGAGTTAATGCTAGCAACGACAGGTTCCAAATTTAACCAGCATAAACTTGCTTGGTCTCATCAATTTGGTAGCGCAATGGTACGGTAATAGTGGTCAGCAATTTTGGTGAATGACCCAATCAACTATGCTGAGGGTATCATCAGGGGATGTTAAGCGCGGCCTTTTACAATGCATTTAAATCAGTGCCTTAGCTTTAACTGTGCTGCATGATGCAATTTGTACCGCTTTGCGCTGTGATAGCGGTCTTGCTTCATTTGATTTATCCAACGCACACCTCTGCTGCACTTAAGCCAAAAGCCAAAAGCTAAACGAATAAGCCTCGATACTTAACGGTTTCGGGGCTTTTTAATGGCAACTATTAGCTTGCCGCAGTTGGCTTTATCACGGTAATCCTATAGCGCCGACACTTGGTGGTGTTTTAGCGAGAGTAATTGCTGCACATTCATACAATTTTTAGAGGGTAAATAAAGCTTGGTCTATACTCTGAAATACTAAGGATTTTAACGACAATGGAATGGATTCTAATGTTATGTATCTCAGCGTCTAGATTGTCATCCTCATTGTTTATTCCATGTAGCACCACATCCAAGCCAGCCGAATGCTCTAGGGTATTGGCGTGGCATTTTTATTTGATTAGTGCATCCCTCTTATGATGTTAAAACAACTCTGGTATGGCTTAAAAAAGGGCTTGAATATGAATGGCGCAATGCAGTCTGGCAGTGAAGCAAGTGTTGAGTTATTAGAATTAACCGCAAAATTGGTTGCTATGAATAAGGTGCAAGCCATTGTTGAGCTTAACCTTGATGGCACTATCATTACCGCTAATTCGCTGTTCTTGGACATGATGGGCTACCGTCTCGAAGAAGTTAAAGGGCAGCATCATAGTTTTTTTGTCACACCAGCGCATAAGGCTAGCTTTGAGTATCAAGAGTTTTGGAAAAAACTCAATCGGGGCGAGCATGAGTCTAATGAATATAAGCGTGTTGGGCGCGGCGGCAAAGATGTGTGGATCCAAGCCTCTTATAACCCGGTTTTAGATGCTAACGGCAAGCCGTATAAGGTGCTTGAGTTAGCCACAGATATCACAGCGCAAAAATTTCATAATGTGAATAGCAGTGGCCAATTGATTGCCATTAATAAAGCCTTGGCCGTGATTGAATTTAATCTAGATGGCACCATCATCAATGCGAACAATAATTTTTTAAGCGTGATGGGCTACGAGCTTACTGAAATTCAAGGTAAACATCACAGTATGTTTGTTGAGCCAAGCCTGCGTGATAGCCATGAATACCGCGAGTTTTGGCAAAAGCTTAATCGCGGTGAATATGAGAATAAAGAATATAAGCGTATCGCTAAAGGCGGCAAAGAGGTGTGGATCCAAGCCTCGTATAACCCTATTTTTGACTTAAATGGTAAGCCATTTAAGGTGGTTAAGTTTGCCACCGACATTACCGCCGAAAAATTTAAAAGTGCTGATACCAGTGGCCAGTTAGACGCTCTTAGTAAGGCGCAAGCTGTGATTGAATTTAATATGGATGGCACCATCATTAATGCTAATCCTAATTTTCTGCAGGTTATGGGTTATAGCCTTGATGACATTAGGGGCAAGCATCACAGCATGTTTGTTGATCCCCAATATAAAACCAGTCACGAATATCAAGAGTTCTGGCAACGCCTCAATCGCGGTGAATATGAAGTCAGCGAATATTTACGCTTAGGCAAAGCGGGTAAAAAGGTGTGGATCCAAGCATCTTACAATCCGATTTTTGATCTCAATGGCAAGCCGTTTAAGGTGGTCAAATATGCCAGTGATATTACCGAGCGCAAGCGCACTATCGCTAAAATCCGTAATGTTTTAATGGCGATGTCGCGCGGGGATTTAAGTCGCAATATAGATCAAGAATTATTCGGCGAATTTAAAGTCATAGGTAATTCATTGAATGACTTTATCGAGACATTAAAAGACATGGTCGCCAATATTCGTAGCGCATCAAATACCGTCTTTGATTCTGCTAAGGAAATCGCCTCAGGCAATGATGAGTTGAGTCATCGCACCGAAGGTCAAGCCTCTAGGCTTGAGCAAACGTCAGCCGCCATGGAGCAACTTAATAGCACAGTGCAGCAAAACGCCGAAAATGCCAGCCGCGCGGCGGTGTTATCTACCTCTATGATGAGTAAAGCTAACGATGGCGGTAATGTGGTGGCGAGCACCATTTTGGCGATGGAAGACATTAATGCCTCCAGTAATAAGATTGCCGATATTATTAGTGTGATTAACGAAATTGCCTTTCAAACTAACTTGTTGGCACTTAATGCGGCGGTTGAAGCGGCAAGAGCCGGTGAGCAAGGACGCGGTTTTGCCGTGGTGGCAGCAGAAGTGCGCAACTTGGCGCAGCGATCTGGCAGCGCAGCGAAAGAAATCAAAGGGCTGATTAATGACAGCGTTGATGCGGTCGAGAAGGGTACTAAGCTCGTTGACCAAACCCGCACCACCTTTAAAGAGTTATTTAGCGCCATTGAAGAAGTGAGTCACATGATTGGTGATATCGACAATGCCGGTAAAGAGCAATCAAGTGGTATTCGCGAGGTAACACTATCTGTGAGCCAAATGGATGATATGACCCAAAAGAATGCGGTATTAGTGGAAGAAGCGTCAGCCGCCAGTAAATCTATGGCTGACCAAGCGCAAAGTTTATTAAATCAAATTGAATTCTTTAATGATGGCACTGTTCAGCGCCAGTATTAATGGCTGCATTAGCGTTAACCCATGTAATTGCCATAGCCGCCGTTGTGAATCTTGGGTTATGGCGATTACGTGGCCAAGCGGCCGCTGCTGCCTTAGCGCTGCTCACGCTAACACCTGCCTGCACTAAGTCTTAGCCCTAACACCTGTTAGCGCTAAGACATAACCGCTAACCTGGGTATGGCCTTCAGTACTCTTGCTTGAGGCATTAACCACGTTAGCTAGGTGCATTCACTGGCAAACCATAAGTTAACTATCGCTTTTACCTAAATTACAGTCTTGGCAAAGAAGTTGTAAATTATTGATATCAAGTGCGAGCTGCGGATGTTTTGACCTCGGCAAAATATGATCAACATGCAAACTTATCCCATGCTCAGTGGGTGTGCGATGGCACACTACGCAAATCGCTGGCCGCTGACTCAGCACTTCAAATCTAAGCTTTCTCCAAGCCTCAGACGCGTAGAAATTAGCGGCTGGCTTGGCAGCAAATTCCTGTAATTGTTCTGCGTCAGTAAATTGCAGGTGCCCAAACTCTGGCGAAAAGTAGCTAGCTTTAACATAGTTACTCGTTTGCTGGCTGAGCCATGTGTAAATATTGCGCTTGGCCGAGAGTTCGGTTTTATAGCTACGGGTGCGCCTGTTATTACCTTGGCGAAAGGTGACTTCAATTTTAAACGTCATTGTTTGCCCTGTCTTTGTGTCCCTACCTAAGTGTCAGCCTATCACTAACCGTGAGTGCGCATAGCTATGATTGCGTGCTTTGTGTCACGCTTTGCTTTTTAGGGGGTATTAGTTCACGCCTTAGTGAAAACTTTGATCGCGGTGCGCTTATTGCTGGGGTGGTAATCAGTGTTAAAACGACTTAGATATTAGCTTGTTACACTCATTGCGACTCTTGGTAACGAGTCTGCGATTTTTGGAATATGGTATGCCGTTTTCATCTATCTATCGAGCCTTGGGAGTGAGAGCTATCACAGTTACTAATTAACTTCTCGTGAATACTTGTTGAGGTAACCACCCATAATTATAGAAGTACGACTTATGCAAGAAGTTAAATCGAGTCAGGCACGTGTGGTGCTGATCAGTGTCGCGGTAGCCGCCGTCGTCATTTTTATCTCGCAAGCCATCATTGGTCTGCAAAAAATTGAATTAGGCTTTGCCACCTTATCCATCTTACCTATGTTGTTTGCGGTAATGATAGGTATGTTGCTGTCGGTCAACTGGACCAAGCAAAAAATCAAAGTGTGGGGCAAGGTCTTTACTGAAAAAGAAGAAAGCTTTTGTAGCAAGATGGTGGGCTTTTGCTTACTTATCTTAGGCACTCAGTATGCTGGCATGATCATTCCTAACTTGGACATCATCATCCAAGCGGGCGTGCCGTTATTATTCCAAGAGTTAGGCAACCTGTTACCTATCTTCATTGCTGTGCCGCTGGCAGTCAAATTTGGTTTTGGTCGTAAAGCCATTGGCGCTTGTTCATCCATCAGCCGCGAGCCATCGATTGCCGTTATCCAAGGCCGTTTTGGTACTGGTAGCCCTGAATATGTGGGCGTACTGGCCATTTACTTATGTGGCTCTGTGGTTGGCACCTTATGGTTCAGCATCTTAGGCAGCTTAGCGCCATTAACTGGCTTGAGCCCATTAGCATTAGGCGCAGGCGCTGGTGTGGGTAGTGGCTCTATGTTAAGTGCCGCATCTGGCGCATTGATCTCAGGATTAGATCCTGAAATGGCTCAGCAGGTATTAAGTATTGCTGCGGCTTCAAACTTGCTGTCTTCAGTATTGGGCGCCTTGTCGCTGACCTTCTTAGGGGTCCCATTAGCTGAAATGATGTACAAAATTTGTAACAAGGATAAATAACATGAAACTGATCCTCGACGATATGAAGCTGGTCTCTCTGGCCATTCTGTTAGCTGCTTTTACTCAGTTTCTGACCAACGCTACGCCGCCGTTAGAG